>CBFGTN010000072.1:0-9446 GCA_965652075.1 uncultured bacterium
CAGGTCTCGCACACCGAGGGCGGCAGCCTGACGCTCCAGGGGCGCCTGACGCTCGTCCGGTACAACAACGAGCCGCAGTTCTTCATCGCCGATGCGGACGTGCTGCTCAGCGTCGCGGCCGACATGCTCGAGCGGCTCGGCGAGCATCTCGAGCCCGAGATGATCGACGCCGAGCTCGTCACGCGGCTGCGCGAGGGCGTCGACCTCGTGGAGCGCCGCACGAAGGCGAGGACCTAGCTCCCGGCACACCGCCGGAAGCGTTCGGCGCATGCCGGCCAAACGCGTCTTCCTGGCGGCGACCGGCCAGAACCGCGGCAAGACGACGACGAGCGTCGGGCTGCTCGCGGCGATCCGCGAGCGCGACCTGCGGCTCGGGTTCCTGAAGCCCGTCGGCCAGCGCTACCTCGTCGTCGATGGCACGCGGGCCGACGAGGACGCCGTGCTCATGAGCGAGGCGTTCGGGCTGCCGGACCCACTCGACGACATGTCCCCGGTCACGCTGCCGCGCCACTTCACGACGGACTACGTCATGGGCAACGTCGACGACGACCTCGGCGCGCAGGTCGCCACCGCCTACGACCGCATCGCCGCCGACAAGGACGTCGTCGTCATCGAGGGCACGGGGCACGCGGGTGTCGGCGCGGTCGTGGGCCTGTCGAACGCGCGCGTGGCGGCGCTGCTCGACGCGCCGGTCATCATCGTCAGCGAGGGCGGCATCGGCCGGCCGATCGACGAGATCGTCCTCAACTGCGCACTCTTCGCCGCGCACGGCGTCCGCGTCATCGGCGCGGTCGTCAACAAGGTCGACGTCGAGTCGCATCCGCATCTGCCAGAGGTCCTCGAGCGCGGGCTGGCCCAGCACGGCGTGGAGCTCATCGCGTGCATCCCGTACTCGCAGTTCCTGGCCAACCCATCGCTCGAGCTCATCGCCACGCACCTCGAGGGTGAGCTGCTCGCGGGGGAGGCGACGCCGGGCCTGACAATCGGCTGGGTCGCGATCGGCGCGATGCAGGCGGTCCATGCCGTCGAGCTGCTCCGCGATCGGACGCTGCTCATCACCCCCGGCGATCGCGAGGACCTGGTGGCGGCGGCGATCCAGGCGAACCGTGACGCCGCCACGCCGCGAGTCATCGGCCTCGTGCTGACCGGCGGCTTCCGTCCCGCACAGCGCGTGCTCGATGCGCTTCGGGCTGCCGGGATGTTCGCGTTCCTCGTGCGGACCGATACGTACCGCACGGCACAGGCGGTCGACGAGATCCTCGTGAAGACCCACTCCTCGGACACCGAGAAGATCTCCACGATCATCGAGCTGGTTGACGGCGCGATCGACGTCGACGCGCTGCTGGCTCGGCTCTAGGGCGACCGATCCCCGCACGGACGACGAAGGGAGGCCGGACGTGGGCACCCGCCGGCCTCCCATGCACCGTCAGCGCTCATGGCCGAAGGGCCCGCGCCTCGGTGGCAGCCCGCATGATACGGAGCGGCCGTGGCCCGGCACTAGTACTTTCGCTGGCGAGATCGGGCCTCAGGCGACGTCCCAGCCGAGCGGCATGTTGTCGGTGAGGCGCGCGCGGCCGATCCACACCGCCACGAGCGCGATTGCGGGCGCGTCCACGCGCTGCAGCTCGGCCAGCGAGTCGGCGTCCGCGACGCTGACGTAGTCGATCCGCGCCCTCGACTCGCCGGCAAGGGCGTCGCTCATCCGCCAGCGAAGCACCTCCGCCGAGCGCTCGCCCGCGTCGTACGAGGCGACCGCCGCGTTCAGCGCGTTGTACAGGCAGGTCGCGGCGTGGCGCTCCTCGATGCCGAGCAGCGCGTTCGCCGACGACATCGCGAGCCCGTCGTCGTCGCGGATCGTCGGGCACACGACGAGCTCGAGGTTCATGAACAGGTCGCGCAGCATGTGCCGGACGATCACGATCTGCTGGGCATGGCGCTGGCCCATGTACAGCCGTGCCGGGCCGACGAGGTGGAGGAGCTTCAGCATGACGGTCGTCAGGCCGTCGAGGTGACCGGGGCGCGAGGCTCCCTCGAGCTGGCGCGTGAGGCCCTCGACGGTGACGCGGGTCGTGTCGTCCGGTGGGTAGAGCGTGGTGACGTCCGGCAGGAACGCGATGTCGACCTCCGCGTGCTCCATCAGCGCCAGGTCGCGAGTGTGGTCCCGCGTCCCCGGGTCGCCTTCGTCGAGGCTGACGAACGCGTGCGGGTTCACGAAGCTCGACGCGACGACGCATCCGGTCTCGGCCCGGGCGCGGCGCATGAGGGACAGCTGGCCGTCGTGGAGCATGCCCATCGTCGGAATGAAGCCGACGCTGTCGCCGGCGAGGCGTCGTTGGAGGATCGTGTCTCGCAGCTCGTCCGCGGTGTGGACGACGATCACTCGCGGCGCCGCCGGGGGGAGGCGTCGCCTCCCGCGGGTGTCGAGGCGCGGCGGTATCGGTCCGCGATCAGGTCCCACAGCCGCTCGGCGACCTGGCGCTTCGGGAGCATCGGCCAGTCGGTGAGCGCTCCCTCGGCACCGAACACGGTCACCTTGTTCTCGTCCGAGCCGATCGCGTCGAACGGACCGCCGACGACGTTGCCGACGATCAGGTCGAGACCCTTGTCGCGCAGCTTCGCCGCGGCGTTGGCCTCGAGATCGTTCGACTCGGCCGCGAAGCCGATGAGGAACGGCCGCACGTCGTCCGGCATCTCGCCGACCTCGGCCACGATGTCCGGGTTCGGCACCAGCTCGATCTGGAGGTTCTCGCCGGAGCGCTTGATCTTGCGCTGGCTCGCGCGGGCCGGCGCGAAGTCGGCCACGGCGGCGGCCATGACGAGGATGTCCGCGCCGGGCGCCGCGCGCAGCACCGACTCGCGCATCGCCTGGGCTGTCGTGGCGTCGACGACCGTCACGCCTCGCGGCGGGGTGACGCTCATGGCGCCGGCGATCAACGTGACCGATGCGCCCCGGTCGCGAGCCGACTCGGCGATGGCCGCTCCCATCTTTCCGGACGACCGGTTGCCGATGAAGCGAACCGGGTCGAGCGGCTCGCGCGTGCCGCCGGCGCTGACGACGACGTGCAGGCCCTCGAGGTCACCCGAGCGCACGAAGAGGCGCTCGATCGCCTCGAGGATCGTGGGCGGCTCCGCCAGCCTGCCGATGCCGGTCAGCCCCGACGCGAGCTCGCCGACCTCCGGCTCGACGATCATGTAGCCGTATTCGCGGAGCGTCGTGACGTTGCGCTGCGTGGCCGGATGGGTCCACATCCCGGCATCCATCGCCGGCGCGACGATCACCGGCGCGCGGCTGGCGCACGCGATCGCGGTCACGGCGTCGTCGACGAGGCCCGCGGCCAGCTCGCCGATGAGATTCGCGGTCGCCGGAGCCAGGACGATCGCGTCGGCGGCCTCGGCAAGCTCGATGTGCGCGATCTGGCGGTCGGCGTCGAGCTCCATCACGTCCGCGACCACCGGCCGATGCGTCAGCGACTCGAACGTGAGCGGCCCGACGAACCGGGTCGCGGCCGGCGTCATCGCCACGTCGACGACCGCGCCGCGCTCGGCCAGGAGGCGGACGAGGCTGACCGCCTTGTAGGCCGCGATGCTCCCCGACACCCCGACGACGACGCGGCGGCCGGCAAGCGGACCGAGGCTCTCGGTCATGCCCGCGGCGTCCCAGTCGCGGCGCGCCGTCTGTGGCCCCGATCCCGATCGCGTCGTGCCTGCCAGGCGTACCGGATGCCGCGCAGCGTGAGATCGGGCTCGACGGCATCGATGCCGACGACGTCGCGCAGCCAGGGCTGATGCGTGTAGCCGCCGGTCGCGATGACGGTGACGCGGCTCCCCTCCGGCGATCGCTCGAGGAGCTCGGTGCGCAGCGCCGTCAGCAGGCCGCTGACGAGGCCGATGTACCCGAGCACCGTGCCCGACTGCATCGCGTGGACCGTGTTCGCGCCGATCGCCGACGGCGGGCGGCGCAGCTCGATCCGTGGCAGCTTGCTCGCCCTGCCGACGAGGGCCTCCAGGCTCAGGCCGAGGCCGGGCGCGATCGCGCCGCCGATGTAGGCGCCGTCGGCGTCGACGAGGTCGAAGTTCGTGCTCGTGCCGAGGTCGATGACGATGGCCGGGCCCCCGAACTCGGTCCGCGCCGCGAGCGCGTTGGCGAGTCGGTCCGCACCGGCCTCGGACGGCCGGTCGATCCGGACCTCGAGGATCCCGTCGAGGGTGGAGGCGTCGACGAATGCCGGGCTGACGCCGATGCGCTCGGTGACGAGGCGCTCCCACGTCTCGGTGAGCGGCGGCACGACGCTGGCGATCGCGACGGCGTCGAGCTCGTCGAGGCGGTGGCCGTCGAGGGCGAGGAGCGAGGAGAGCATCGCGGCGACCTCGTCGACGGTGGCGTTCGCCCGGGTGATCGCTCGCCACGAGCGAGACAGTCGCTCGTCTTCGAACAGGCCGATCGTGACGTTCGTGTTTCCGATGTCGGCCGCCAGCAGCTTCACCGGCCGTATCCTAACAGTCGATCTGCGCCGCTCCGCGACGCCGGAAGGTGGTGCCAGACACGCCGATGATCCGCTACCGTGACCCGAATGTCCGAGGCGCGCGCCAAGCTCTACATCAACACCGGCGTCGTGACCGCCAAGAGCGACATGTACAACATCCTCCGTCCGCTGCTGAAGCAGACGGTCTCGTACACGTACTACCGGGGCGCGCGCGCCGAGTCGAGCGGGACCGGCTGGGTGGAGCGGATCGTCGTCGACCACCCGGACGTCGCCTCGTACTTCACGCCCCTCGCGGTCTGCGTGAACCTGGACTCGTTCGACTACCTCCAGTTCGACACGACCAGTGACCAGCTGCTGGTCTACACGCTCACGATCGGGAACGAGCGCGTCGTCCTCGAGTTCTCGGCTGGCGGCGCCCAGCGCCTGGCGGAGCTTGCCGGCGAGGATGTGCAGGGCACGAGCACCTCGCGCCCGCTGCCGCGCAACGCCGAGGAGCTCGCGCGCGACCTGCGGTTCATCCAGATGGAGCTCCTGATGTCGGCCGATGCCGACGCGGCCGACGGGGAGCGCACCGAAGAGGACGAGGACGGGGCGTGACGGCCACGCCGGCGCCTGCCCGGACGCGATCGCGTCCGCGGGGAGCCGAGCCGCCGCACGTCCGCTCGGTGCTTCCGAGCGGCCTGCGCGTCGTCACGCAGACGATGCCCGGGGCCCGATCGGCGAGCGTCGCGATCCTCGTGCCCGTCGGGTCGCGCCACGAGGACGCGTCCCACGCGGGCCTTTCGCACCTCCTCGAGCATCTCGTGTTCAAGGGCACCCGCGCCTTTCCCGAGCCCGGCGCGCTCTCGCAGGTTGTGGAGGGCGTCGGCGGCTCCGTCAACGCCAGCACCGACCGCGAGCTGACGGTCTACAGCTCGAAGGTGCCCGCCGAGCATCTCGACGTCGCGCTGCACGCCGTCAGCGAGCTCGCGCTCCACCCGGTCCTCAGCGCCCGCGACCTCTCGGCCGAGAAGCCGGTGATCGTCGACGAGATCCGCATGTACGTCGACTCGCCCTCCGACCACGTCTTCACGCTCTTCGACGAGCTCCTCTACGGGCGGCATCCCCTTGGCCGCGAGATCGCGGGGACGATCGGCTCGGTTCGACGAGCGACCCATCGTCGCGTCGTCGACCACTGGCGCGCCGCGTACCGGCCCGCGCGGCTCGTCCTGGCCGTCGCCGGCGCGACCGACCACGAGGCGGTGGTCCGCGCAGCGACCCGATGGCACGCGGCCGGCCCGCCGGAGGACGGCGTTCCCACCCTGCGCCCACCGGTCGCGGCCGCCGCCCCGAAGCCGGCCCCCGCGGGAGCGCTGCGGGTCTCGCATCGGCGGCTGAGCCAGGGCAACCTGTGTCTCGGGATGCCCGGCGTCGCGCGCGACGATCCCGACCGCTGGGCGCTCGACCTGCTCGGCGCGATCCTCGGCGACGGGATGGGGAGCCGCCTCTTCATGGAGCTGCGCGAGCGCCGCTCGCTCGTGTACGACGTGTCGACCTTCAGCGCCACGTACGCCGATGCCGGGACGTTCGGCGTCCACGCCGGCTTCGATCCGGAGGACGCCGCGCGGGTGGTTGCCGCGATCATCGACCAGCTCGACCGGATCAGCACCGACCCCGTCGCCCCGGAGGAGCTGGACCGCGCGAGAGCGTACACGCGCGGACGGCTCGAGCTGCGGATGGAGGACTCCGGTGCCGTGGCGGGCTGGATCGGGACGGGCGAGACCCTACTGCCGCGAATCCTCACCGTCGACGAGGTGATCGAGCGGCTCGAGGCCGTGACGATCGACGACCTTCTCCGCGTCGCGCGACGCCTGATCGCGCCCACCGAGGCGCGCCTCGCCGTCCTCGGGCCGTTCCGCAGCCGGACACGGTTCGAGCGCGCACTGCGCTCGTGAGCGGCGGGCGCGGGACCGGCTCGGGGGCGACGCCGGACCCCGACGGGGAGCCCGAGGCAGTGGCCGATCCCGACGGACCGCAGATCATCGACGTCATCGCGGATGAGCTTGGCCTCGCCCGCGCTCAGATCGACGCCGGGCTCGTCCTCCTCGCCGAAGGGACCGTACGACGTCGGCTCGCCACCCTGGAGGCCGACGGCGTGACCTCGGATGACGAGACCGATGCGCTCCGGCTGCTCCTGGCGGAGTCGCTCTGGCGCCAGGGCCGCCCGACGGCGGCCAGACGCGCGCTCGAGGCGATCCGGCCGTCCAGCCCGCAGCGGCGCCTGCCGATGGCGATGCTGATCGAGGCCGAGACCCTCGCGGCGGCGGGGGAGATGGACCGGGCCACAGGGGCACAGGAGCGGCTGCTTGCCGCCGTCGGCCCAGATGCGGCCTTCGAGCTGGCCGGCGGCGCGGCCGATCGCCTCACGTGGCCGGTGCCGGAGTCGATGCAGCCGCGTGCGGGCCACGCCCCGCGACCCCCGTGGACCGCGAGGCCCGATGGGTCGGATGCGGCCGAGCCGCTGGACGACGAGCGGGTCGCGGCCGGCCGCGGGCGGTTGGAGGAGGCGAGAGTGGCCTACGTGGCTGGCGACCTCGATCGTGGGGACTCGGAGATGTCGATCGCCGTCCGGCTCGACCCGGCCCTGGCATCGGACGGCGTGGCGCTGATCGAGCCGACCCTCGGGACGCAGCCGTCGCCGGAGCGTCTGCTACTCTTCGGCGACCTGCTCAACGCCGCCGGTCGAGAGGCGGAGGCCACGCGCGCCTACGATCTCGCCGCGGAGCGTCGGAGCCGGTCCACCAGCACCTAAGGAGGCCGTCCCTCGCCATGCAGCGCACGCTCGTCCTCGCCAAGCCCGACGCGGTCCAGCGCGGGCTCATCGGCGAGATCATCAGCCGCTTCGAGCGCAAGGGCCTGAAGGTCGTCGGCCTGCGGCTGCTGACCGTCCCGCGCGACATGGCCGAGCGCCACTACGCGGTCCACGCCGGGAAGCACTTCTACGACGGCCTCGTCGAGTTCATCACCTCCGGTCCGGTCGCAGCCATCGCGCTGGAGGGTCCGGACGCGATCGCCGTCGTGCGCCTGATGGTCGGCAAGACGATGCCGAACGAGGCGGACCCGGGAACGATCCGCGGGGACCTCGGCGTCAGCGGCCTCCGCAACCTCATTCACGCCTCGGATGCTCCGGAGACGGCCGAGGCCGAGCTCGCGCTCTGGTTCGGCGCCGATGCGCTCGTGGACTACGTTCGCGACGTCGACGCCTGGATCGTGGCGGAGGAGCCGGCGCGAGCCTGACGCTCAGTCGTCGCTGGCGGTGAGGGTCGGGTACTCCGGCCGCTCGATGAGACCGACGCGTTCCAGCGGGAAGTAGCGCAGCCACGCGCGGCCGAGGATCAGGTCCTCGTCGATCGGCCCGAACACGCGCGAGTCCTGGCTGGACGGTCGGTTGTCGCCGAGGACGAAGTACTGGTTGTCGCCGACGATCCACTCGTTCGGGCAGTCGGGACGCGGGCATTCGGTCGGCGCCGTGGTGCCGTCCTCGCGCGTGACGACGTACGGCTCCTCGATTCGCACCGGGCTCTCGCCAGGGCGGGTGACGAAGACGCGGCCGTTCTCGAGCGTGATCGTGTCGCCCGGCATCCCGATGATGCGCTTGATGAACGGGACCTCGGGATCGGCCAGCCCGGAGCCGGCCGGAGGGGTGAAGACGATCACGTCGCCGTAGTGATACCCATCGAATCGGACGGACAGCTTGTCGATGAGGATGTACTCGCCGTCGACGATCGTCGGCAGCATCGAGCTCTGCTGAACCTCGAAGGGCTGCGCCACGAAGTTGTGGATGACGAGGTAGATCAGCAGCGTCAGGACGAGGGTCTCGACGATCTCGAAGGCGCAGCCAAGGGCACGGCGCGAAGAGGCGCGCTCGCCGGAGGCGGGCGCGCCGGACGGGTCGGTCTCGTCGGGGACGGCGTAGGTCATGGCCCTGGGCATGCGGAGGCGCGGAGCGACAGGATAGCGCACCGGCTGCTCTAGACTCCGCGCAGCCATGGGCACCTTGATCCTCGCGCGGCACTCGTCCACGGACGCCTCCGCCGCGGGCCGCAACCTCGGGCAGCGGACCGATCCGCCCCTCTCCGCCGATGGCCGTGCCCTCGCCCAGCGCCTGGGGTCGACGCTGCGCGCCGAGCTCGACGAGCTGCCGCACGACGAGGTCCGCCTGCTCTCGAGTCCCGCGCTTCGCTGCCTCCAGACGTGCGCCGCGGTGTCGGCCGCCCTGGGCCAGCCGGGCGACCCCGAGGTCCACGACGGGCTGCTCGAGCTCGACTACGGCGACTGGGACGGCCTGACCGCCGACGAGTGCCGCGCACGGGACCCCGAGGCTCGAGCGGCGTGGGAGGCCGATCCGTTCGCGACGCGATGCCCGGGTGGGGAGAGCGGCGCCGACGTGCTCGCGCGCGCCACGACGGGGCTCGCGCCGGTCGAAGCCTGGCTCGCCGCCGACCGCGCGCGGTGCGCGATCGTCATCGCCCACAACCACGTGAACCGCGTGCGTCTGTGCGCGCTCTTCGGCTGGCCGATGCGCGAGTACCGAGACCGGCTCTCGCAGGATCCGGCGGGCTACAGCATCGTCGGCATCGGTCATGCGTTACCGATCGTCCGCCGCGTGAATGCCGCCCCGGCCTGACCCCGTCCGGGGGCTTCGGGTCAAGCGCACCTATACTACGGGGCTCCCGTGAACGAGCGAGGTTCCATGTCGGTCGAGGTCCGCCAGCAGCTCCAGCCAGTGATGCAGGTCAAGGTGACCCCGAAGCAGATCGCCGCGAACTACATCCTGCAGATGAGCTCCGTCGAGCTGCAGGACGCGATCAGCCAGGAGCTGGACGAGAACCCTGCGCTCGAGATGACCGAGCTGCCGACCTGCCCGATCTGCGGCAGCCCGGTGGCCGGCAACTACTGCACCGAGTGCATGCCGCGCAAGGC
>CBFGTN010000073.1:0-9233 GCA_965652075.1 uncultured bacterium
GCTCGCGATCAACGGCAACGAGACCTTCGAGCTGACGCTCATCGAGATGGAGCGCGAGGGGCCGTCGTACACGATCGACAGCGTCGTGGAGCTGCGCCGCCTCTACGGAGACGGGGCCGAGCTGTTCCTGATCATGGCGGCCGACTCCCTGGCTCAGATCGACACGTGGCGCCAGCCGGACGAGCTGCTCGAGCGGATCGAGTTCGTCGTGGGCCCACGGCCCGGGTCGGCCGCGCCGGACCGCGCGCATCTCGAGTCGCGGTTCGGCTCGAACGCCGCACGCATCCACCTGCTCGACGGTCCATCCCTCGACGTGAGCAGCACGCGGATCCGCGGGCGGGTGGCGGCCGGGCACACCATCCGCTACCTTGTGCCGCGCGGCGTCGAGGAGCTCATCGTCGATCGCGGGCTCTACCGCCGCGAACGAAGGAGTGGCCCGTCCTGACCGATCCCGAACGCGTCGAGATTCCGTCCGATGCCACCGAGCTCGCGCACCGGATCGTGGAGATCGCGTCCGACAAGAAGGGCAACGACATCGTCCTGCTGCGGACCGCCGAGCTCACCACCATGGCCGACTTCTTCGTCATCCTGTCGGGCCGCTCCGATCGCCAGGTCCAGGCGCTGGCGGGCGCCATCGTCGAAGAGCTGCGCAAGGACGGGGTGCGCCCGCTCGGCGCCGAGGGCCGAGCGTCGTCGCGATGGGTCCTGCTCGACTACGGCAGCGTGATCGTCCACGTCTTCGCGCCGGAGGAGCGCGAGTTCTACGGCCTCGAGCGGTTGTGGGGCAAGGCAGCGCAGGTCGTCCGCGTCGTCTGATACCGGGCGAAAAGTACCGGGTTGGTCCCGCAGGGGTGGGCCATCGGTCCCATTGAGGAGGACTGCCCCGATTCCCATGCTCCCGCCATGGCCGCCCACACGCGACGTTCGCGACCGATCGAGACCTGCCGCTTCTGCAGCGGGGCGCTCCTGACGTCCGTGTTCGACACCGTCTTCCGCGATCCGGCGGCCGACGAGCGCCTCTTCTTCGCGATCCCGGGCGCGCTGTGCGTGCCGTGCCGCCAGCTCTATGTCGACCAGCAGCTCATCGGCATCCTCGGCCTCGACGGCGCGCGCTGCACGTTCGCGATCGAGTCCGACCGAGTCCTCCAGACCGGCCAGGCCGGTCAGGCGCCCGCCGCCTAGGCACCTCGGACGTCACGGGCGAGCAGGTGCTCGCCGAGCCAGGCCGCCAGTGCCGGCCGCTCCTCCATCGCGTTCGACTTGATCGCCACGTCGGCCTCCCACAGGCCGATGAGCATCGGTTCGAGCTCATCCCCGCGGTACCGCCTGGCGGCGTCCACGAGCCGCTGCGCGACGTTCGCGTTGCCACGCGCGACGCGCTTCGCGATCTCGGCCGGCGTCGCGTTTCGCGCCACGAGGTCGCGCACCACGATCAGGTCGCTGATCCGTCCCGCGAGTGAGGCCAGGATCCTCAGGCCGGGCTGACCCTCGTCGAGCGCTCGCTGCAGCGCGGCTGCGGCGGCCGCCGGCTCCCGTCGGTCGACGGCATTCGTGATCGCGAACACCGACGCCGGTCGCGTGTCGGCCGTCAACGCCTCGACGTCGTCGGCGCTGATCGGGCGCTCGCCCGCGTACGTCGCCAGCTTGCGCAGCTCGGAGTCGGCGACCCGGGTCATCTCGCCGCGTTCGATATCGGTCTCCCAGATCCCGCCGCCGATGCGTTCGGCGAGGACGTGCGCGGCCCGGGTCTCGATCCTCACGCCGGTGCTCGCCGCGTGGGCCGTGATCCAGCCGCGGAGCTCGCCCCGCCGTGGTGCCGCGCGCTCGGCGACGCGCCCGCCTCGCGCGGTGACCGCATCGGCCAGGCGCTTGAGCAGCGCGGGCGGCTTCGTGAAGTCGCGCGACGGACGCTCCTCGAGCAGCGCCAGCGCGGAGCCATCCGGCAGCTCGCTGACGAGCGCCAGCAACCGGTCCGACGCCGCCGAGGATCGGCCCGCCGCCTTCAGGGGCTGGCGAAGCACGGTCAGATGGCTGCCGAACAGGCTCATCGTCCCCGCCTCGAGCTGCGCGCGTTCGATCGCCCCGTCGGGAACGGCGCCGGCGTTGACCTCGACGGTGTCGGTCGCATCGATCTCGCGGGCGAAGTCGTGGATCGCGGCATCGAGCCCGAAGCCGTCGTCGCCGTGGACGAACAGGAGCGCGACGCTCATGTGCGGGCCTCCCAGGCGGCCCGCAGCCGCTCGACGAGCGCGTCCACCGACAGGCCGGTCGCCTCGGCCAGCTGCTCTTCGAGCGCATGGGCGGGCCGTCGCGCGGACTCGATCGCGTCGGCGTGCTCGGGGTGTCGGAGCTTCATGTCGTCGAGGCGCTCGTCGACGGTCACGAACGCCTGTGCCACGTGCCGGTCGGCGACGGCGACGAGGACGGACGGCCAGCCGATCGGATGGCGATCGTCGTCGAGGAGCGCGTGGAGCGGGTGGGAGGCGACCGGCATGGCGAGCTCCGGGTAGCCGAGCGCCTCGAGGCGCCGCGCGCCCGCGATCCCATGCTCACCGCCGCCCCGCGTCTCGACCTTGTCGATGTCGTGGAGGAGCGCCGCGGCCTCCACGAGCGTCCCATCCACGGGGATCGAGGACTCGGCCACGAGCCCGGCGGCCGCGACGGCGACGCGGGCAACGCCCTCCGAGTGGGCGACGATGCCATCCGGCAGCCCGGCGTCGGCCAACAGCTGCCTGGCGGTGTCTCGGTCGGGGACGGCCACGGCTCGATCGTACCGGCGCCCGCCCCTCCGTGCACCGCCCTGGGGGCCGACCATCCCGCATTGGTCCGCACGCGGAGCGTGGACCCGTCGGTCACGACCTCGACGTCACCGTCGAGATCGGTCCGGAACGTGCTCGTCCCTGGCTGCGCGCTGAGTGCCGCGAGCGTCTCCGGCGCGGGATGGCCGTACTCGTTGCCCGCGCCGGAGGAGATGATCGCGAGCGATGGCCGGACGGCGCCGAGGAGGCGGGGAGTCGTGGACGACGTCGAGCCGTGGTGGCCGACCTTGAGCACGTCGACCGAGCCCAGCAGCCCGCGCGTGGCGAGCGCTGCCTCGACGGGCGCTTCGGCATCGCCGGTGAGCAGCGCCGAGAAGCCGCCGAATGCGAGGCGCAAGACGATCGATCCGTTGTTGATGTCGCCCTCCGGAAGCGGCCCGGCGGCATCGGCCGCAGACGGGTAGAGGACGGTGACGGTCGCCGGCCCGACCGCCAGCCCCTGGCCCGCGCGCGCGACGACAACCGGCACGCCGGCATTGGCCGCATCGGCCAGCAGCCGCGCGTAGGCCGGGTTCTCGAACGGGATGCCGGCATGGACGATTGCGCCGACCCGGTGGCGGTCGAGCACCTCGACCAGCCCCGCGACGTGGTCCTGGTGCGGGTGGCTGAGGACGAGCACGTCGATGCGGCGAGCGAAGTACGGCAGGTTCGCGCCGATGCGTCGCAGGGTCAGCTCCGGGTCCGGGCCGCCGTCGACGAGCATCGTCGAGCCGTCCGGTGCCTCGACGAGGATCGCGTCGCCCTGGCCGATGTCGAGCACCGTCAGGTGGAGGAGGCCATCGGGCCGTGCGCCGATCGCGATCGCCAGGAGCACCGTCACGATCGCGGCCGCCACCGGCAGCGGTCGGACGAGCCGGCCGACGAGGTCGGCGAGCGCGCTCGGCTCGGCGTCGCGTGCTGCATCCTTCGCGTCGGGCTGGCGATCGCGGATCGCCCAGCGCGCGAGGGCCAGGATCGGCAGCCAGGCGACCGCCATGGCCGGAGGCACCGTCACGTCGATCGCCGCGCTCGGAACCGAGGCGACGGCCGAACCCAGCCAGACGATGGCGCGGAGCACGAGCCACGCCGCGCCGCCGGACAGCAAGGTCAACGCCTCTCCGGCCAATGGAACGTGGACGATGCCGTCGACAAGGCCGACGGCCGACGCGATCGCGCTGAACAGCATGGCGACCGGCACGAACGGCACGACGAGCATGTTCGCGATCGGTGCGACGAGCGAGAGGCGCTCGAAGTTCACGAGGATCACCGGCAGCGTCGTCAGCTGCGCGGCCAGCGTCAGGGCCACCGGCTCGCGGATCCACGCCGGCCAGCCGCGCAGGCGGCCCTCGATCGACGCCCCGAACCAGACGAGGCCGGCCGTCGCGAGCAGCGAGAGCTGGAAGCCGACGTCCCACAGCACCGGCGGAGCGGCGAGCAGCATCGCAAGCGCGGCGAGCGCCAGGGCGGATGCCGCGTGGGCACGCGAGCCCCCGAGGCGAGCGACGAACATCGCGCCCGCCATGAGCGCGGCGCGAACGACGGATGGGCTGGCGCCGGTCAGCAGCACGTACCCGCCGACGGTCGCAGCCGCAAGCGCCGACGTGGTCCATCGACCGCCCGGCCGCCGCACCAGTGGCCGAACCGCCGTCGCCACCAGCGCCGCGACGATCGCGATGTTCCAGCCCGAGATCGCGACGACGTGCGTCAGTCCGGCAGTTGCGAACGCATCGCTGATGTCGGGTGCGATCGCGCTGCGAACGCCGAGCAGGATCCCAGCGCCAAGGGCCGCTTCGGGTTCGGGCACGATGTCGTTCAGGCCGTCGAGGAGGAGCGAGCGCAGCCCGGCGAGCGCCGCGGCGGGTCCCGAGGCGTCGCCAACGACCGTCGCGGACCTCGCACGGGCGATGGCGTGGACGCCCTGCCGGCCCAGGTACTCGCGATAGGCGAAGCCGTCGAAGTCCTCGGCGAGCTCGACGCGCGAGGCGACGAGCAGCCGGTCGCCCACGCCCGCGTCGATCCCACGCGGGAGCCAGACGAGCAGGCGGCCCCCGAGTGATCGGACGGCTCCGTCGGACTCGACGGCGAGCTCGTCCAGCACGAGCTGCAGGCGGTCGCCTCGCGGCCGCGGGTCGTCGACGACCGTGCCGACGAGCCGCTGGTCACCGGCGTCGACCAGGGTCGCAACCGACGGCAGCCCGGCGGGGAGCTCCTCCGCCGCCGTCCCGCGCCATGCGCCGATCGCGAGCCCGAGGATCGCGACGCCGAGGAGGATCGCGGCGCGACCGCGCGCCAGGAGCCCGGTGGCGAAGAGCGCGATGCCGGCGGCGGCCGCCGGCACCAGGGGCACGTCGATGGAGTCGGCGGCGAGGATTCCACTCGCCACGCCGGCGAGGACGGCCGGCAGGGCGAGGGCGGCGATGGACACGGCTCAGCCCGCCGTCGCGACTCCCTGGATGTCCTCCAGCTGGCCGCGATGGATCACGCCTCGCTCGACGGCGTCCTCGAGCGACGTGAACGGTCGCTCCTGGCGTGCCGCGACGATCTTCTGGACGGTGACCGCGCCGATCCCGGGAAGCGCCTCGAGCTCCTCCGGCGTTGCCGTGTTCAGGTTGACGAGCCCGGTGCCTCCGCCGTTCGAGACCTCGCCGGCGGGCGCGGCGCCGGGAGCGGTCGGCCCGGCCGAGGCGTCGCCGATCCGCGGCACGCGGACCTGCTCCCCGTCGGCGAGCGCCTGAGCGAGGTTCAGGGCGGCCGCCGCGGCCTCCAGGTCCGCGTCGCTGGCGTAGCCGCCCGCGGCGGCGATCGCGTCGGCGACCCGCGATCCGGCGGGCAGCTCGCGGATCCCGGGCTCGACGACCGCGCCCTCGACGTCGACGAACATCGTCCCGCTGGCCGGTGCCGGCGGCTCGGACCCACCCGGCAGCGCCGCCGGTGTCCCGACGAGCAACGCCGCGTTCGGGTCGGGCGATGGCGCCCCGCCCTGGGTCGCGACGGGCATCATCAGCATCGCGACGGCGACGGCCGCCAGCACGACGGCGGCGCCGCCCGCCGCGACGAGAATGCGATCCGATCGGGACACGGCTGGCCTCCAGTGCGATGGAGGCGAGACGCGAGATGGTCTGCGTCCGGAGTCCGACGCCCGGGCACTCGGCGCCGGAGCTCCGGAAGCAGGCTGCGAGCCTACGAATCCCGAGGTTATCGCCGGGTTACCCGGGGCTTATCGACTCACTCCCGGGGCGTCACGACGTTGACGAGCCGTCCGGGGACCTGGATGACGCGCGCGGGCTGGCGCCCTGCCAGGTAGCGCTGGACGTGCTCGGAGGCGAGCGCCAGGCGCTCGATCTCGGCTGCCGGCGTGTCGGGCGTGACGACGAGGCGATCGCGGAGCTTGCCGTCCACCTGGATCGGGAGCTCGATCGTCTCGGCCGCGACGAGAGCCGGATCGGCGACCGGCCACGCCTGCTGGTGGATCGAGTACGGCTGCCCGCGGCGCTCCCAGAGCTCCTCCGCCACGTGTGGGGCGAACGGTGCGAGCAGCCGCAGCAGCACGTCGACGGCCTCGGCGTAGGCGTCCGACCCCGCCAGCCCCGTCTCGCGCGCACGGACGACGGCGTTCGTGAGCTCCATGAGCTTGCTGATCGCCGTGTTGAAGTGCAGCTGCTCAATGTCGGCGGTGACCGCATCGATCGTCACGTGCGCCGCACGCCGGAGGGCGGTCGTCAGCTCTTCGTCGGGCGCGGACGTCGGCGGCGCCCCGGCAGCCGACGGCAGGCAGGCGCCCCAGACCCGGCTCAGCCAGCGCTGAATGCCGTCGATGCCCGTGGGGCTCCACGGCCCGCCCTGGTCCCACGGACCGATGAACATCAGGAACGCGCGCACGGTGTCGGCGCCGTAGCGGGCCACGAGCTCGTCGGGCGCCTGGACGTTTCCGCGCGACTTGCTCATCCGGTTGTGGTCGGCGCCGAGGATCTGCCCCTGGTTGCGGAGCCGATGCGTCGGCTCGTCGAAGTCGAGGTGGCCCAGGTCCCGCAGCGCCTTTACGAAGAACCGGTAGTAGAGCAGATGGAGGACGCCGTGCTCCGCGCCGCCGGTGTACAGGTACATCGGCATCCAGGCGTGCACCTGGTCGCGGTCCCAGGCGACGTCCTCCGCGGTGGGGGAGCAGTAGCGCAGGAAATACCACGCCGAGTCGATGAACGTGTCGAGCGTGTCCGTCTCACGCCGCGCGGGTCCGTCGCACGTCGGGCAGGTCGCCGCCAGCCACTCCGCGTGGTTCTGCAGCGGCGAGACGCCGGTCGGGGCGAAGTCGACGTGCTCCGGCAGCGTGACCGGCAGCTCCGACTCGGGCACCGCCTGGGCGCCGTGCTCGTCGCAGTACACGATCGGGATCGGCGCGCCCCAGTAGCGCTGGCGGCTCACGAGCCAGTCGCGCTGGCGGTAGGTCACCGCTGCCTGGCCCCGGTCGCGCTCCTCGAGCGCCTTCGTGATCGCGCCGATCGCCTCCGCGGCCGCCATGCCGGTGAACTCGCCGGACTCGACGAGCACCTCGTCGTCCGAGTGGGCGAGGAACGCCTCCCCGTCGGGGACCGACCCACCGGCCGGGACGACGACGTAGCGGATCGGCAGGTCGAAGCGCCGGGCGAACTCGTAGTCGCGCTCGTCGTGGGCGGGGACGGCCATGATCGCGCCGGTGCCGTAGCCGGGCAGCACGTAGTCGGCGATCCAGATCGGGATCCGTTCGCTCGTCATCGGGTTCGTCGCGTACGCGCCGATGAAGACGCCGGTCTTGTCGCGCTCGGTGCTCATGCGCTCGATCTCGGTCTCGCGGCGCGCCTCGGCGACGTATGCCTCGACATCGGCGCGTCGGTCGTCGGTCGTCAGGACCGCGACGAGCGGATGCTCGGGCGCCAGGACCATGAACGTCGCGCCGAAGACGGTGTCCGGGCGCGTCGTGAACACGCGGATCGGCTCCACGTCGTCGGCCTCGACGGGGAAGTCGATCTCGGCCCCCTCCGACCGGCCGATCCAGTTCGTCTGGACCAGGCGGATCGGCTCGGGATAGTCGATGGTCGAGTAGTCAAGCAGCTCGTCCGAGTAGTTCGTGATCCGGAACCACCACTGCTCGAGGTCGCGCTTCACGACCGGGGTGTTGCAGCGCCAGCAGCGGCGCTCCGTGCCCAGCACCTGCTCGCGGGCCAGCACGACCTGGTCCTTCGGGCACCAGTCGACCGCGCCCATGGCCCGATAGGCGAGCCCGGCGTTGTAGAACTGGAGGAAGATCCATTGCGTCCACCGGTAGTACGCCGGGTCGCTCGTCACGACCTCGCGCGACCAGTCGAACATCGCCCCCATCGTCCGGAACTGGGTGCGCATCCGGTTGATGTTCGCGTTCGTCCACGTCGCCGGGTCGACGCCGCGGTCGATCGCGGCGTTCTCCGCCGGCAGCCCGAAGCTGTCGAAGCCCATCGGGAACATCACGTTGTGGCCGAGCATCCGATGCATGCGGGCCACGATGTCCGGCCCGGTCGCCGCATACCAGTGGCCGATGTGCAGGTCGCCGGACGGGTACGGGTACATCGTCAGGATGTAGCGCTTCGGTCGCGGATCGTCGTCGCGGGCGACGTAGAGCTCGTCGGCCTCCCAGCGGTCTCGCCACTTCTGCTCGAACGAGCCAGGGTCGAACCGATCCGCGCGCGTGCGCGCGGGCGTGTGGGCCGTCACTGGTCACGTCCCTCGGCCGCCGTCGGCTCCTCCGGGAACCAGGCCATCAGCACCTCGTCGCGGAACGCGTCTCCGGAGCGGTACTGCATCCGACGCAGGCCCTCGCGCACGAAGCCGCGCTTCTCGTAGACCGCGATCGCGCGCGCGTTGTCGGGGAAGACGCCAAGGGACACCTTGCGCAGGCCGCGATCGCGCGCCCAGCGCTGGGCGGTCTCGACGAGCGCGGTGCCGATGCCGACGTCGCGCCAGCCCTCGGCGATCGTGATCGACAGGACCCCGATGTGCTCGGTGGAGACGCCCCGATCGACGCTCACCAGGACGTTGCCCACGACCTCGCCGCCGGCCTCCGCGACGAGCACGAGGTGCTCGGCGGCCCGGATCATCTCGCTGATCCAGAAGCTCTCCGACGGCTCGCTCACCGCACCCGGGGCGGTGATCAGCCAGCGACCCTCACGGCGGACATCGGCGAACAGGCGCGCCAGCCCGCGGCCGTCCGTCGGCCGTGCCGGACGCAGCGTCCAGCGCCGCCCGTCTCGGGCGGTCATCGCCTCGCCGCTGCCGGTTGCGATCATCGGTGTCCCTCCGGGAACCAACGAGCCCCTTCGCCTGCCAGGACGAAGGGGCGCTTCGCGGTACCACCTGAGCTTGACCGATGAGGATGGTGGAGCTGGGGGGACTCGAACCCCCGACCCCCTGCATGCCATGCAGGTGCTC
>CBFGTN010000074.1:0-9048 GCA_965652075.1 uncultured bacterium
GCGGGTCGATTGCCCCTATCCTACGCGCGCGAACCAGGTCCGGAGGTCACCGTGGTGGACACGTCGCCGAGCACACCCGCCCCGACGGCCTCGCCGATGGCCGCGCCGCGGCGCGTCCAGTTCCCGCCGACCTGGCACGCGGTGATCTTCGGCGGCGTCATCGTCGTCCTGACGCTGCTCGTCATCCTCGCCCAGGATGCCCTGGCGCCGTACATCATCGGCCTGATCCTCGTCTTCCTGATGAACGGTCTCGTCGACCGGATGCAGGCTGCCGGTGTGCCGCGCTGGGGCGGAACGCTCATCGCGCTCATCGGCCTGATCGTCGTCGTCATCGTCTTCGTGTGGGTGATCCTCGCCGCCCTGCTCGAGCAGCTCGGCACGCTCATCGCGAACCTGCCGGCGATCGCCGACTCGGTCGCCGACTGGGTCCTCGGCCTGCCATTTCCGGAGAACGTCGACGATGCGATCGCCGGCTGGGTCGAGGGCTGGCCGCAGGCCGTGCCGCAGCTCCTGGCCGGCATGTTCGGAGCCCTCGCGTCCGGCGTCGCCGGCTTCGTGGCGATCGTCATCGCCTGGGCCGGCCTCCCGTTCTGGATCTACTACGCGCTGTCGGACAGCCCGGCGCTGCTCGTCGGCCTGCGCACGGCGGTCCCCGGATCGTTCCGGGCGTCGGTCTTCGCGATCCTCGCGATCCTCGGCGACGTCTTCGGCGCCTGGGCACGCGGGATGGCGCTCATCGCCGGCATCGTCTTCGTCCCGTTCGTCATCGGCTTCTACCTGTTCGGCCTGTGGATCGACCCCGACATCGGCGAGTACGCGCTCCTGTTCGCCGTCACCCTGGCGGTCTCAGAGCTCATCCCGATCATCGGACCGATCCTCGCCCTCATCCCGATCCTGATCATCACCGCGGTCATCGCCGGCCTTCCCGGTGTCCTGGCGGTCGGCATCCTGTTCGTCATCGTCGAGCAGATCGACGGGGCCGTGATCCAGCCGAAGGTCCACGGCGACGCCCTCGACCTTCACCCGGCGGTGATCCTGCCCGCCCTCGTCGTCGGGGCCGCGCTCGCCGGGCTCATGGGTGCGATCCTGTCGCTCCCGCTCGCGGCCGCCGGCCGCCAGACCGTCGCCTACCTGCTGGACCTCACCGACGGCGCGCCGGAGCCGGAGCCGATGACCGGCGACGCGTCGGTCACGCCCGAGCCATCGGCCACGGGATGACGCGAGGGTTGCATCGATGAGCTGGCTCGGGGTGGTGGCGCTCGTCCTCGTGGCGCTCGGCGTCGTGGCCTGGTGGTTCGTCCTGCGGGTCGGCGGGCGCCTTTCGCCGAGCGATGAGTCCGGGCCGATCGCGGTCGGCGACGCGATCGACTACGCGCGCAGCGCGCTCGCCGGCGCCGGGCCACAGCACGCGGATCTGCGACGCCTGTGGGCCCCGACGACGGCGGCCGACGTCGAGGTGCTGCCGGAGGGACGGGTCTTCTACCCGCGCATGCTCGAGGACGTCGGCCGGGCCCAGCACTCGGTGCACGTCATGCAGTACGGCTTCCAGCCCGGCGTCATCGGTGACCAGTTCGCGCCGCTCTTCTCGCAGAAGGCGCGCGACGGCGTTGCCGTGCGGCTCGTCGTGGACGCCCTCGGCAGCCACGCGTTCACCGGGTCGAAGGCGATGTACCGCTCGCTCGCCGAGGCCGGCGTCGAGACGATGTTCCACGACCTGTTCCCGCCCGATCGTCGCGGCCCGGTTGGCAACAGGCACATGACCCGGCGGCTGCGGCAGACCGGGCGGGTCGAGCATCGCAAGTTGATCCTGGTCGACGGTGAGGTCGCCTACATGGGCGGAGCCGGGCTCGAGGACCACTTCTTCGATGGACGGTTCCACGACGTCTACATCCGGTTCACCGGACCGATCACGCGCCAGCTGCAGGCGATCTTCCTGGCCACGTTCGCCTATCACGGCGGTCGGCTGCGCGAGGGCGAGGCGCTCGAGCCGTACTTCCCGACGGTGGCGGAGGACGGGCCGCATGCCGTCAACGTGATCATGAACTGGCCCCGCGGCTGGCTGCCGTACACCGACGCCGCGATCGAGCAGCTGCGGACCGCCGAACGGCGGCTGGACATCATGAACTACTACATCGGCGACTCGGCGGTGATCAACGAGATCCTCGCCGCCGCACGTCGAGGCGTTCGGGTCCGGCTCGTCATCGCCGACGCCGCACACGCGAACGGCGTGACGTACGGAGCGTTCCTCCATCACTACGACGCGCTGCTCGGCGCCGGCGTCGAGATCTGGGAGTACCCGGCGGTGGTTCACGCAAAGGTCATCGTCTCGGACGACCGCGTGCTCGTCGGCACGCTGAACCTCGACGCGTTCGCGCTGTACCGCAACCCCGAGATGGGCCTGCTCTTCGACGACGCGGTCGTCGCGGGCCGATTCGTCTCGACCCTGTTCGAGCCCGACATCGCCAGGTCCGTCGCCGGCAAGGCGGCCACCGGACGGCTCCGACGGGCGCGCAACCGGGTCTTCTCGAGCGGCAACTACTTCTACTAGTCGCCGACCCGGGCGGCTATCGTTGCCACATGACCTCCGGCGCCGTCGAGCTCGGCCCCCCGGTCGAGGAGCGGCAGCGCCTCGCCCGCGGCGAGCATCACGACCCGCACGCGATCCTTGGCGCGCATCCCGTACCCGGCGGGACCGTCATCCGCGCCTACCATCCCGACGCGGACGCCGGGTGGCTCGTGGCGCCGAACGGGGGCACCGCGCCCATGGAGGCCGTCGGCGACGGCCTGTGGGCCGGCATCGTGCCGGACCTGCGGCCCGGGCAGTTCACGTACCGCATCCGTTTCGGGTTCCCCGACGGCAACGCCTGGGAGCTGGACGACCCGTATCGGTTCACCCCGACCCTTGGCGAGGTCGACCTCCACCTCATCGCCGAGGGCACGCACGAGCGCCTCTACGACGTCCTCGGCGCGCACCCGCGCACCCACGAGGGCGCCGACGGCGTGAGCTTCGCGGTGTGGGCGCCGAACGCGCGCAGCGTGCGCATCGCCGGCGACTTCGATCGCTGGGACGGGCGCGTGATGCCGATGCGCTCGATGGGGGCGTCCGGGGTGTGGGAGCTCTTCGTGCCGGGCATCGGCGCGGGCGAGCTGTACAAGTTCGAGGTCCTCGGGGCCGACGGGCGGCTGCGCCTGAAGGCCGATCCCCTCGCCTTCAGCATGCAGGTCCGACCGGAGACGGCGTCGCGGGTCTGGGACCCGTCGGCGTTTGCGTGGACCGATGACGACTGGATGCGCGAACGCGGGCGCCGCGATCCGTATCGGTCGCCGATGGCAGCCTACGAGGTCCACCTCGGCTCGTGGATGCGCAATCCCGACGGGTCGTGGCTCGGCTACCGCCAGGCGGCGGAGGAGCTCGTCACCCACTGCCGGGCGTTCGGGTTCACCCATGTCGAGCTGCTGCCGATCGCCGAGCACCCCTATGACGGCTCGTGGGGCTACCAGGTCACCGGCTACTACGCGCCGACGGCCCGATTCGGGACGCCGGACGACTTCGCCGCGATGGTCGACACGCTGCACAATGCCGGGATCGGGGTCATCCTCGACTGGGTGCCGGCCCACTTCCCGACCGACGACTTCGCCCTGCGCCGGTTCGACGGCACGCCGCTCTACGAGCACGCCGATCCGAAGCGCGGCGAGCATCCCGACTGGGGGACCCTGATCTTCGACTTCGGTCGCCCCGAGGTCCGGAACTTCCTCGTCGCCAACGCGCTGTTCTGGTGCGACCGCTACCACGTCGACGGGCTGCGGGTCGACGCGGTGGCGTCGATGCTCTACCTCGACTACTCGCGCAAGGCCGGCGAATGGACGCCGAACGTGCACGGGGGCCGCGAGAACCTGGAGGCGATCGCCTTCCTGCGCGAGACGAACGAGCGGGTCTACGGTCGCTTCCCCGGCGTGGTCACGATCGCCGAGGAGTCGACCGCGTTTCCGGGCATCACCCGCCCGACGTATCTCGGCGGCATCGGCTTCGGGTTCAAGTGGGACATGGGCTGGATGCACGACACGCTGGCCTACTTCCGGGAGGACCCGGTCCACCGCCGCTTCCACCACGACCGCCTGACGTTCCGCGGGCTGTACGTCGGGACCGAGCACTTCGCGCTGCCGCTCTCTCACGACGAGGTCGTCCATGGCAAGGGCTCGCTGCTGCGAAAGATGCCCGGCGACGAGTGGCAGCGCTTCGCGAACCTCCGCGCCCTGCTGCTGGACATGTGGACGCAGCCGGGCAAGAAGCTGCTGTTCATGGGCTCGGAGCTCGCGCCGTGGGACGAGTGGTCGCACGAGCGGGCGCTCCCCTGGGAGCTCCTCGACGAACCGATGCACGCCGGCATCGCCCACTTCGTCGAGGACCTCGGTCGGGTCTATCTCGGCACGCCGGCCCTGTGGGCGGCCGACCACGATCCCGCTGGCTTCGGCTGGATCGACGCGTCCGACGTCGAGTCGTCGGTGTACTCGTGGATCCGTCGCGGAGACGGCGACGTGGTGGTGGCCGTCATGAACCTCACGCCGATCCCGCGCTTCGAGTACCGGCTCGGCCTGCCCCAGGCGGGCCGGTGGGTCGAGGCGCTGAACTCCGACTCGGAGCACTACGGCGGCTCGAACGTCGGCAACCTCGGCGGGGTCGAGGCGATCGACGAGCCATGGCACGGCCAGCCGGCCTCCGCGACCCTCACCTTGCCGCCGCTCAGCGGGCTCGTCCTGCGACCCGATGGCGGGTGAGGCGTCCACCCCGGCGCTGACCCCGCCCGGCGATCGGCCGGCCGCGCGGCGGACGCTGTCCGTCGTGATCCGGGTCGGCGCACTCATGCTGTCGAGCGGCGCGACGACCGACGAGGTGGAGCTCGCCATGCGGCGCATCGCATCGGCATCGGGGCTCGAGGACGTCGTGGCCATCGTCCAGTTCGGCACGATCTCGGTCGCCTACGACCCCGGCCCCGACGAGGAGCCGATCACCCTCATTCGCGTCGCTCGCCGGACCCAGGCCAACTACGCGCGCCTGGCCGCGTCGGCGGAGCTCGCGCGGCGGCTGTTCGAGAGCCGGATGAGCGTCGACGAGGCCCTGCGCGAGGTCGAACGCCTCGAGGAGGCGCCGCCAGCCTACCCCGCGTGGGTGGCGTGGCTCGCTGCGGGGGTCGCGGCCGGTGGCTCGACGGTCCTGTTCGGCGGTGGCCCCGCCGAGGTCGCGGTCGCCGCGCTCGCCACGATCGCGGCGCGCCCGGCGCTGCTGTGGCTGACGAACGTCGGCCTGCCCGTCTTCTTCCGCAACGTCCTCGGGCCGGCGATCGCGGTCGTGATCGTGATGGGCTTGTTCGCGCTCGGCCTCACGTACAGCGCGCCGATCGCGGTGACCGGCGCGATCATGATCTTCCTGCCCGGCGGCGCGCTCGCGGCAGGCATGCGCGACCTCATCGACGGGTCGATCGTGTCGGGCACCGCCCGCCTCACCGAGGCGCTCCTGCTCGGCGCGGCGGTCGGGATCGGGATCAGCCTCGGGCTTGGGATCGCGGCGCTGTGGGGGCCGACGTTCGAGTTCGAGCTTCCTTCGTTCGAGCCGTTCACGATCGCGACGCAGGCGGCTGCCGCCGCGGTGGCGTGCGCCGCGCTCGCGCTCCACAACGGCGTGCCGGTCCGCTTCCTCCTCTCGATAGCCCTCGTCGGCGCCACCGGACTGGTCATCAATCGCCTGGGGCTGGCCGGCGGCATCGACGCGATCCTCGCGACCGGGATGGCGGCGGCGTTGATCGGAGGAGCCGGTCGCTGGCTCGCTCGTCGCAATCGCGCATCGGCGTCAATGTGGATCGCCGCGGCCGCGCTGCCGATCCTCCCGGGCCGGCTGCTCGTCGAGGGCCTGCTCGATGCCCCCACCGGCGGCGGCAGCCTCGAGCTGATCACCGCGCTGCTCGTGGGACTGGCGATCGGCATCGGCGCCGCGCTCGGCGATGTCGTGGTCGCGACGCTCCGCCAGTTCGGCCGGACGATCGTCCAGCCGGTCGTCATCGCACCCGCGATCGGCCTCGTCGACGAAGGCCTGACCTGGGTCTCGCAGGGCGGCCACCGGCGCGTGCCGGACGGCCCCGGGCCGATCGGCGGGCAGGCGCGGCTTGCCGAGGCGGGCGAGGGCGGCGAGAGCGAGCCCGGAGGCTGAGGAGGCGGCGCGGATCAGCGCTGGAGGACGCGCAGCAGGGAGCGAACCCGCACGTCGCCGCCGAGGTCCTCGACCGGGACCGGCAGCGGGATCGACCAGTTCGGCCGCTGGGACGATCGCGTGCCGGGAAGGTTCGGCCGCCGCTCCACCCGGAGCGCGTCCTCGAGCGTGGCGATGACGAGCGCCGCCGGAGATCCGGCCAGGGCACGGTGGACGCCGGTCACGACGTCCTCGATCCCGGCATCGTCGCCGACATCGGCCGCGGCGAGCACGCGGGAGCGCAGCGTCGCCAGCCCAGCGGCGTCGGCCGCGACGCCGGCCGCCGACTGGTCGTCGAGGTCCGACCCGGTCAGGAGCCCCGCCAGCGTGGGCAGGTCGTGGGTCGTGACGCCGGCCACCGCGTGCCTCGGGAACCGGGCGGGCCGCTGACGCTCGAAGAGCACGAGCCTGGTCGAGAGCAGCCGCCGCCGCCGCAGCTCGCGGCGCACTCCGGCCGGCACGGTCCCGAGGTCCTCGCCGATCACGAGCGCCCCGGCCCGCTGCGACTCGAGCGCGACGATTTCGAGCAGCTCATCGGTCGGGTAGTGGACGTAGGCGCCGTCCGCCGCGCCCCGCGGGATCCACCACAGACGGAAGAGCCCGAGGACGTGGTCGATCCGCAGGCCGCCGGCATGGCGCAGCTGTGCGCGCAGGATGTCGATGAACGGCCGGTAGCCCGCCTCGCGCAGGCGATGCGGGACGAACGGCTGCATGCCCCAGTCCTGCCCCGCGGCGTTGAATCGATCCGGCGGCACGCCGAACGTCGCGCCGCTCGCGAGCTGCTCCTGCCACTCCCAGGCGTCGAAGCCTCCCGGGTCGGCACCGACCGGCAAGTCCGCGATCCGGCGCAGGTCGGCCGAGGCCGCCGCGAGCTGGAGGTCGAAGCACCACTGGACCCAGGCGTGGAACGCGATCCGGTGCGGCGCCTCAGATGCCACCTGCCGTGCGGCCGGGCCGTCGGGGTCGTGCAATGCGGACGGCCACGACGGCCAGCCCGGACCATGGCGCTCCGCGAGGACGCAGAACAGCGCCCAGCGCTCGAGCGAGCGGCCCTGCTCGCGGCGCCAGGCCTCGAACGCGGCGCGATCGAAGGCGCCGTGCGCCCACGTCCGCTCGAGCGCCCGCATCTTCAGTGCGGCCGCCCGGCGGCGGTCGACGAGGCGCGCGGCATTCAGCGCGCGCCCCGCCTCGGCCAGCTCGTCGAGCTCGACCGCTCCCGGCAGCTCCTCGGGTCGCAATGCGAGCGGGTTGCCGAACCGTCGCGTGCTCGGGAAGTACGGGCTCGCCTCCGGCTCGGCGGTGGGGTTCGGCGCGCCGAGCGGGCTGACGGTCAGGAAGCCAGCGCCCGCGCGACGCGACCACGCGGCGAGCTCTCGAAGGTCGCCGAGGTCGCCGATCCCCCACGACCGGCGTGAGCGCGTCGTCGGGAGCTGGACGGCCCAGCCCCACGCGCGCAGCTCGGAGGGCAGATGGCAGCGGCCGGGTCCCACGACCAGGAGCGCCTCGCGCCCGTCGTCGCGCACGAGCCGGTGGTAGCCGTAGGGCGTGTCGGGCGGCAGCCCCTCGACCCGCCCGAGCTGCGTCCGGTCCTCGAGCAACACCTCGGCCGCCTCCGGGAGCGGCCTCCCCGGACGCCCGACCACGACCCGGCCGCGATCGGGAAGCTCGGCATCGGGCGTCAGGGCCATCGCGGCGAGGACCGCGTCGCGCATGGCCGGCGAGATCGGCCGGCGGCGGCGGTACGCGTCGACGAACGAGGGCGGAACCAGCTCGTCGAGCTGCTCGGGCGTCATCGGAACGCGCTAGCCCTCGGTGATCCGGCGCACGCGCGGGAGCCGCCGCAGGCATGCCACCGACCGCTCGGCAACGCGATACGCCGCGCCGCCGACGTGCTCACCGTGCGCGGCCGTGAAGCTCGCGTGCACCGTGTCGAAGACGACCTCCCAGCGCCGCGAAGCCGCGTGATTCGGCAGGGTGAACGCGACTGGCCGTTCGTCGGCGTTGAGGATCACGAGCAGGGTGTCGTCGACGATCTTCTCCCCTCGCGGCCCGCGGTCGTCGATCGCGTCGCCGGCGAACTGGACGGCGAGCGTCCGGACGCCCGGGGCCTGCCACTGCTCGTCGGTCATCTCGGTGCCGTCCGGCGCGAACCAGGTGAGGTCCTTCACGCGCGAGCCGCGGATCTGGCGGCCCTGGAAGAACGTCCGCCGCCGCAGCACCGGATGCGCCTTGAGCAGCTTGATCAGCGATCGGGTGAAGACGAGCAGCTGCCGGTCTCGACGGCCGAGCGCCCAGTCGAACCAGCTGATCTCACTGTCCTGCGCGTAGCCGTTGTTGTTGCCGCGCTGGGTCCGGCCGAGCTCGTCGCCCCCCAGGAGCATCGGCACGCCCTGGCTCAGCAGGAGGGTGGCGAGGAAGTTGCGCTTCTGCTTCTCGCGCGCCTCGATGACCGCCTCGTCATCGGTCTCGCCCTCGACCCCGAAGCTCATGCTCTCGTTGTTGTCGTCGCCGTCGCGGTTGCCCTCGGCATTCGCCTCGTTGTGCTTCGACTCGTAGCTCACGAGGTCGTGGAGCGTGAAGCCGTCGTGCGAGGTCACGAAGTTGATGCTGGCGTGCGGGCGGCGTCCGGAGCCGGCGTACAGGTCGGATGAGCCACTGAGCCGATACGCCAGCTCCCCGGCCTGGCCGCCGATCCCCTTCCAGAAGCGGCGCACCGTGTCGCGGTACTTGCCGTTCCACTCCGCCCAGCCGACCGGGAAGTTGCCGACCTGGTAGCCGCCGGGGCCGACGTCCCACGGCTCGGCGAT
>CBFGTN010000075.1:0-8893 GCA_965652075.1 uncultured bacterium
CGCGAGCGGGGCCTCACCGTCCGCGAGGAGCGGACCGCCTCGTCCGACCCGTGGGCCTCCTACGTCGAGCTGTCGATCGGCCCCGCCGACGCCGACCCGGTGCTGACGCTGGCGGGGGCGACCGCTCACGGCCGACCGCACCTGGCGTGGCTCGACGGCTTCGCGATCGATGCCGAGCTCGGCGGGACGATGCTCGTCACGAAGCATCACGATCGGCCGGGCATCGTGGGCACGGTCGGGACGATCCTCGCCGAGGCGGGCATCAACATCAGCTCGCTCGAGCTGTCGCGGCTCTCGGAGCACGGCGAGGCGATGATGTTTGTGTCGGTCGACGACGGCATCGAGCCGGCCGTGCTCGAGCGGATCCGCTCCTTCGCCGGCATCGTGGAGGCGTCGGTCGTCGAGCTCCCGCGTCAGGCGACGGGCTCGTCGCCCTCCTCGGACTCGGACGCGCGGAGCGCGAGCGCCAGCCCGACGGCGCCGAACACCCAGTAGGCGATGGGCGGTGCCACGAAGGCGGGCGCCGCCGCGGATCGAATGAGCGCCTCGACGTAGATCATCAGCGCGCCGAGCGCGAACGCGTGGACCTCGGGCGGCCCGACCGGCAGGGCGGCGCGCCAGACGTCGCGGAACAGCAGCCCGAAGAAGGCGAACGCGGCGAGCAGCCCGATCACGCCCGTCTCGCCCAGGATCATCGGCCAGAAGGTGTCGGTGACGGCGATCGGCCGCCGCGCGCGGAGCCCGTTCACGTCGTGGAGCTTGAACTCGCGGTAGACCGGGCTGCGCACCTCGCGGCTCATCTGGCTCCCGAACCGGCCCACGCCGGCGCCCAGCGGGAACCGGTCG
The DNA here is from genome assembly GCA_965652075.1 of uncultured bacterium. Lineage (GTDB taxonomy): Bacteria > Chloroflexota > Limnocylindria > QHBO01 > QHBO01 > JACDBZ01. Next base: position 847 of record CBFGTN010000075.1, read on the forward strand.
TAGGCGATGGCGACGGATCCGGCGTAGAGCGCGACGCGCGGCTGCAGCTGCGCGATCCGCTTCGCTCGCCCGCGGTCGTCGAAGTCGAAGATCTCCGCGATGTACGCCGGGCGTCCGAAATAGTCCTCGAACGTCCGCTGGTAGAAGCTGCCCATCAGCGGGAGGGTCACGACCGCGATGAGCACCGCGCCCGCGGCGATCGCGCCCCACACCCGCCACGCGATGCCGCGGGACGTCAGCTCTCGAGATGCGCCGGCGACGAGGCTCACGACCAGGCTGATGACCGGCGTGCGGCGCCCGGACAGGATGCTTGCCGCTCCCACGACGAGCCCGAGCGCGAGCGCCCAACGCTGGCGCAGCACGATGAAGCGCGCGAACAGGAACAGGGACAGGAAGCCGGCGAGCCAGGCGTAGATGGCCGGATGCGTGAACCAGGAGTTGACGACCTGGAGCGGCCCGCGCCGCTGGTCGATCGGATAGACGCCGAGCACGCCTTCCGCGAAGGGCGGCGCCAGCAGCTCGACGATTCCGAGGGCCAGGATGAAGAGGCCGATCGCGAGGGTCGCGGCGCCGAGGCGGCGAACCTCGGCACCTCGCACCTCGAGGGACGAGACGAGGTAGAAGAAGGCGAAGCCCTTCCCGAGCAGCACGACCCCGGGCACCCACACCTCGAGGGGCACGGCGTTCGTCAGGGACGAGACGATGCCGGCGCCGAACAGGACCCCCAGCGCCGCCTCGCGCCAGCCGGGCCTCGGGATGATGAGCCGCTGCCGATGCGCGATGAGCGCCGTGACGATGAGCAGCGCGATCGCGACCTCGTCGATGAATCGCAGGTCCGTCCCGGTCCAGTACGCGACCGTGTCGGCCATCAGCACGACCAGGCCGAACGCCAGCAGTCCGGGGACCTGCCAGCGCGCGAACGCGGCGGCCACGACGAGGGCGGCAGCGGCCGAGGCGACCGGCATGCCGGCGCCGACGGCATCGACGGCGAAGCCGACGGCGAAGGCGAGCGCGGCGGAGCCGACCGCGATGATCAGCGCGGAGATGACGGGGTGGGGTCTCACGTGGGCGCCATCCTACCCGGCGGCCCGGGAGGCCTATCATCGGCCGCATGCCGAAGCCCTTCGCCAGCTCGGCGGACCTGGCCGAGAAGGAAGCGACGCTCGAGCGCCTCGCCGACGGGGTATTCGCCTACACCGCGCAGGGCGACCCGAACGTCGGATGCATCGTCGGGACCCATGCGATCCTCGCGATCGAGGCGCGCGCGACCCCGGTCATGGCCCAGCGCTGGATCGACGTCATCCGCGCGGAGGTGAGCGACCGGCCGTTCGGAGACCTCGTGCTGACGCATTACCACGCCGTCCGCACCCTTGGCGCATCGGCCTTCGGCGCTCGGCGGATAGTCGCGCACGTGAACACGAAGGCGCTGATCTCCGAACGCGGCGCGCAGGACTGGGCGAGCGAGCAGGGCAGGATGCCGCGGCTGTTCCTCGGCGCCGAGACGATCCCCGGCCTGACCCACCCGACGACGACGTTCGGGGACGCGCTGACGCTCGACCTCGGCAACCGGACGGTCGAGCTCCGCCACCTCGGGCGCGGCCACACATCCGGCGACCTCGTGGTGTGGCTCCCCGACGAGCGGATCTGCTTCGCCGGTGACCTCGTCGAGGCGCAGGCGGCACCCTACATGGGCGACGCCCACGTCGCGGACTGGTCGACCTCGACGCTCGACCGCGTCCGAGACCTGGATCCGGCGCAGCTCGTCGGCGGTCGCGGGCCGGTCGTGCGGGACGCCGACGTCGCGATCGCGATCGACGACACGCGGGCCTTCCTGCGGACGACGCTCGACGGGACGCGCGAGGTCAAGGACTCAGGCGGGACCCTGAAGGAGGCGTTCGAGGCCGTCCACGCGCAGCTCGCCCCGCGCTACGCGGGCTTCCCGATCTTCGAGCACTGCATGCCGTTTAACGTCCAGCGCACGTGGGACGAGCTGGACGGCATCGACCATCCGCGGATCTGGACGGCGGAGCGCGACCGCGAGGTGTGGGCCGCGCTCCAGGACTAGCCGGACGGCCGGCGCCCGGTCCTAGTAGCCGTAGTCGGGCGTCGGCTCCGCGCTCTCGCTCGGCTCCGACATGTCGTCGTCGCTCGGCTCGGCATCCTCCGACGGCTGCGCGCCCCGGCCCTCCGGCGAGGCGATGAACCACACGCCGCCGACTCCCTCGCCGGTCGCGTCGCCAGGCCCGGAGTCCGAGGCGTAGAAGTAGAGCGGCATCCCGTCGTATGCGACCTGCGAGCCGCCGTCATCGCGCTCGATGATCGTGAGCTCTCCGGTGACGCCCTCACCGGCCTCGATGGTCGCGCCATCGTCAACCTCGAGGGGCGGCCACATCGTCGCGCAGTCGTCGTTGCAGGTGCTCCTCCCGTCGGCGTCCTGCGTGAAGATGTACAGGGTGCGCCCATCCGGCCCAACCAGCGACGGTCCCGCATCGGTGTCCGCGACCTCGACGGTGATCGCGCTCGCGGAGTCGTCGCTCGGCTCACCGCTCGCACCGCCGCCCGTCGGCGCGCAGCCCGCGACGAGCGCGAGGGCCGCGGCAAGGGTCAGGAACCTGGTCACCGGTCGCATCGGTCGCTCATTCCTCGATTGATGAAGTCATCGCCACTCCCTACGGGGGCGGTTACCTCCGTCGCTGCCTATCATGCACGCCGATGTCGGACGTGGCGGTCGTCGGCGCTGGTGCCGTCGGCCTGACCCTCGCCGGTCGCCTCGCCCAGCACGGCGCCGCGGTCGAGCTGTTCGAGGCCGAGCCCAGCCGCGAGCGCGTCGGCTCGAAGGCGATCTGCATGCAGCGCGAGACCCTCGAGATCTGGGCGCGGCTCGGCGTCGGCGAGCGCGTCGCGGATCGCGGGATCCAGTGGCGCGTCGGCCGGACCTACTTCCGTGGCCGGCAGCTGTTCGAGGTTCACCTGCCGGGCGACGACGAGCACTTCCCGCCGTTCGTGAACATCAGCCAGTCGGAGGTCGAGGAGCTGCTGGAGGCGCGGGCCCTCGAGCTCGGCGTCCGGATGCACCGCGGACACGCCTTCGCCGGCCTGTCACAGGATGCCGGCGGCGTCACCGCCTCCTTCGAGACCGACGGTGGCACGACGACGCATCGGTCACGATTCCTCGTCGGCACCGATGGCGCCCACTCCTCGGTGCGCCATGCCCTCGGGCTCGCCTTCGACGGCTACAGCTTCGACGACCGCTTCCTCATCGCGGACGTGCGCGCCGAGCTGCCGTTCACGAACGAGCGCCACTTCCACTTCGACCCGCCCTGGAATCCCGGCCGCCAAGTCCTGATCCATCCGCAGCCGGACGGCATCTGGCGGATCGACTGGCAGGTCCCGCCCGAGACCGATGCCGACGCGGAGCGCGAGAGCGGCGGACTCGACCGCCGCATCCGATCGGTGGTCGGCGCCGAGACCCCGTACGAGCTCGTGTGGGTCACCGCCTATCGCTTCAGCCAGCGCCTGGCCACGGCCTTCCGTTCGGGCCGTGCGTTCGTCGCCGGCGACGCCGCGCACGTGATGTCGCCGTTCGGCGCGCGCGGCCTGAACTCCGGCGTCGCCGACGCCGAGAACCTCGCCTGGAAGCTCGCCTGGGTGCTCCGCGGCGAGGCCGGCTCGTCGCTGCTCGACACGTACGAGGCCGAGCGGCGACCGGTGGCACGCGAGAACCTGGCCGTCACCGACGCGACGATGCGGTTCATGGCGCCGCACGGCCCGGTGCGCCGCAGCTGGCGCAACCTCGTCCTGCGGATGGCGCCGCGCAGCGAGTGGTTCCGACGGCGCGTGAACTCCGGCCGGCTGGCGGAGCCGGCAACCTACGCGGCGACCGGCCTGGAGCCGACCGACATCGGGCTGGTGCTCGGCTCGGTCGCCCCCGACACCGCGCTTCCCGATGGCGGACGGCTGCGCGACCGCCTGGGCCGGGGCTTCGCGGCAGTCGTCATGCGGGCCGACGGGCCGGGCGGATCGGTCGAGTGCATCGAGGTCGGCGACGGCTCACCGTACGGCGACGAGGTCGCCTGGCTCGTCCGCCCGGACGGCCACCTCGCGTTCGCTGTCCCGCTCGCGAAGGCCGGACCGGAGCTTCTCGATGGGCTCGTCGAAGCGTCGCTGCGCTAGCGGCGCGTGTCTCGCGGTGTCACCGCGACCGCGGACGGCTCGCGATACGCGGCCGGCGGGGTCACGCCGAATGCGAGGGCCACGAGCCCGAGGCCGATCAGCACCGGCGCCAGCCACGCCTGGGAGACCGGCGCGGTGAGCGCGGTGTCGGGCTGACCCGCGTCATGCGTTCCCGGCGCGTGGGACGCGGGCGCGGCGGCATCCCCGGTGTCGGACCCTGCCCCCGTCGAGCCGTTGCCGGCTCCCGACGGCGTCGATGCCGGCGCTGACCCATCGGTGACGACGATCGTCGCCTGCATCTCGGTGTGGTAGTTGCAGCGGTACGCGTACGTCCCCGGCTCGGTGAACGTGAACGAGAACGACTGGCCCTCGTCGAGGTTTCCGGAGTCGAAGGCGCCGTCGTTCGACGTGACCGTGTGCGGCCGGTCGTCGGCGTTCGTCCACGTCACGGTGTCGCCGACGGCGATCGTCAGCGTCGTCGGCGAGAACGCGGAGTCGGCGATCTGGACCGCGTGCTCCGCGGCACGTGCCGGGGCCGGCGCTGCGAGCGACGTGAGCCCGGCGGTGACGCCGAGGATCGCGAGGGCCGCGAGCGATCGGCGGGGGAACGAGGAGCGGCGAGGGACGCGGGGCATGGGAGCTCCAGCTGCGAATGGTTGCTCCCGTATCGAGCCGTCTGCGGCGACGAAGGTTTCAGCGGCGGTCGAGCCACTAGGGCCGCGGGCGTCTCGCGATGACCATCAGGCCCGCCGCGCCGACGAGCAGGAGCCCTGCGGGGAGCGCGGCGCTCGGTGGCGGCCACTCGAGGCGCATCGCCACATCCGGGATCGGCCCGCCGGGCGACGGCGCGACCGTCGGTGTCGGGGCCGCGGCGAGCACGACGATCTGACCGGTCATCGTCGGATGCGGCGTGCACAGGTAGTCGTATGTCCCGGGTGTATCGAACGTCACGCTGAACGAGGCGCCCTGCACGAGATCGCCGGAATCGAAGGCGCCGGTCGTGCTCGTGGCGGTGTGGACCGCCGGGTCGTCGTTCGTCCAGGTGACCGTGTCGCCCGTGGCGATCGTCAGCGTTGCGGGCGAGAAGGCGAAGTCGGCGATCGCCACGGCGTGCGTCGCGCCCCGCGCCGACTCGATCGTGCCCAGGACGAGGAGGGCGAGCGCCGCCAGGAGGAGCGCGAGAGCGCTGCGGCGGGCGGTCGACATCGGCATCGGGACGACCTCGCGTTGGACGGGCTGTGGATAACTCGGTCGGATGCTCGCACACTCGTGGACAACGGGGCTTGCCTCCGCGCGCATGCATCGCGATCATCGGGGTGTCCCGAAGGGGCGGCTGGCTGGTCCGAGATCACCTCAACGATCGCCGCAGTTCCTTCGGGACACTTCATTGTCCGGACGTCCACTGGGCGCCCACGGATCGGTCGGGAATTCACGCGAGCGCGCCACCTGTGAAGAACTGACCGATCGATGAGTCGAGGCTTCACCGGAGCTCGCTTCCGGTGAAGATTTGACCGATGGATCAGCGGCCACACAGCCCTCAGAACGCCCACTGCCCGGCGCCGAACCGCCACGTGAAGTAGGCCATCGCCGTCGCCGAGCCCGCGGCAAGCACCCAGCCCGCGACGGGCCAGCGTTCCGCGATGATCGCGCTCCACACCATGATCCCGAACAGCGCCAGGCTGTAGCGCGGGACGCTGAGCACGAACCCGGTGCTGATCGTCAGGATCCAGTTGCCGGCCATCCAGACGGTCCACGTCGGGCGCAGGCGGAACGCCGTCGCGACCGTCGCCGCCAGGCCGATGACGACGAACAGCAGCTCCATGCCGCCGTACATCAGGGCCGAGTCGGGGCTCTCGTCTCGGAACCAGCCCACCATGGTCTGCAGGCCGACCCACGGCCAGGTGAGCTCCTTGAACCAGTGCTCGCGCTGGATGTCGCTGAACGCGAACGGGTCGCCGTACACCGCCTGGTTGACCGCCAGGTAGACCCCGAAGCCGATGGCGACGCCACCGATCGCGAGCCACTCGACCCGCAGCCGTCGATCCGGGTCCGCGCGCCACTGCAGCCATGCCTCGATCGCCAGTGCCGGGATGAGAATCAGGCCGTTCACCCGCGCGAGGGCGGCGAGCGCCGCGACCAGCCCGGCAGGCCACCAGCGATGGATCCGCGCCAGCCACATCGCGCCGAACGCCAGTGCCAGGAACAGGCTCTCGGTGTAGCCGATGTGCAGGAAGTAGGCGGTCGGGAAGATCAGCAGGAAGCCCGCCGACCACATCCCGATCCGATGGCCGAGGTCGACCGAGACGAGGCGATAAAGCACCGGCGCGACGAACAGCGAGGCGACCGTCGCGACGACGAAGGCCGACAGGATCGGATCGCGAAGCAGGGCGTTCGCGCCCGCCACGAGCCACGGGTAGAGCGGGAAGAAGACGATATACAGGTCGAGGTCGCCGGGAAAGACCTGCTCGTAGCCGGGCGCCCTCAGGTTGCCCGGGTCGTTGGCCATGTAGCCGAAGACCGCGATGTCGGTGTAGTGCGGCGCGTCCCATCGGTGCCATGGGTCGAGTAGCCCCGGCTCGCCGCCGACGGCCGTCTGCAGCGCGACGTAGCCGATCGCCAAGACGCCCGCCTTCGTGAGGAGCGTCCAGGCCAGCAGCAGCGCATCGGTCCGATCCAGGAAGCGGGCGACCATTCGCGCGAGACTCTATCCGAATGTCGCGACGGTTGGACCGGTCAGGGGCTGGCTGGTAGGATGTCCGCCTTCGGTCGGGGCGTGGCGCAGCCTGGTAGCGCGCGTCGTTCGGGACGACGAAGTCGGAGGTTCAAATCCTCTCGCCCCGACCATCACCACCACCTGTACCCAACGCCGGCGCACGATGACCACGGGAGCCATGCGCGTCGAGTGTCGGTGTGAGCGCGCAATCATCTTTGATACGGTATCGGCCGACGTCGAACCAACATTGAGACGAAGCAACCACGGAGGGGGACATGGGCGGGGGGAGTCCAACGGTCGCGTTGCGGCTCACGGCGGCAGCGCTGTCAGCACTGGTCATCACCGGATCGATGTCGCAGACGGCTTACGCAAGCCGACCCACGGCACCCGATTCGCCCTCAGCTTCTATCGCGAAACCCGTCGAGCCCGCGACGGAACTTCCTCCCGACGCAGCTCCCATCCCGACCTTCGGACGGCTCTACTACACCGGAGTCTCCCGAACGGCCGGAGGCGCACCAGCCGTTACCCGTGACGCGTCCTGGACAGGCGATTACGGCCTCACCGCCGAGCGCCTGTTGAGCCCGACCCCCGGCATGACGTTGAGTGGCGGCGCGACCACCGCCAATACCATGCCGACGCCATCGAACGCCTTCATGCACCAGTACTTCTACAAGCTCGCGACGGCCGGCACGCTGGCGGGCTACGTTCGATCCGTCCTGCGCGCGGCGCGGCGCGACGGCATCGCCATCGGCGACGACCAGAAGCATCAGGCCCAGATGGTCATCCGCGTCGTCAGCGCCGACGGAAGCGTCGTGCGCGGAACTGCGCTGGCTGCCCACGAGCCGCCGAGTGTGGACTCGGCCTACTTCGGGCCGGACCTGACGGCGCGCAAGTTCCCGGCCTCGGCCACCTGGCTCGGCAACGTCGGTGCGCCGCTCACGCCGGTCAAGTACCAGGCCGGCGATTGGTTGGTGGTCGAGCTCGGAACGCGGGCGATGGTCGAGGACCAGGGGATGGGGACGTCGATTTCCATCAACGACTCGGCGGCATCCGACCTGCCGCTTAACCAGAGCGAGACGGCCAACCTGAACTCCTGGATCGAGATCCTGCCGCCGGGGTCGGCCGACGAGTGGCTCCTCGGAGCGGAAGACTCGCCGCACG
>CBFGTN010000076.1:0-8833 GCA_965652075.1 uncultured bacterium
ACGAGATGTACAACTACGGCTTCGACAACTTCGCCGGCTTCCCGAACCACCGCGACGTCGGGGTGATCATCCTCGACAAGCCGGTCGTGCTCCCCGAGTACGCGACGATCACCGATGCCGGCGCGATCACCGGCAACAAGAGCGTGAAGCTGACGGTCTCCGGCTACGGCATCTCCGACGGCCATGCCGCGAGCGACCCGACCGAGTCGTTCCGCATCCGGCTGATGGCGGAGACGACGCTCGTGACCACGACCAACAAGAACACCGCCGGCTTCAACCTCGAGACCCAGCCCAACGGCGGCAGCCGCGGCGGCACGTGCTCGGGTGACTCCGGTGGCCCGGTGTTCTTCCCGTCGAGCTCGAACGTCGTCGTGGCCGTCACCTCGTTCGGCTTCAACAACCCGAACGCGTGCCAGGGCAACGACTTCTCATACCGGCTCGACCGGCAGGAGGTCATCGACTGGATCGACGAGGTCGCCGGCAACCACTGGAACCAGTGATCGACTGAGACCGATGACGGTCTCGCCGATTCGTAGCTGAGACGGTTACGAATCCAAGACGACGCGAAAAGGCCCCGGCTTCGGCCGGGGCCTTTCTCATGCCGCGTCGTCCTGGTCTCCGGCTCCCACCGCATCGGCGGCGATGTCGCGCGCCTCGGATCGGCGGATGGCGGCGAGGGCGCCGTGTCCGGACGCGGCATAGATGCCGGCGAGCTCGAGCAGGACGGCGTGACGCACGTCGCGCAACATCCGCCGACGTGGCTCTGCGAACGTGCTCGTCCCGAAGAATGGGCAGTCGTCCATGTAGTCGGCCGCGTTGAGTCTGCGGCAATCCTCCAGCAGCTCGATCCGGCGGCGGAGGTTGCGCGTCGCGGCAGACCGGTCGACGAGCCGCTCGACCTCCCAGATGTCGGACCAGCTGACGAGGCCGGAGGCGAGGACGTAGCGGCCGTTGACCAGCTGGATCGAGTCGTCGAATCCGCCGGCGCGCAGGGTGCCGCGCAGCCCCAGGATCGTTCGATGGAACGCGGTGTCGGCCTGGTCCATCGGCATGTCGGGCCAGACCATCTCGATCGCGTCGTCCTTGTCGATCCCGTGGCGTCCGCGGTCGAACAGGAAGCCGAACAGGCCCAGCGCCTGGTTCGCGCCGGCCTTCGGCCCACCCAGAGAGTGGATCGTCAGGCGACCGAGGCTGACGCGCATCGACCCGATGGCGGTGACACGCAGGCCGCGCGGCCCGCGGTGGGTGGCGATGGCTTGGATGGGAGTCGGAGCCGTCGGAACGACGGCGAGGTGGGCGGAATTCACTCGGGAGTCCTCTGCGGTTGGGCGGGTGCCGCGGGGGACCGTCAGAAGAGGGCAGCGTCCTCAGTCGGACCCCGTAGATGGATGGTTCATCTCGTGCGCTCCATCGGTTCTGTGTTCACTGGTGTTTCCGGCATGACGCACGCCGATGGTCGATGCGTTACGCCCTGATCCAAGCGGCCGCATCCGGACCGCAGACCGGCCGCAGCCGATCCGCACCGCGTCCGTCGCATGGTGGCCTCCAGCGGCCGGTCAGCGCCGCAGACAGCACAGGAGGGCGCCATGCCCACCCATCTCCATCGCGGTCGCACCCGGGCCGCCGTCGCACTGGCGTGGCTCGCCGCGGCGCTCGCAATCGGTTCGCCCGTCGCGGCCGCGCAGCCGTCCACGGCGTACGTCTCCCTCGGCGACTCGCTGGCCTGGGGCGACGGCGCGTCGGTGCCGAGCGAGACCGGATACACCGCCCTGCTGGCGGACTACTTCGCGGGCATCCCGCACGGCGGGGCGAAGTCCTGGACGAACCTGGCCGTTCGTGGCGAGACGACCGAGTCGTTCCTCGCCGGCCAGCTCGGCGCGGCCTTCGCGGCGATCGGCGACCCGAACACCGACACGCGGGTCGTGACGCTCAGCCTCGGCGGCAACGACGTCGGCGCGCTGCTGAACGATCCGTCGGACGCGTGCGTTCAGAATCCGTCGAGCGCGACCTGCCAGGCCCAGGTCGTCGCGGCTCTCCAGGGCGCCGCGCAGCGCTACCCGATCGTGCTCGGCTCGATCGCAGCCGCGCTCGGCAGTGACCCCGACGGCGCCACGGTCTACGTCATGACGGTCTACAACCCGTTCGGCGGCCTTGGGGCGCCGTACGAGAACGCGGTGGACGGCGTCCTCCTCGGGAACGACCTGCGGATCGACTGCTCCGCCACCGACCCGATGGCCTTCGGCCTCAACGACATCATCGCCTGCACCGCCGGTGCCTTCGGGATGACGGTCGTCGATGCCTACCCCGTCATCGGTGACGACGCGCTCGGACTGACGCACATCGGCGAGGGCACGTTCGACACGCATCCGACCGACGAGGGTCACGCTCTGCTGGCCAAGGCCCACCGACTGGCCACGCCCTAGCCGGCGTCGCCCGCGGTCCCAACACAGGAGCCCCGGCCGAGAGCCGGGGCTCGTTCGTGTCTGGGTCATTCGTCACTGGCGCGCCCCGGCACAATGTCGTCGTGACGATCTCGGACGAGCGGCGGCTCGTGACGGTCCTCTTCGCCGACATGGTCGGCTTCTCCACGCGCGCCGAGGCGACCGATCCCGAGGACGTCCGCGAGCTCCAGCGCGCGTATTTCGGCGCGGTGGCGGGGGAGATCGAGCGCTACGGCGGCACCGTCGAGAAGTACATCGGCGACGCGGCGATGGCCCTGTTCGGCGCGCCCCAGGCGCACGACGACGACGCGGAGCGCGCTCTGCGAGCGGCGATCGCCATTCGCGAGGCCGTGGGCAGCCTCGACGGCGGGATCGAGGTCCGCATCGGCGTGAACACCGGCGAGGTCGTCGGCGGATTGAGCGGCCCGCGGCAGGGCGAGTACAGCGTCAGCGGCGACGCGGTGAACATCGCGGCTCGGCTCCAGCAGAACGCCGGCCCGAACGAGATCCTCGCCGGGCCGATGACGCGGCGGCTCGCGGCCGGCGCGTTCGAGTTCGAATCGCGCGACCCCATGGCCGTGAAGGGCCGCACCGAGCCCGTCGAGGCGTGGCGGCTGGAGGGCGCCGTTGCCGAACGACCTCGAGTGCGAGGCGGGGAGGCGCAGCTCGTCGGGCGGGAGCGGGAGCTGAGCTCGCTGGAATCGGCGCTCGAAGAGGCCAGGGATGGCCGCGGGCTCATGGTCGCGCTGGTGGGGGAGCCCGGAATCGGCAAGAGCCGGCTCGCGCACGAGATCGCGCGTCACGCGGAGGCGAACGGGTTCGTGACGGCGTGGACGTCGTCGCGATCGTACGCGTCGGCCTTTCCCTATCACCTCGTCGGGCAGCTCGTGGCGCAGCTGCTTCCCGCGCACGCGGACGGGACCGATGCGGCCCTCCGCGCCGCCGGCATCGAGGCCGAGGGCGACACGCTCGAGACCTGGGCGCGCGTTCTCGACGACGTCAGCGGGGCGACGTCGGGCGACGGGACGGAGCTCGTCGACCTGTCGCCGGCGGGCAGACAGCGAATGCTGGTCCACGCCCTCGGGGCATTGCTGCGCGCGGCGTCGCGGACGTCGCCGACGCTCATCGTCCTCGACGACCTGCACTGGGCGGACCCCGCCAGCCTGGCGGTCGTGGAGGAGCTGCTGACGATCATTCCGGAGCTGCGCGTGGCGCTGCTGGCGACGTATCGGTCCAACTGGTCGCACGGCTGGGAGGGGCGGAGCGCGTACGAGCAGATCAACCTGCGACCGCTGCGGCCGGAGGACGCCCGACGGATGGCAGCGGAGCTCGTCACGGGGCGAGCGCTGCCGGAAGACCTGACGGAGCAGGTGCTCGAGCGCTCGGCGGGGAACCCGCTCTTCCTCGAGGAGCTGCTCCACGGCGAGGGCGGCTCAGGGGCCGGTGAGCCAAAGCGGCTGCCGGCGTCCATCCACGAGATGCTGCTCGCCCGCCTCGACGGGCTGCCGGCGGAGTCGAGGCGCGTGCTCCAGCTGGCATCGGTCGTCGGCATGGAGTTCGACGAGCGAGTCGTCGTCGACCTGGCCGAGGCCGATGCCGATGAGACGGACGACGCCCTTCGCGGCCTCCAGCGGGCCGAGCTCATCCAGGTCCGCGGGAACGGCGGTGGGGATCGGTCATTCGTGTTCCGCCATCCGCTCATCCACGAGGTCGCCTACGGCAGCCTCGTGACGACCGCGCGACGGGTCATGCACGGACGGGTCGGCGCATGGCTCGAGGAGCACGGCGGAGACGAGCTCGTCGCCGAGCTGGCCCGCCACTTCGACCACAGCGACGACCGTGAGCGAGCCCGCCGCTACCTGCGCCTCGCCGCCGATCGCGCGCACGCCCTGAATGCGAACCGCGAGGCGTACGAGTGGTACGTGGCCGCCGCGGAGTCGTCCGCCGACGATCCAGAGGAGCGCGGCCGGCTGCTCGAGGCGGCCGCCCAGGACATCTACCTCCTTGGCGACACCCAGGGCGCGACGCGGATCCAGCAGGAGGCGATCGACATCCACGAGGCGGCCGGCAACGACCGGGCCGCGGCGAACGCGCGGATCTGGCTGGGCCGATACATCTGGCTGCTGGGCGATCCGGTCGAGGCGGAGCTGCAGAATGCGCTGGCCATCGAGGGCCTCGAGCGCTACGGGCAGAGCCAGGAGCTGGCGATGGCCTACAGCTTCCGCGCCCAGAGCCTGATGCTCATCCCGGAGTTCGACGAGGCCGAGTACTGGGCGCGCCTGGCGATCGGGGTCGCGGAGGCGACCGGCGCGACGATGGCGCTGGCCCACGCGTCGAACAACCTCGGCACCAGCGTCATGGGCAAGGACGACGCGGCCGGCATCGACCTGCTCCGTCGCGCGCGGGACCTCGCGCTGGAGAACCACCTGCCCGACGAGGTCGGACGCGCCAACTCGAACCTCTCCTCCCAGGGCGGGCGGATCTTCCCGATGTCGTACGCGGAGATGGATCGCCACCTCCTGTGGGCGACCGATTACTCGCGCCGGACGATCCCGGACGGGATCTTCGACCGCTGGAGCCGCTCCGCCCGCGGCGAGTTCCTGCTCATGAGCGGCCGCTGGGAGGAGGCGGAGCAGGTGCTGTTCTCGATGGACGCGGACATCGCGGAGGCCTACCTCCGAGTCGAGCTGCTCTGCCTGCGCGCCCTGCTGTACGCCTATCGGGGGCGGTACGACGAGGCAGCGGCCATGCTGGTCGAAGCTCCCGAGACGGCGCTGAAGGTCGCCGACCTGCAGGCGGTCATCCCCGGGCTGGTCACGCCGGCGATCGTCAAGATCGGCCTCGAGGAGGACGCGGGGGCGATGGCCCTGCTGCGGGAGGCGATCGACCGACGCGGTGATATCCGCGAGGGCATGCTCAGCACCTGGCTCGTCTTCGAAGCGGCCGATGCGTTCACGGCCCTTTCCCGCCGAGACCCGTCCTCGCCGGCCCTCCGTGACGGTATCGAGCTGGTCGGATCGTTCGCTGGCCACATCGCGCCTGTCGCCCTGGCGCGCGGCAACCTCGTGGCGACCGAGGTCCGCCACGGCTTGTTCGGCGCGGCGGTCGAACAGCTCGCCAGCCTCTCGTCGCGCCTCGGGGTGTCCGTGGCGTTGCCCGAGGCTCCAAGCGGGCGATCCGGGGCGCTTCCGATCCTGGACCAGGAGCACCGCCGCTTCGACGCTGCCCGGATCCGGCTGTGGATGTGGGAAGAGACCGGCGGCTCGCCGGAGCTTCACGCCGCGACCGCCGTGTTCGAGGAGCTCGGCGCGCATCCCTATCTCGCGCGAGCGCACCGGGTGGGCTGACGTCGGAGTGTGCTAAGATTGCACACTGAATGACACACTCGACGAGACGATCCGCGTTGGCTCGCACGAACGTGACGCTCCCGGCATCACTGCTCGAGGAGGTCGATCGCTACGCCGGCCCTCGCGGCCGGAGCCGCTATGTCGCCGACGCCGTTGCGCAGCGGGTTCGGCGCGATGCCCTGGGCGCCGCAATCGCGGAGACGGCGGGCGTGATGCGCGGCCGGCCGGGAGCGATGAGCCCGGGCGAGGTGGCGGCATGGATCGACGAGCTGCGATCGGAAGAGACGGAGTAGCGCGTGCGCTACCTGCTCGACACGACCCTCGTCATCGATCACGTCAACGGCCATGAACCGGCGGCGAGCCTGCTTGCCCGACTGTACGAGCAAGGTCACGAGCTCTTCACGTGCGACGTCGTGGTGTGCGAAGCCCTCTCGGGCGGCACCGCAGATCAGCGCGCGGCCCTCGCCCGCCTGCTTGCCGCGCTCGACTATGTCGCCACCGATCCGCCGGCCGCGCGGGCTGCAGGCGAGGCGCGAAGGCAGCGCCGGGACGCCGGCGGCCGGCTGGGGCTGGGTGACGCCCTGATCGCTGCGGTCGCCCGCGGCCTGGATGCGACGATCGTCACCCGCAACCGTCCCGATTTCGAACGCCAGGGCGCATCGGTCCTGGTGTACTGACCCGCTGACGGGCGCTGGTGAGGAATGTGCAGCGCTGTCGGGCATGAAGATCCTCATCGCCGGCGCCACCGGCGTCATCGGACGCCAGCTCGTGCCGAAGCTGCTTGCCAACGGCCACGAGGTGGCGGGAACCACGACCGCGCCCTCGAAGCAATCGCTCCTGAAGAAGCTTGGCGCGAGGCCATTCGTCGTCGACATCCTGGATGCCGATGCCGTGGCGGCCACCGTCCTGACGTTCGGCCCGGACGTGATCGTCCACGAGGCGACGTCGCTCGGCTCTGTGGACTATCGGCACTTCGCGCGCTCATTCGCGCACACGAACCGCCTCCGCACGGAGGGGACCGATCACCTCCTCGCTGCCGGGCGGACTGCCGGCATCCGTCGTTTCGTGGCCCAGAGCTTCGCGGGCTGGCCGTACGAGCGCAGCGGCTCGCTCGTGAAGACGGAGGACGATCCGCTCGATCCGAATCCCATCGACCAGATGAAAACGACGATCGAGGCGATCCGGTATCTCGAGGCGAGGGTGCTCGGCGCCGGCTGGACCGAGGGGATCGCCCTCCGGTACGGCGGGCTCTATGGGCCGGGCACGTCCCTCGACGCTGACGGCGGCGAGCTCACGCAGATGATCCGGCGTCGGTTCTTCCCGATCATCGGCGATGGTGAGGGGATGATCTCGTTCATCCACGTCGCCGATGCCGCCGACGCGACCCTCGTCGCGGTCGAGCAGGGGACGCGCGGCGTGTACAACATCGTCGACGACGAGCCGGCAGCGATGCGCGACTGGGTGCCGGTTGCCGCGGCATCGCTCGGCGCGAAGCCACCGTTCCGCATCCCGCTCTGGCTGGGCCGGCTGGTCGGCGGCGAGATGCTCACGGTCATGGCCACCGAGACCCGCGGCGCGTCGAACGCGCGGGCCAAGCGCGTCCTCGGGTGGCGGCCCAGCCACCCGTCATGGCGCAACTCCCTCGGCCGCGAGGCGGCGTGACCGAGGGCTAGGAGCTCGTCGATCGCTTTCGCGAGGTCGCCCGAGTGCCGGTCGATCGCTTCGACGTTCCGGTCTTCGAGCTCGGCGCCCGCTTCGTTGTCGTCGAGGCCTTCGACGCGGTCGTCGCCTTCGGCGTGCGGGACGAGGACCGCGGCTTCGCGGTCGATCTGGCCTTCGTGGACGTGGATGTCGTTGCCTTCGGCGCAGATGACCGGGTCGACCGGCGGCGCTTCGGCTTGTCATCGCCGAACGGCAAGGCATTGCCCACAGCCTTGATTGCTCCGCCGGCAACGTCTCCCACCGTCCCCGCGATCCTGCCAGCCGTCTTGCCGACGGCCTGAACTACCTTGGGTGCCATCAGTTGGTGCCCTCCATCGGTCGTTTTGACCTCCTCAGTGCGACCAACGGGCATGCAATGCCTATGCCGTCTAGGGTTGGCCGATGCGGATCGGCCAAGGGAGGCGACGATGAGGAACGAGGCACTCGAGAAGGTGGGGGAGGCGCTCGTCGGCGACTGGGACCTGACGATCACGAACGCGTGGTTCCTCGAGAGCATGGACATCGAGGTGAAGGGCACGGCGACGATCGCGTGGCTGAACGACGCGTTCCTGCACGTGCGGTCCGAGTTCAGCGCGGATGAGTCGACCTGGGACTGGGTCATCGGCCGCAGCGACGCCCACGACGAGTTCGAGGTCCTCTACCACGACGAGCGCGGCGTGCTCCGACTGTTCGCGATGACCTTCGTCGACGGAGAGTGGACGATGTCGCGCGAGGACCCCGACTTCCATCAGCGCATCGTGTCGACCGTCGAGCGCGACCGAATCGTCGGCCGCACGGAAGCCTCCGAGGACTTCGGCACGACCTGGCGCAAGGACTTCGACCTGATCTGGGATCGTCGCTCGTCGTGACTGACCCGGTGGACGGCCGGCAGGAGCTCGAGCGCCTCGTTCGCCAGGCGCGGACCGATCTGCGTGAGTGGGCCGATTCGGACGAGGAGGACCTTGGCGTCGCGCTCGTCGAGCTTCTCGCGTACGTCGGAGACACGCTGTCCGCGTACCAGGATCGGATCGCGAATGAGGCGTACCTCGGCTCGGCGAGAGGCCGGCGATCAACGATCCGCGTCGAGGTCGACGGCGAGCGCTGGCACGAGCGCGCCGACTTTGCCGAGTCCGGACCGGACGACCGGCACTTCGTCATCACGCAGGAGGACGGTCGAGCGGTTATCCAGTTCGGTGACGGCGAGCACGGGCAGCGGCCGGAGTCAGACAGCAACGTCCGCGTCCGATATCGATCCGGTGGTGGCGCGTCCGGCAACCGGTCCCGATTCGTAGGCGTTCGACTTCAGGAGGGCCGAGTCGTCATCGACGCCGACTGGAACGAGCC
>CBFGTN010000077.1:0-8705 GCA_965652075.1 uncultured bacterium
GCGCGCGACGTCGCCGACGACGGCCGCGCCGTCGTCGAGCTCGAGTACGAGGCGTACGACGAGATGGCGTCGACGGTCCTCGAGGAGATCCGGGCCGAAGCCGAGTCGCGGTTCGGTGTCGCGTGCGCGGTCGTGCATCGGTCCGGCGTCGTGCCGATCGGCGAGGCGGCCGTCGCGATCGTGACCGCCTCGGCGCATCGGTCGGAGGCGTACGAGGCGAACCGGTTCGTGATCGAGGAGATCAAGCTGCGGCTGCCGATCTGGAAGCGCGAGCGCTTCGCCGACGGCAGCGAGTGGAAGCGGCCCGGGGCCTAGATCCTCGCCAGCCAGTCCTCCGCATCGCGTGGCGAACGGAGCCGGACGACCCGCAGGTCCGGGCGCTGCTCCAGGCGCGCGATCATTCGCTTCCGTCGCCCGCGGTGGGTGCGAAGGATCCACCACAGGAGCCCGTCGCGGCGCAGCGCGTTCCGGACAGACTCGCGATTGCCGGTCCCCGGCCAGAACTCCTCGCGCGAGCGAATCCGGCGGACGGTCCGACGCGCCCACCGGCCGAGCACGACCGACAGCCGGTAGTCGAGCCAGACCACCGTGTCCGCCCGCCGCCAGGTGATGTCCCGCGCCAGCTCATAGCCGCCGTCCGCGATCCACGCATCGCCCGCCAGTGCGGCCTCGAGCCGATCGCGGAAGACGGGCTGGGGCGCCGCCGTCCAGTTCGGCTCCCAGTAGAGGGCGTCGATCTCGACGTGAGGGAGCTGCAGCCGATGCCCGAGCGCGCGGGCCATCGTCGTCTTGCCCGAGCAGCTCGTGCCGACGACGTTGATGCGCTGCATTCGGCCGTGCAGCGTACCCGACGCCGGGGCGTGCACGCACCGCGCACGACGGGCACAATGCGCGGGACATGGCGACTCCCAAGCCCGGCGAGATCCGCTGCCCGACCTGCCACCGCTCCACGCCGCCCGCCGGCTTCTGCACGCAGTGCGGTTCGGCGATCCCGCCGGACGCCCGCATCCGACCCCGCGGCATGGACCGTGACGAGCTCCAGGACCGGATCCGCGCCCGACGCTCCGGCGGCGACCCGTATCGGCGCGGTGGGATGGCCGACGACCAACCGGGCGGGTACGAGCGCTTCGAGCCCGATCCGACGGACAGCCAGGCGAAACGGTCCGATGCGGACCCGCACGTGCGACATGACTATCTCGACGAGGGGACGGCCGCGGCCGTCGGCTCGGCGGCCGCAGCAGGGGACGTGACCGTCGACCGCGATGACTGGGCGCGACCTGCCGCCGCGCCGACGCCCATCGCCGCACCGCCTCCCGACTGGGGCGCGCCGCCGCCCTCCGACGTCCCGGTGGCCGAAGCGCCGCCCCCCGACCACGTCGACAACTTCGACGACGCCGCCTACGAGGACGAGGCGGCGTATGGCTACGGCTACGAGGAATGGGAGCAGCCGCGCGATCGGCGCGGAGGGCTGGGCGCGGTCGCGATCCTCGGATTCCTGGCCCTCGGCGTCCTGGCCCTCTTGAGCGGGGCGGTGCTCGCCGGCCTCTTCGGCGGCGGCGTCGGCTCGGCGGACACCACGCCCTCGCCGTCGACGACTCCCATCGTGACGGCCCAGGCCACGCCCTCGCCGAGCGCCGAAACGACCGCCTCGGCCGGCGCCAGCGCCTCGCCCGCGGCGAGCGGTGAGCCCGTCGTCTTCCCCGATGGCTTCACGGCCGAGGCGCAGCCCTGCATCCGCGGCAGCGTGACCCCGACCGGCTGCGACTCGAACGGCGCGAGCAACGCCGGCTCGGTCGACATCTGGGTCGGCTTCGAGAACGGCACCGGCAATGACGTGATCGGCGCCACGCTCGTGGCGCCCGACGGGTCGACGGTCGACGGTTCGATCGACCTCGCCGACATCGACTGCGGGACGGTCTGCTCCGGCTATACCTTCTTCCCCTTCGAGGCATCGGAGCCGGGGTCGTACGAGGTGCGGATCACGCGCAACGGGGACCTCGCCGCAACCGTGACGTTCGAGGTCACCTAGGGGCCCGGCTGGCGCGCTGCGTGCAGCGTCCGAATGGCTCGATGTCCGAGTCCACCTTCGAGCAGTACCGCATCCCGGCCGCGCTCGTCCTCATCATCGTCGTCGCCTTCATCTTCCTGCCGCGCGGCGGCCAGGACGATCCGTCGGCGGCCACGATCGCTGCCGACGGCTCGACGCCGACCGCAGGCGAGCCCGGCGGCGCGGTGACCGAGACCCCGCCTCCGACGCCGATTCCGACCGCGACCATCGCACCGACGCCGAAGCCGACCCGCACGCCAAGGCCCACGCCGACCGCGCAGGCAGCGTCGACCACTCCGTTCGCGGCCGAGGTCCTGGCGTGCCGCTCGATCTCGGGCCCGCGCTGCAACGGCCCGCTCGGGGTTCTGCCCGCACGGGCGACGACGTTCACGGCGCTCGTTCGCTTCCGCGGCGGGACGGCGGGCGATGCGATCAACGTCATCCTCGCCGGCCCGGGCGGGACGATCTCCGGCGGCCCGTTCACGCTGCAGGGCAGTGGTGACGGCTACTACTACTCGACGTTCACCGTCGCCGGTCTGCCGAGGGGCGAGTACACGGTCACCGCCATCCGCAACGGCACGAAGGTCGCCCAGACGTCGTTCCAGCGCGGCTCCTGAGGCTCAGCCGCCGCCCGAGGACTCGCTGACCGCGCCGAGGTGGGTGATCGGCTCGCCGCCGGCATCGCGCCGCCGCGCGGCCAGGGCGCTGATCGCCTCGAGGACGCACCGATGCGCGGCGGCCGCCGTCACCTCGGCATGGTCGAAGGGCGGCGCGACCTCGACAACGTCCATCGCCGCAAGGTCGACGCGACTCACGACCTGGCGGATCGCGCGGAGGAGCTCGCGGGTCAACATGCCCCCCGGCTCCGGCGTTCCGGTGCCCGGAGCCATGCCCGGGTCGATGACGTCGATGTCGACCGACAGGTAGATGAGCTCCGGCCCGTCGAGCGCCTGGTCGATCGCGTCGGCAATGACCGCCTCGGCCCCGCGCTCCTCGATCTCGGTCATCAGGTGCCAGCGCATGCCCTGCTCGCGCATCCAGCCGAGCGTCTCGGGACCCGGCCAGTAGCCGCGCAGTCCGACCTGCACGAAGTTGCGGCCGGCGACCGCGCCGGACTCGATGAGCCGGCGCATCGGCGTGCCGTGCGAGCGCAGGTTGCCCCACGTCGCGTTGGCAGCGTCCGCGTGCGCGTCGAAGTGCACGATCCCGAGTCGGCGCGGCGCGACCGCCCTGGCGACCGCCGACGCCGAGGGGAACGTGATCGAGTGGTCGCCGCCGAGGACGATCGGCACCGCGCCCGAACGCGCGACCTCCAGGACCTTGCGCTCGATGACAGCGTGGGAGCGCTCGATGTCCATCGGCGTCACCGGCGCGTCCCCGGCGTCGACGACGTTCAGCCAGTCGTACGGCTCGACGTCGAGCTGCAGCGAGTTGATCGCGCCGGCGTGATAGCTGGCCTGGCGGATCGCCCGGGGTCCGAAGCGCGCGCCGGGCCGGTGGCTCACCGAGTCGTCGTACGGCGCGCCGACGATCGCCACGTCGGGGCGCTCGCGGGCGAGCGCATCGGCATCGGTCAGCCAGGGGAGCTTCTGGAAGCTCGGGAGCCCGACGTAGGCGGGGAGGTTGAAGTCGTCATAGGCGATGTACGGATCGGCGCCGGGCGGCGCCTCGTCGTTCATGCCGCTCAGGTCGCGGCGGTCCTCGTCGGCCATGGCGCCTCGGCGTCACCTCCGGCGTTCGGCGGGCGCCGTCGCGTCGCGGAGCAGGCCCGTCGGGTGCCCGATCCTAGCACTACCATCGGCCCTCCAATGGCGACCGAGGTGACCTACACCGTCGAGGAGGCGCGTCGGCTCGTGCCGGTCGTGCGCTCGACGCTGCTCCAGCTCGCGGTCGAGCGGCGGCGGCCGGAGCCGTCATCGGAGATCGTCGGGGCCCTGCTCGACCACCTCGAGTCGCTGGGCGTCGTCGTCCGAGATCTCGACGCCGGGCTCGTCGACTTTCCGACGATCCGGGATGGCGAGCCGGCCTGGCTGTGCTGGAAGCTGACCGACGCGGAACTCGGGTACTGGCACACGACGCGCGAGGGCTTTGCCTCGCGCCAGTCACTCGAGCCCTGATGCCCCCGGCGGTCGACGTCCTCGTCGTCGGCGATGCGCTGCTCGACGTCCACGTCGCACCGTCAGCGCCGGTGCGCCCCGGCGGGGACGTCCCTGCCGCCGTGCGAGTGGGTCCGGGCGGGCAGGGGGCGAACGTCGCGGTCCGGCTCGCGCGGCGCGGCATTCGAGTCCGGCTGGCCTGCGCGCTCGGAGACGATGCATCGGGCCGCCTCGTGCATGACGCCCTGGAGGCCGATCGCGTCGACCTCGATGTCGCCCCGGCCGAGGCAACCGGCGCGGTCGTCATCCTCGTCGGCGCCGGTGGCGAGCGCACGATGCTCAGCCGTCGCTCGACGCTCCTGCCCCGCTCCGTCGACGCGGCTCCATTGACGGTCGTCTCGGGCTACGCGCTGCTCGAGGAGGCCGAGCTCACGATCGCGGGCGAGGGACGCCGGGCCGTCCTCGGCTGCGCCTTGCCTGCCGGCACGGAGGCCGAATGGTGGCGGCGCGCGGACGACCTCCATCCAGCCTTCATCCTCCTGAACGCCGATGAGGTCCACGCGCTTGGTACGGACGCGCAGACGCTGGCGTTGGACTTCGGCGGCAGCATCGTCGTCACGAGCCCTGATGGTGTGACCATCTGGCCCTCGAACCCCGACCTTCCCGCGAGGCAATTGATGGCCGAAGGCATCCATGCGGTCGACTCGACGGGGGCCGGGGACGCCTTCGCCGCGGCGTTTCTCGCCGAGCTCCACGACTGGCCGGCGTGGGCCGACGTCGACATCGATCGGGCCCTCTCCGCAGGGCTGGAGCTCGCGGCGCAGGTCGCCGGCGTGGCCGGCGCGCAGGCGCGGGTCCCGCTCGAGGAGCGAGTGACCCGGCCATGAGCCCGGAGGAGCGGCTTCGGATCTCCGACGAAGTCGCCGCCGCGCTCGCGGCGGGTCGAGGCGTCGTCGCACTCGAGTCGAGCCTGATCGCGCAGGGCCTGCCCGCCCCGCACAACCTCGAGACTGCGCTCGCGGCCGAGGCGGCGGTCCGCGAGTCGGGCGCCGTGCCGGCCACCGTCGCCATCGAGGACGGCCGCCTCGTGGTGGGCGCGGATCGCGGCCTGCTCGAGCGCCTGGCGGACCCGGAGCGCGGGGTCGCGAAGGCCGGCTCGCGCGACCTCGGGCCGCTCCTCGCCGCGCGCGCCCTCGCGTCGACGACCGTCAGCGCCACGATGCGCGCGGCGCACCTCGCGGGGATCGCGATGTTCGCGACGGGTGGCATCGGCGGCGTTCATCGAGGCGCCGCGACGAGCTTCGACATCTCGAGTGACATCGACGAGCTGGCAGCGACGCCGGTCGCCGTCGTCTGCTCTGGTGCGAAGTCGATCCTCGACCTGCCGGCGACGCTCGAGCTGCTCGAGACGAGGCGGGTTCCGGTCGTCGGCTACGGGACAGACGAGCTCCCGGCCTTCTACAGCACGAGCTCCGGGCTTCGCGTCGCGCACCGCGTCGACACCCCGGCGCAGGCCGCGGCGGCGATCGCCGCGCATCGGTCCATCCCAGGCGCCGGCGGGATGCTCATCGTCCAGCCTCCACCCGCCGATCTCGCCATCGACCCGCACGCGGTCGACGGCTGGATTCGTGAGGCGACGGCCGATGCAGAGCGACGCGGCATTCGCGGCGGTGCCGTGACCCCCCACCTCCTCGGCCATCTCGCGACGGCCTCGGGCGGCCGGACGCTGCGCGTGAACATCGCGCTGATCATCGCCAATGCACGCACCGCAGGCACCATCGCCGCGGTCTTGACCTGACCGGCCTCGGGTATATGCTCGGCCGCAGCCATGCGCATCTACGAAGGCAGTCCCCGGCAGCAGTGGGAAGAGGTCCTGCGGAGCATCGGTGCCTTCGCTGACCGCGAGAACCTGAAGGAGCTGCTGCTCCTCGAGCTCGAGGTCGGGTTCGTGCTCCAGGGCCTTGGCCTGCAGGCCGGCGGCGCGGACTCGGACAGCTTCGGCTCAGCGGTGAAGCGCACGTACGAGCTGACCGATGACCAGGTGGGCGAGCTCATTGACGCGCGGGCCGCCGAGCGCGGGACGGCCGCGGAGAGCGTGCCCCATGCCGACATCACGAACTACTACGAGCACGCGATGCGCATCATCGGCCACTACATCGACTCGCAGAAGGCCCACGACGTCTTCCTCTTCGAGCAGGAGGGCTCGTTCGTCCTCCGCCTCTTCGGCGTCGCCGGCTCGCGCGCCGGCCACCAGCTCGCGGAGTTCACTCGGGACGAGATCTTGGATATGATCGCGTCGGCACCCGAGCAGCGACAGCAAGCCGCCGAACCCACCGGCGCACCCTAGGGAGTTCCCATGAAGGCGATCAAAGTCTTGCTCATCTCCATCGCCGCGCTCGTCGCGGCGGTGGTCGTCATCCCGCTCACGATCCTTGCCGGCCTGTTCGTGTGGCTGAAGCTCACCGAGGAGACCGACGACGACGAGCTGGAGCTCGACGACACGATCTAGTCAACCGACCGGACCGAGCACGGATCGAACCGGCGCCGCGGCGCCGGTTCCCGGTTTCCGGGGTCAGGCCGTGGCGAGAGCCCAGGCCGCCGTCCAGGACACGGCCGCAACGAGCATCCCGGCCCACAGCCGCCGTGGCCCGGCGATGCCCTGCGCGACGGCTGCGAGCCCGATGATCCCGAGGCCGATCGCGGCCGGCGTGACCGGGCCTCCGACAACGAACGCGATGCCGACCCCGATGCCGACGGCCATCGCCAGCACCCACGCGAGACGGAACGCCGTCGCCCGACCGAGCGCCTGTGCCAGGTTGCGCGAGCCGAGCCGCGCGTCGGCGTCGAAGTCGCGAAGCGTATTGGCCAGGTGGGCCGCCGCCGCGAAGGGGCCGACCAGCAGGGGCGCCGGCGCGACTCGCTCGAGCTCGACGCCGACGCCCGCAGCGATCCAGAGCGGCAGGAGCCCGAAGCTCACGAGGTACGGGACCACCGACAACGGGGTGCGCGAGAGCCACAGGTTGTAGGCCACCGCCGAGGAGGATGCGGCCGCCCCGAGCAGCAGCGCCAGCGCGCCGAGTGGGATCGAGGCCGCGAGCTGGAGGACGGCCCCGGCGATGGCGACCCCGAGCGCGATGGCAGGGGTGACATCCCCCGACGGGATCGGCTTCGTTGGCTGCACGACGCGGTCGCGATCGCGGTCCGCCCAGTCGTTCAGTGCGCCGGTGAGGATCTGCGAGCCGGCCACCGACAACGTGGTGAGCGCCAGCGCCCGGCCCGGCTCCAGGCCTGCCTCGACGCCGAGGATCGCGCCGAGCACCGCGCTGAGCGCAACGACCGCGACCGCCGGCGCCGGGTGGATGAGCCGAACGGCGCCGACGACCTGCCTTGCGGTCATCTCTGCGGCCCGCGATCAGGTGGCGGCCGGCGGGGTGGGTCGCTCGCGCCAGTACGTCCCGTTCCTGCGCCCGAGGAAGCCGTGGTCGACGAGGAGGCGGCGCAGCGTCGCCGGGTCGGGCGCGTCGCCGGCCAGGGCCTCGTTCACCTCCCGCTCGTCGTAGAGCTGGTCACGCCTGAAGCGCTCGGCGAGCTCGGCGAGCGCCGCCTGCCGATAGGACCCGCGTGACGGCAACGAGGTGAGTCTCCCGTCGCGGAAGAACGTGCGGCGAACGTGGACGGCGGGGTCGTGCCGGGCGGGCATGGCCGCAAGGATAGGGCGCGGCGCGGCGGCCGCACGTTCCGTGCCCGGTGTGCCGTCGAGATGCGCTATGATGTCGTCCCGAGCAGACCCACGGCGTCCCTGCTCGCGTGTCGCGCTTCCGCCACGCCCAGCCGCACGCGGAGGACCACCTCGGTGCCCAAGTACGTCTTCGTGACGGGTGGCGTCACCAGCTCGCTCGGCAAGGGCATCACGGCGGCCAGCATCGGTCGCATCCTGAAGGCCCGTGGCGTGCCGGTCAGCATCCTGAAGCTCGACCCGTACATCAACATCGACCCCGGCACGATGTCGCCGTACCAGCACGGCGAGGTCTTCGTCACCGACGACGGCGCGGAAACCGACCTGGATCTCGGGCACTACGAGCGCTTCATCGACGAGAACCTGTCGCAGGCCTCGAACGTCACGACCGGACGCATCTACCAGAGCGTGATCGCGAAGGAGCGTCGCGGCGACTACCTCGGTGGAACGGTGCAGGTCATCCCGCACATCACGAACGAGATCAAGGAGCGGATCGCGCGCGTCGCTCGCGAGGGCACCGGATCGGTCGCGGCCAGCGGCCTCGCGGCGCACGGCGTCGTCATCGTCGAGGTCGGCGGCACGGTCGGCGACATCGAGTCGCTCCCGTTCCTCGAGGCCATCCGCCAGATGCGCAAGGACGTCGGCCGTCGCAACGTCCTCTACGTCCACGTGACCTGGCTGCCGTCCATCGGCGCGACCGGCGAGCTGAAGACGAAGCCGACGCAGCACTCGGTCAGCACGCTGCGCGGCATCGGCATCCAGCCGGACGTCATCATCCTGCGCAGCGACGAGGCGATCGACGAGGAGATCCTCGACAAGGTCAGCC
>CBFGTN010000078.1:0-8674 GCA_965652075.1 uncultured bacterium
CACCGCCTCGACGATGTCGCCGGTCCCGGCCTCGCCCTTCGTGCGGATCATGGCCGCGCCCTCGCCGATGCGTCGCAGGGCCTCCCCGAGGTCGCGGCAGCCGCAGACGAACGGGACCTTGAAGCCGTGCTTGTCGATGTGGTGCTCCTCATCGGCCGGCGTGAGCACCTCGGACTCGTCGATGTAGTCGACCTCGAGGCTCTCGAGGATCTGCGCCTCCGCGAAGTGGCCGATGCGGCACTTGGCCATCACCGGGATGCTCACCGCGTCCTTGATCTCGCCAATGAGCTTCGGATCGCTCATGCGGGCCACGCCGCCGAACTTGCGGATATCGGACGGAACGCGCTCCAGTGCCATGACCGCGACTGCGCCCGCCTCCTCGGCGATCCGCGCCTGGTCGGCGGTCACGACGTCCATGATCACGCCGCCCGCGAGCATGCGGGCGAGCCCAACCTTCGTGGCCCAGGTCGATCGTTCGATGGTCGTCATTCGAGGCCGCATTCTACTCTCGGGCGGCCGCAGCGCCCATCGGGCGGGTATCCTCGAAGCCGATGAAGCGCTCGATCGTCGTTCTCGCGGCCCTGGCGCTGACCGGATGCGCGATCACGAGTCGGGAGGCGACGATGGACCTGGCGGGAACGTCATGGGTGCTCGTCGACCTGGACGGCGCGACGCCGGTGGGCGAGACGCCCCCGACCCTCGCCTTCGACGACGCCGACGGCGTGAGCGGGACGACCGGCTGCAACCAGTACAGCGGCGAGGTCACGATCGAGGGCAACGAGCTGACCTTCGGCCCCCTCGCCACGACCCGGATGGCGTGCCTCGACAACGCCACGGCCGCGCAGGAGCAGGACTTCGTCGGCGCCGTGCAGTCGGTGACGAGCTACACGATCGACGGCGAGGGCCGGCTCGTGCTCGATGGCGACCAGCCGCTGACGTTCGAGGTCGCTGCCGAGGCGGAGTAGCCGGCCCATCGGCCGCGACGGCTCGGCCTCGCGGCGAGTTGCGGCGGCGTTGGTATGATCGCGCGCAGGAAGCGCACGAACGATGATCAACGCACCCGTCCTGGTCCTCAACCAAAACTACGAGCCGCTCAACGTCTGCGACATCAGGCGTGCCTTCCGGCTGCTCGGGGCGTCGAAGGCGGAGCTGCTGGCGAAGAACCACCAGATGATCCACACGCCCACGATCGAGATCCCGGCGCCATCGGTCATCCGCCTCCAGCACCACGTCAAGCGTCCGCAGCCGCGCGTGAAGCTCAGCCGGCGCGAGGTGTTCAGCCGCGACCGGCATACGTGCCAGTACTGCGGCAAGGTGAGCCGTGACCTGACGATCGACCACGTCACGCCAAAGCACCGCGGCGGACGGCACGAGTGGGAGAACCTCGTCGCCGCGTGCCGCCCGTGCAACCACCGCAAGGGCGGCAAGACCGTTGCGGAGGCGCGGATGACGCTGATGCGCGAGCCGCGCGCGCCGCGTGCCGACGTGCGCTACCTGTTCGGCAGCTACCTCGCGGACGAGCGCAACGACGCGTGGCGCACGTTCCTGTTCCTGGAGGCGCCGCGCCCGGCGGTGGTGTCCGCCCCGCAGACGCAGCCGGCCTAGACCGCCTGCCGCGCCTCGTTGCCGACGGCGATCGCCTCAGGCTCGGTCGGGAACTCCCAGATCGGCCGAACCTCGATCGCGCCCCACTTCACGCCGGGACAACCGGCGGCAAGCTCCAGCGCCTCGTCCAGGTCGCGCGCCTCGATGAGGTAGAAGCCGCCGAGCGCCTCTTTGGCCTCGATGAACGGGCCGTCGGTGATGATCGTCTTGCCCTCCTGGACGCGCACCGTCGTCGCCGTCGGGTTCGCCTGGAGCGCCTCGCCGCCGAGGTACGCGCCGCGGTCCTTCAGCATCTGCGTGTAGGCGCTGTACTCCCTCATCACCTGCGCCGCGACCTCGGGGTCGGGCGGCTCGGGCGACGGGTTGGCGGTGTCGGGATCGACGATGAGGAGTGCGTAGCGCATCGGTCGGTACCTCCGGAAGCGTTGGCGGCCGCTCGGCCGCACCTGCGATCACGACGATCGGGGCTCGGGCCGATCGACATCGGCCGGACCGCTGGGTGCCGGTCCTAGTATGCGCGTCATGGTCAGCGAGCTCGCCTACCCGGACCTCCACGAGCGCGCGATCGAGGTCATGCGACGGCTGCGCGGCGCGGGCCACGAGGTCGCGCTCGTCGGCGGGTCGGTGCGTGACCGCCTGCTCGGCCTCGGGCACCACGGCGAGTGGGACGCGGCGACCTCGGCTCGGCCGGAGGAGGTGGTGGCCCTGTTCGAGGGCGCGACCTGGGAGAACCGGTTCGGGACGGTCACGATCGGGGCGAACCCGGCCGTCGAGGTCACCTCGTACCGCACCGAGGGCGCGTACCGTGACCGAAGGCGTCCCGACGACGTGCGGTTCGGGGCGACGCTGGACGAGGACCTCGCCCGGCGCGACTTCACGATCAACGCGATCGCGTGGCTGCCCGTCGCCCTTGACGGCCGGCTCGGAACGCTCGTCGACCCGCTCGGCGGGCAGGCGGATCTCGACGCGCGGGTGCTCCGGGCGGTGGGGGATCCACGTGAGCGCTTCGCGGAGGACGCCCTGCGCCTGATCCGGGCGGCTCGGTTCGTGGGTCGCTTCGACCTGTCCATCGAGGCCGATACCGAGCGAGCGATCGCCGACCTGGCGCCGACCGTCGCTTCCGTGTCCGCCGAGCGCGTCCGCGACGAGCTGATGCGCATCCTCGCGCGCGACGCGACGCCATCGCGGGCGTTCGGCATCCTCGAGCGCCTCGGGCTGCTCACCGTGATCCTCCCGGAGCTGGCGCGCCTGCGGGGCATCCCGCAGTCAAAGGCGGTCCCGGGCGATGCGCTCGACCATTCAGTGCGGACGGTCGAGGCAGCCGCGATGGACGACCCCCCGAGGCTGCGACTGGCCGCGCTGCTCCATGACCTCGGCAAGGCCGATACCCTGCGCGACGGCCACTTCATCGGGCACGAGACGGTCTCCGCAGAGCTCGCGGACGCCGTGCTGCGCAGGCTCCGGGTCGCTCGCTCCATCGCCGAGCCGGTGGTCGAGGCCATCCGCCATCACATGTACGCCTACGACCCCACCTGGACCGATGCGGCGGTCCGCCGGTTCGTGCGCCGCCTCGACGGCGTCGACCGCGAGCTGCTGTTCGCACTCCACCGCGCCGACAACGTGGCGTCGGGGGTCGGCGCCGCGGGCGATGCCAGCCAGGACGAGCTCGAGGGACGGATCGCCGAGCAGGTGGCGGCCGAGCCGGGACTGCTCGTCCAGCGCCGGCTCGCGATCGACGGCAATGACCTCCAGCGCGAGCTCGGCATCGCTCCCGGCCCGGAGATCGGCGAGATCCTCGACCGCCTGACGGAGGTCGTCCTCGACGACCCGGGCCAGAACCGGCGGGACACCCTGCTGGCCCTCGCGCGCCGCCGGTGACGTCGCGCACCGGTGGTCGGCGCTGGATCGATCCCGCAGGGCTGACGCTCGCAGACACGCTGCTACAATCGGCCGTCCGGACCATGTCTGGATTGCCCATCAACTGCCCGAGCCAAATCGGAGGGACCGCGCTCCGATGACCTTGACCGGTCGACGCCCGCTCCGGGTCGAGCACCGCCTGACGCAGCCGAACGCGTCGCTTGCCGATCTGGCGGCGGCCGTCGGCCTCGCCACCGAGCACGAGGTGGCGGCATTGACCGTGAGCCCGTGGCTCGTGAAGCCGGCGAAGCGCTCGATGGGACGGTCGCGAGTGACGCTCGGAACCGTGGTCGGCTTTCCGCACGGCGGCCAGCTGCTCAGTGTCAAGGCCTTCGAGGCCTCGAAGGCCCTCGAACAGGGCGCGACCCAGATCGACTTCGTCCTCAACAGTGGCGCGCTCGTCTCGGGCGACGACGAGACGGTCTTCAACGACATGCTTGCCGTCGTCGACATGGCCCACTCGGCGCTCGCCTCAGCCGGGGTGATCGTCGGCGCGGATCCCCTCGCCGAGGACCTCGTGCGCCGTGCCTGCCACCTGGCCGAGCGAGCCGGCGCCGATTACGTCGTCACCGGCTCCGGCTCCGCCAGCGCGAGCGCGACCGTCGCCCGCACCCGGCTCCTGCGCGACAGTGTCGGCCCGCGCATCGGCGTCAAGGCCAGCGGCCGCTTCCGCAACGTCGAGCAGCTCGAGGACGCCGCCGCCGCGGGAGCCACCCGCGTCGCGACGCAGCTGACGCCCGCCCTCGCCCGCACGGTGACCGACACGGCCGCCGTGCTGGCCAGCTGAGCGGGCCGGCGCGATGAAGATCCTCGTCGTCGGCGGCGCCGGATACGTCGGCTCGACGAGCGTCGAGCGCTTCGTCGAGCTCGGCCACGAGGTGGTCGTCTTCGATAACCTGACGAGCGGGCACGCCGCCGCCGTGGCGAGCGAGGCCAGGCTCGTGGTGGGGGACCTGACCGATCGAACGCGCCTGCGCAACATCCTGACCGACGGCGTCGATGCCGTGCTCCACTGCGCGGCCCGCTCGCTGGTCGGCGAGTCGATGGAGAACCCGGGCGCCTACTACCGAACGAACGTCGCCGGCGGCGTCTCGCTTCTCGAGGCGATGCGCGAGGCCGGGGTCAGCCGCCTCGTCTACAGCTCGACAGCGGCCGTCTACGGCGAGCCGCGGCGCGTCCCGATCGCCGAGGCCGATCGCACCCAGCCGATCAACCCCTACGGCGAGACCAAGCTCGCATTCGAGGGCGCGATTCGCTGGTTCTGCGCCGCGCACGGCCTCCGCGCCATCAGCCTGCGCTACTTCAACGTCGCCGGCGCCACCGAGCGCAACGGCGAGGACCACGACCCCGAGACGCACCTCATGCCGCTCGTCCTCCGCGTGGCCGCCGGCGAGGCGACGCACGTCCAGATCTACGGACAGGACTACCCGACGCCGGACGGCACGTGCATCCGCGACTTCGTGCACGTCCGCGACCTGGCCGATGGCCACCTGCTGGCGCTCGAGGCGACCGGCGAGAGCGACGCCTCGTTCGAGGTCTACAACCTCGGGTCCGCCGCGGGATTCAGCGTGCGCGAGGTCGTCGAGGCCGCCCGCCGCGTCACCGGCCGGGCGGTTCCGGCACGGGCCCTCAAGCGCCGGATCGGCGACCCGCCGGTGCTCGTCGCGTCATCGCGGCGCGCGCGCCGGGAGCTCGGCTGGGCGCCGACGCACTCGACGCTGGAGCGGATGCTCGCCGACGCGTGGGCCTGGCGACAGCGGAACCCGCACGGCTACGCCGACCGCGACGGGACCGGGCCGACGGCGATCGCGGAGCGCAAGCGGGTCGCGGCGACCGCCGGCTAGCCCCTGCGCGCGCAGCTCGCGCAGAGCCCGTAGAAGTCCACCCGCGCGTCGTCGATCCGGAAGCCGAGATCGAGGGCGACCCGCTCCGCGACCGGCCGGATGTAGGCCTCGTCGATCTCCTCGACCCGCCCGCATCGGTCGCAGGCGAGATGGTGATGGTGCTCGGGCCGGCACGCGACGTAGCCGTACACGTGCCCGTCGAGCTCCAGCCGCCGAGCGACGCCGGCGGCGACGAGCGCCTCGAGCGTGCGGAACACCGTCGCCCGGCCGATCCTCGGGTCGCGGCGCCGGAGCCGGCGGTAGAGCTCCTGCGCCGAGACCTGGCGACCGACCGCACCGAGCGCGTCGGCCACAGCGATGCGCTGGCGGGTGACGCGTTCGCCGGCCTCGCGAAGGCGCTCCGACGTCGACGTCGCGCTCATGCCGCACCCACCGCGCCGGCGAACACCGAGAACGCGTAGATCGCGACCACGCCGGTGAGCGTCGCGACGACGACCCACTGCGAGCGGTCGCTGCGATGCGCCTCGGGCAGCAGCTCGGCGGCGCCGATGTACAGGAAGAAGCCGGCGAACACCGCGAGCATCGCGCCGAGGACGACGTCGGGCACCGGCACGATGAGCCCGACGACGACGCCGACAACCGGCGCAAGCGCGACGAGCGCGACCCAGCGATGGATCTCGTCGTGCGGCCGGTGGCTGGCGAGCAGGAGGCTGACGACGCCGATGCCGTCGCTGAAGCGGTGGACGACGACGACGACCGCGATCACCAGCCCGAGCCCGCCGCCGACGATCAGGCCGGCGGCCAGGGCCACGCCGTCGAGGAAGCTGTGCAGGCTCATCCCGAGGGCGCCGATCAGCCCGATGTGATGGTGCTCGGCGGCCCCGTGGTCGAGCTCGCTGGCGGTCTCGTGCCCGACGTGCAGCGCGGTGATCTTCTCGACCGCATAGAACGCCAGGAACCCGACGGCGGTGAAGATCATCGCCTGGTCGAGCGAGCCGAGGTGCTCGATGCCCTCCGGGATCAGGTCGAAGAAGGCGGCGCCGATGCGGATGCCGGCGCCGACGGCGATGACGAGCCCGACGTTGCCCACCGCCCGCATCGCCAGCATC
This sequence comes from uncultured bacterium, assembly GCA_965652075.1. Taxonomy (GTDB): domain Bacteria; phylum Chloroflexota; class Limnocylindria; order QHBO01; family QHBO01; genus JACDBZ01. The sequence goes on from CBFGTN010000078.1 coordinate 6,476, forward strand.
CCGCCGACCAGCGCGGAGAGGAACGCGGTCAGCGAGACGATCGCCGCGGCCACGGTCACCATAACGAGACTGAGTATCATGTGCATCCAGCCGGGGCGTCAAGGTCCCGGCGGTTGCGTGGTACGATCCGGGCGCCCAGCGCACCGCGGCACACCCCTTCCGCCGCGCTGCCAGGCGTCAATGCAGCCGTTTCAGGAGTCCCGCTTGCCCGACACCCATACCCGTCGCAGGCCGCGCCGTCGCCGCCCATCGAGCGGTGGCGACCCGGTCGCGGTCGAGGTTGCGACCGAGGCGGCGGAGAAGCCCTCCGAGCTCGAGGCGGCGGCGATCGCGGCCGCCAGCGGCTATCGGTTCGGCGAGATCGAGGTGCCGGCGACGATCGCGCGGGCGATCGAGTCGATGGGCTTCGTGACCCCGACCGAGGTGCAGGCGCGGTCGATCCCGCCGCTGCGGCGCGGCGAGGACCTCATCGGCCAGGCGCAGACGGGCACCGGCAAGACCGCCGCGTTCGGGATCCCGATCGTCGAGAAGGTCGAGCCGTCGGGCCGATACGTCCAGGCCCTGATCCTGACCCCCACCCGTGAGCTGTGCGTGCAGGTCACCGAGGAGATCGAGCGCATCGGCCGCTTCCGCGGTGTCCGCAGCGTCGCCATCTACGGTGGGTCGAGCATGGACCGCCAGATCGAGGCGCTGCGCAAGGGAGCGCAGGTGGTCGTCGGCACGCCGGGACGGGTGCTCGACCTCATCCGCCGCCGCGAGCTTCTCCTCGACCGCGTTCACACCGTCATCCTCGACGAGGCCGACCGGATGCTCGACATGGGCTTCATCGTCGACGTCGAGACGATCCTCAGCCGCTCACCGCGCAGCCGCCAGACGGCGCTCTTCAGCGCGACGATGCCGTACGCGATCCTGCGCATCTGCGACCGGTTCATGAAGCCGAACCCGGCGCACGTCACCGTTCGCCCAGACCTCCGCACCGTCGAGACCGTCCGCCAGCTCGTCTACTTCGTCGCCGAGCAGGACAAGGTCGCGGCGCTCATCGAGCTCAACGAGCACTACGGCTTCGACCGGCTCCTCGTCTTCCGTCACACCCAGATCGGGGTGGACCGATTGGCGACGACCCTGAAGCGGCGCGGCAAGAACGTCGCCGCGCTCCACGGCGGGCTGTCCCAGCGAGAGCGCGATCGGACGCTGGCCGCCTTCCGAGCCGGCAAGATCCAGTTCCTCATCGCCACCAACGTCGCCAGCCGCGGGCTCGACATCACCGACCTGCCGTACGTGCTGTCGTTCGACATCCCCGAGGACGCCGACACGTACGTCCACCGCATCGGGCGGACCGGCCGGGCCGGGCGCGAGGGGACGGCGATCACCTTCGTCGGCGAGTGGGACCTCGACGCCTGGGAGGCGATCCGCGCCGAGGTCGGGGCCCAGGTCGAGGTCGGGGAGCTCGATCTCTACGCGCCGCCGACCTGATTCGAGGCGTCAGCGGCGCGTATTCCGGTGAGGGCTGTATCGGCCAATCAGTGGCCGTCGCAGTCGTGGAGCGACTGGCACAGCGAAGTTGGCCCCTTCTGCCTGGCCGATGCATGCGAGCTGTGAGTCATCGGCCACGTCCTTGCCGTTAGAAACGCCGGCGGACTATGCGGCGCGCGCTCACCGCACCGGGCGCCCGCAGCCTCACGCTGGAGTGGCGTTCGGCGAGCGCACCCGCCGGTGCTACCATCGGAGCCCCGAGCCACCACCGGCCGACGCACGTTCGAGGAGGCTCCGTCCTGACCGCCACCCCTGATACTGGAACGCCATCGGCGCTCGATGCCGATGGGCTGGCCGAGGTCAGGCGCGTCGGCAACGCCGACCTGATGGTCGGGATCCCTTCGTTCGGCAACGCCGAGACGATCGGCTACGTCGTGCGCGCCACGACGGCCGGCATGGTCCAGTACTTCCCCGAGCTCAAGCCGATCCTCGTGAACAGCGACGGCGGCTCGCCGGACAATACGCCGCGCGTCGCGGTGAGCACCGAGAGCCCGGACTACCTCGAGAAGGTCATCCTGGTCAGCCCGAAGCACAAGCTCCAGCGGATCAGCGTCACGTACCAGGGCACGAGCGGCAAGGGCACCGCGGTCCGCGCGCTGTTCGAGGTCGCGCGCGAGCTCAAGGTCAAGGCGATGGTCATGGTCGACTCCGACCTGCGCTCGATCG
>CBFGTN010000079.1:0-8371 GCA_965652075.1 uncultured bacterium
CAAGGGTGAGCGGATCCTGATGAACCAGCACCCGACCATCGGCGCGGAGATCGTGCGGCCGGCGACCCAGCTGGCCAGCGAGGCGCCGCTGATCAAGGCTCACCACGAGTGGTTCAACGGCTCCGGCTACCCCGACGGCCAGGAGGCGCTCGACATCCCGCGCGGCGCGCGGATCCTGACCATCGCCGACGCCTACGAGGCGATGACCTCGTCGCGCCCGTACCGCAAGACCCCGCTGACCCACGAGCAGGCGGTCGACCAGCTCGAGCGCTTCAGCGGCATCCAGTTCGACCCGGAGATCGTGCCGATCCTCGTCGGTCTCGATCGCTCCATCCTCGATCGGCCGCCCGACCGCCCCGACGAGCTGCCGACGATGCTCCACCCACCCATCCAGCGAGGGGTGCCCCCGTCGCCGGAGCAGCCGCGACCTGCTTTGGCCTCGGACGATGTTTCTTAGCACGATCATCCTGGCGCTCGTCGTGGGCGCGCTCGCCGGCGGCGGGCTCCCCCGCCTGGCGGACCTGCGCCTGCGCTGGACGATCCTGCTGGTCGTGGCGCTCCTGCTCCGCATCGGTGCCGGGCTGAGCCGCGAGACCGGCATCGGCGCCGACATCCCGGTCGGCTGGGCCTTCATCGCCGCCTACGGCCTGATCTTCGTCTGGCTGTGGGGCAACTGGCGGATCCCCGGGCTCCAGATCGCGTCGGTCGGGATCGTCGCCAACATGATCGCGGTCCTCATCAACGCCGGGCAGATGCCGATCTGGTCGGCCGCCTTCTTCGCTGCCGGCTTCACCGAAGCCGACATCGCCGGCGACCCGTTCCACTTCCTGCTGCTGGCCGATACGGTCGGCGAGTTCGTCGCCCGCGGTGGCCTGTTCGGCGACGTCATCCCCGTCCCGATCCCGTTCATCCGCGACGTCGTGAGCATCGGCGACGTGCTGCTGGCGATCGGGATCTTCTGGGCCATCGTGTACTCGATGACCCGCACGGAGGCGCCGTCGCGCGGCGCCCTGGCGTTCGGCACGACGGCGGTCCTGCGCCCCGCCACCGCCACGCCGGGCACGGCCGGCGCCCCGTTCGCGGAGGGCGGCTCCATCCCGGCGGAGGTGTCGGAGGCCGGCGCCGAGGTGGCCGGCATGCGCCGCCAGTCACCGTACCTGCGCCTCTTCCAGAACCGGAACTTCAGCCTGCTGTGGACCGGGCAGCTGATCTCGCTCATCGGCGACCGGATCCACATCATCGCGCTCGGCGCGCTGGTCGCCACGCGCGGCACGGCACTGGAGGTTGGCCTCGTCTACGCCATGACCGCGGTGCCGAGCGTCTTCCTGGGCCCGGTGGCCGGCGTGCTCGTGGACCGCTGGGACCGCCGCCGCACGATGATCGCCTGCGACGTCGTCCGCGCCCTGCTGGTGCTTGCCGTGCCTGTGGCGTTCGAGGTCCACATCGGACTCGTCTACGCGATCGCGTTCGCGATCGCCACGATCACGCTGCTCTTCCGCCCCGCCAAGACCGCGGTCATCCCGGTCGTCGCCGGCGAGCGCGACCTCGTCGCCGCCAACTCGGCGCTGGCGATCCCGGAGACCGCGGCCGACCTCATCGGCTTCCCCATCGCCGGGGCGATCGTCACGGCGCTGTCCGCGGTCCTGGGCGCCGCCTTCGTCCTCGACGCCGGGACGTACGTCGTCTCCGCCGTCCTGCTGTGGGCGATGATCCTGCCCCGCTACGTGCCGGAGCTGTCCGAGCGCCTGACGGTCGGTGCGGTGTGGCGCGAGATCGGCGAGGGCTTCGGGTTCCTGGCGCGGCAGCCGGTGCTGCGCTCGAACACCCTGCTGTCGGCCGTCGCGCAGGTCGCGGTCGGCGCCGAGATCGTCGGCAGCCTGCTCTACGCGCAGGACATCGTCGACCTGCGGGGACTGAGCTTCGAGCAGTTCTACGCTCTGCTCCTCACCGCCGTCGCCGTCGGCAGTGTCGGGGCCGGCATCCTCGTCGGCGCCATCGGCGACCGGCTGCCGAAGGGGCCGATGGTCATCGCCGGCTTCATCGGCATGGGCCTCGCGCTCGTCGTGGCCGGCCTGACGACCGATCCGGTCGTCGCCCTCGTCGCGTTCTTCGCCTCGGGCGCCTTCAACATGGTGTTCATCATCCCGACGGTCACGCTGTTCCAGGAGCTCACCCCGCAGCGGCTCATGGGCCGGGTCGTCTCCAGCCGCCAGGCGCTCGTGTTCGGCTCGATCGCCGCCTCCATGGCGCTGGCGGGCTACTTCTCGGGGACCATCGGTCCGGCGCAGGTGCTCGTCGTGTCCGGCGCGATCTGCGCCGCGGCCGGCGCGATCGGCATCCTCATCCCCTCGATGAGGACCGCGCGGTAGGACTCATCGGGGGCTCATGGAAGACGCAGACGTTCACGCGAGCTCCGCATCGGTGAAGTCCTGACCGATTTATGAGCCGAAACTTCACGGGAGCTCGCTTCGTGTGAAGTTCTGGGTCATAAATGACCGACTCGCACCGCATGAGGCCGATGCGGACCGATAACCTCCTACGGGTATGCGAGCCTCGCTCCTGTCGGTCGCCGTCGGCCTCGTCCTGGTCGTCGGCATCTGGCTCCTTCCCGACCTGACGCCATCCGACGCCATCCCGATTGTCGGCCAGCACAGCGAGCGCGGCCGGATCGTCGAGGATCTCGGCACCGATGCCACCGGCCTTCCGCTGTTCGCCGTCGAGCTCGAGAGCGGCGAGCGGCTCGAGGCACTCGTCCAGGACGGCAGCGCGGCGCTCCCCGGCTCCTCGAATCGTGAGCCGTACGAAGTCGGCGATGACGTGGTCGTCACGATCTTCACGGGACCGGCGGCCGGCGACTTCGCGGTCATCGCCGAGCCGTGGCGGGTCCCGATCCTCGGCATCGTGGCCGCCGCGTTCGCCGCCGCGGTGATCGTCGTCGGCGGCTGGCGCGGCGCGCGGTCACTCGTGGCCCTCGCGCTGACGCTGACGGTCGTCGTGAAGCTCGTCGTGCCGCTCCTGCTGCGCGGATTCGACCCGGTCCTGCTGGCGGTCGGCGGCGGCGCGCTGGTGACGGTCGTGACGCTGCTGCTGACCGAGGGCTCGAGCCGGGTGACGTGGTCGGCGGTCCTCGGCACCCTCGTGGCGCTGTTGCTGACCGCGGTCCTGGCCGCGGCGTTCACGGCGGCCGCGAGCTTCACCGCGCTCCAGGGCAACGAGGAGATCGCGTTCCTCATCCCGCTCGTCGGTGAGCGCATCGACCTCCAGGGGATCCTTCTGGCGGCGACCGTCTTCGGCGCGCTCGGGGTCCTCGACGACGTCACGATCACCCAGGCCGCGGCCGTCGAGCAGCTGCATCGGTCGCGTCCGGAGGGTGAGCGCGGCGCCGTCATCGGCCGCGCGATGCGGGTCGGGCGGGCGCATATCGCGGCCACCGTCAACACCCTGGTGCTGGCGTACCTCGGGGCGAGCCTCCCGCTGCTGCTCCTCTTCGCGCTCAGCGGCGAGTCGACGCTGACGATCCTCAACGGCGAGATCGTGGCGGTCGAGGTCGTGCGCGCGCTGGTCGGGAGCATCGGCATCGTCGCCGCGGTGCCGATCACGACCCTCGTCGCCGCATGGTTGATCGTGCCGCGCGCGGCTGTCGCTGAGGTGGAGGCTTCAGCCTGAACGCGTGGCTCGCGCGGTCGTGCCAGGCTCCGATGAGGCTTGCCTGAGGCACGGACCGATGGCGAGGGGGATGCGCCGGTCGCCTCGTGACGGGATCGGACGCCTTTGCGCCATGCGGGTCATAGAAGAACCACGAATTCACGGGAGCTCCGCATCGGTGAAGTATTGGCTCACAGATGACCCTGGACTTCACGAGAGCCCGCTTCGTGTGAAGCCGTGGGTCAAATATCACCCACGCAAGGGCCGAGGCCGGCGAATGACGGCATCGGGCGGCGATCTGCTACCCTTCGCGGCGCCGTGGGCCTGATCTTCGACGTCGCGGTGGTCGTCATCGCCGTGGCGGTGATCGTCTCGCTGGCGCTCCTGGCCTGGACCCTTGCCGTGAACGCGGTGCGCGCGGTGCGCGACGCGCGCGTCGAGGTCGCGTCGGCTCGCCAACGTGCGGCCGAAGCCGAGCGGCGGCTCGAGGCCGCCGGCGCGCGAGCGTACGAGGCCATGGCAGGGATGATCGACCGAACGTCTTGAGGGACCGATGACGACGAACGACCCGAAGCGCGAGCCGGGCTACCGAGGCTCGCTGCCGACCCAAAACGACCGCCTGGCGCGGCCGTGGGTCCTGATCGTCTTCGTCATCTTCGTCGCGATCTTCGTCCTCGCCGCGCTCGGGGTCCCGTCACGGTTCACCCCCGAGCCGACTCCCCTGCCGATCCCGTCCATCCCGGTCCCGTCCGGCTCCGTCGACGCCTCCGGGTCGCCCGACGCGTCGGGCTCGGAGTCTCCCGCAGCCAGCGAGTCGGCGTCGCCCACGCCCGAGCCGTAGCCCCAGGCACATTGCCATCGGTCGGTACACTTCGGCCGAAGGGAGGGACGCGATGGGTTGGCTCGGGACGAGCATGGCCAAGGGCGGCGTGCGTGCCATGAATGCCGGCCAGAAGGCCCGCGATCGCAAGCGGCGAGAGCTCCTGGACGGTTCATCCGCGACGCTGCCGGATGCCGATGAGCGCGAGGAGCGCCGGCCGGACGCCAGCGCCGAGGACTCCAAGGACGAGCGGCCGCCCGGCTGATCAGCGATCGCCTGGCAGCGTCACCCGATCAGGCCGTGCTCGCGGGCGACCGCGACGGCCTCCGTCCGGCGCGCGACCCGAAGCTTCGCAAGGACCCTGGAGACGTGCGCGCCGGCAGTCTTCTCGGTGATGAACAGCGCCTCGCCGATCTCGCGGTTCGACTGACCCGCCGCGACGAGCTCCAGCACCTCCAGCTCGCGCCGCGTCAGATCGAACGCGTGCTTCGTCAGGGGCCGGGCGGCGCCGTCAGTCAGCGACAGGTGCGCGCGCACTGCAACGCGCTCGATGTCCGAGCGCAGTGGCGCTGCCCGCAGCGCGATCGCGATCTCGAGCGCCCGTACGAGCTGCGATCGTGCCGCCGCTCGAGCATCGGCACCGCGCGTCTCCAGCAGACAACCGGCCGCACGCCAGCGAGCGTAGCCCTCGAGCTCGCGGCCGCGAGCGGCTGAGGCGAGTCCATCGGCCGAGGCCATCCAGGCGGAGGCATCGTCGCGCGCGTGAAGTCGGGCACCCTCCGCATCCGCGGTCGCGATCACCGGTTCGGAATAGCGACGCATCCAGTGGCGCGAGGGGAGACTGTCCACGAGCGCATGAAGCTCAGCGAGGCGCCGAGAGCCGCTGTCGGCCGCATCCCGGGCGTCTCCCTCGCGACGCCGGCGGCGGGCCTCATTGGCGACATCCGCTTCGGCGCGAATCGCCCAGTAGTAGAGCCAGCACAGTTCGCTGACGTACTGGTCGCGGGCCTCGAGCATGACCAGCGCCTCATCAAGCAGGACCCGCACGGTGGCCGGCTGGCCGCGGGTCACCGCGAGGCGTGCACGAACGGTCGCCGTCGCTGTGGCGAACTCTCCCTCGACATCGCCTTCGGCCAGTCTGTCGAGCGCTTCGAGGTCACGTTCGGCACCCCGGATCTCACCCCTCGTCAGGTGGATCCGCGCGCGAATGAGATAAATCGGGTTGGCGTGCCAGCCACTCACGCCAATCCGCTCGATGCGCTCGAGCACGCGCTCGGCTTCATCCCATCGACCGGAGTCGAGGAGCTCGCCGGCCAGGTGCGTGAGGGCCGTGATCCCCTCGGACCGCGTGAAGCCAAGCCGATCGGCCTCGTCGAACGCTCGGCTGGCCGCCTCGATTGCCAGCTCGACGTCACCCGCGAAGTCGTGAATCTCGGATGTGTACCTCAGCGATCGGGGGATCTCGATGGAGCCCGGCACCTGGCTCGCAAGCTCCAATCCGCGGGTCGCGTCGGGAAGTGCAGCGTCCAGCCGCCCGAGCGCAGAGTGCGCGGCAGCCCGCGTGACGGAGGCGTTTGCCTCGATCTCGGTCGCGCCGACGGCGTGCGCTACGTCCATCGCCTCGGTACTGAGCTCGACCGCCTCCAGATTCCTGGAGCCCACGAGATATTGCGCAAGGCCGGCCACGACGCGGGCGCGCTCGGCGGTTGGCGGCTCCGCCGGAACCAGGCCAACGGCCTCGCGGTAGGCTGCGTCGGCCTGCGCGGTGTCGGCTGCCAGCAGGGAGTAGCGGCCCAGACGCTCGTGGAGGACGCCTCGGCGGACCGGGTCGCTCGCGAGCTGGATCGCCGATCGGATGAGCCTGACCGCATCTCCGTACGACTGGATGGCGGCGGCGGAGGCGGCGGCCCGCTCCGCCAGCGCGATGCGGTCGATGCCGGACCTTCCACTGTCGGGGACGTCATCCCAGATGGCGATCGCGCGCTCCAGATGCGTCTGCGCCTCCGCGAACGCGTAGCCGCGCTCAGCGGCGTCGGCAGCGGCCATCGACGACACGAACGCTCGGGGAAGGTCGCCCGCGCCGAACCAGTGAACGGCGAGCTCCGCATCGGCTCCGGGATCCGGCGGCGTCGCGGGATGCTCCGTCAGGCTCGTGGCAAACGCTTCGTGCAGCGCCCGCCGCTCGCTCGGCAGGAGCTCGTGCTCGATCGCCTCCTGCACGAGGGCGTGCCGAAATTCGTAGCGGTCCTCGCCCTGGCTGCCGGTCCGGACAACGAGCGCATGGTGCGCGATCGCCTCCCGCAAGGCAGCCGTCAGTCTCTCGATCGGGACGCCGGTCACATCCGCCAGGCGTGCGCCCGAGACGTCGCGGCCGGCGGCCGCGACGGTCCGCAGGATGCGCTGCGTGGCGTCAGGGAGCTGTGCGACGTGGGACAGGAGGACGTCGCGCAAGGTATCGGGAAGATCCGAGGCAGGAGCCTCCGCCGCCAGGAGCTCCTCGGTAAAGAAGGCATTCCCTCCGGATCGCCGATAGACCCGATCGGCCAGGCTGGATGACGGATCGGTCCCGAGGATCGCGCGCATCAGCTCCGCGGTCTCTCGGCGATCGAAGCGCGCCAGGTCCACGCGCGTCACCCGCTCGCTCCGTCGGGCCTCCGCCAGGAAGGCATACAGCGGATGACGCCGATCGACCTCGTCGCTGCGCAGGGTGCCCACGAGCCGGAGCGTCGGGGAACGCGCGTTCCGGACGAGGAATGACAGCAGGCCAAGTGTGGATCGGTCCGCCCAATGCAGGTCCTCGAGGACGATGACCGTCGGCTGGTCCTCCGCGATGCGCTCGAAGAGACCCAGGATCAGCTCGTAGATCCGACCCTGCTCGTGCGCCGCCGACGGCGGGCTCGACGGTGTGCGCCCAGCGACGGCCGGGACCAGTGAAGCGAGCTCAGCGCGGGCAGGCCCGAGCAGACGATCCAGCTCATCTTCCGAACGTTGGGCCGCGAGATCTCGCATCGCCTCGCGGATCGGCGCGAACGGCAGCGTCCCGGCGCCGAGCGGAACGCAGCCGCCGACCAGGACGAGCGCGCCGGTGGACGCCGCTTCGCGGCTTGCCTCTGTGACGAGGCGGGTCTTGCCGACGCCAGCTTCGCCGACGAGCAGCACGAGGACCGGCGCGGTGGCGGATGCGTCAGTGAGGGCGGCGGTCACCGTTGCGAGCTCCGTGCGCCGGCCGACGAGGATTGGGCTCGACACCCGCGCCATGGCTGCCATTCTAGGAATCGTTCCCAGAGGCTTGGCCATGGCACGGGCGATCGGCCGTGCCGCCACGAGACGTGGCTGCGGGGTCAGATCCCGCCCGAGTTGTCGGACTCGGTGTACGGCCGCGGCTGGTTGCGCGACTTGAGGTGGCGCGTCGGGTCCGTGTACACGTCGGTCGTCGGGCTCTGGACGCCACGAACGGCCTCGTACTCCGCGACGGCGGTCGCGCCGATGAGGTCGACCAGGTCCTGGCGGAAGGCCAGGAACAGGCGAACGTCACCGCGGGCAGCGGCAGCGTCCATGTTGCCCATGATCCGGGCCATCTCGGCGTTCGACGTGACGGCCGCCGGTGCATCGGTGCCGTCCGTCTGGGAGATGTTGATCGCCGACACGGCGCCGATGGCGCCGATCGTCGTGCCGACGACGAAGACGAGGGCCACGGGCCACCACGCAATGCGCGGGGCTCGTGCCGGCTGAAGGGCGGTTGCCGTTGGGGTGGTCATGCGATGCTCCTCTCGCTGTGGTCAGTCGCCGGGCATGTGTCACGGCGTACTGCGTCACATCGAGGCTCGCAGTCGCGCCTCTCAAGGTCATCGGGACAAGTCCCTACTTCTTCCTTCGCGGGTACCTCAAACTCGGCGCGCCCGGCAC
>CBFGTN010000080.1:0-8085 GCA_965652075.1 uncultured bacterium
CCGTTCCCTGGTTGCGGGCAGTGATCGTGAACGTGATCAGGCCGTCGACGGGCACCTCGGTGACCGACGCCTCCTTGTCGACGACCATGTCGGCACCCGGTGCGGCGTAGACCGCGGAGGGCGACGGCAGCGTGCCGACGAGCACGACGGCGCCGGCGAGGATGGAGAGAGCAACCCGGGACAGACGCGAGATCGAGATCACCTGTTCAACCCCCTGAGCACTGGGCTGCATAGAGTACTGCCTGTGGGGCCTACGCGATAGCAGCATTCGGGCCACGTTTCACCGACGCACCACCGAAACGGAGTGCGCCGCCCTCAGAAGCTCGTGGTCGTGACGTACGACTGCCCATCGGCCACCGACGCATCCACGGCGTCGATCACGTCAAGGACGTGCCGGGCATGCTCGGCGGTGAGGACCGGCTCGGCCTCGCCGCGGAGGCACGCCACGAAGTGGATCGCCCCGCTCGGGACCAGCGACCGCGCGTCTGGCGGCGGCGGGTGGGAGACCGTTCCGACCCAGCCCTCACGCGCGTCGGGGGTGCCATCGTCGAGGTAGAGGTCGGCGGGCGCCTCCGGGTCGTACTGCGTGTCAGGGGCGAAGCTCAGCGTGGCGCGCGTGAAGTGCAGCTCGAGCCAGGGCGCCCTCGTGGACGCGGTGCCGAAGCTCGCGAGCAGCTGCGCGAGCCTCCCATCGGCGAACTCGAGGTTGATCAGCAGGTGATCCGGGGTCGTCACCTCGATCGTTCGACCGCGCAGCGGCCCGCCGCGCACCGCGCGCGTCGGGATGCCGATCGCGCCCATCGCCTGCACGCGCATGACGGGCCCCATCAGGTAGGTCAGCTCGTGGAGCCGATAGATGCCGTGGTCGACGAGCGGGCCGACGCCGGGCTGGTAGAAGACGGTCGGGTCCCCGGTGTACTCGCGCCAGGACGCCGGGCCGGGATCGGCGTGATGCGCGACCGCCAGCGTCAGGCGGCCGTGGACCTCGTCGTCGACGAGCTGCTTCAGCCATCGGAACCGCGGGCTGATCGCGGACGCCGGTGCGCAGAGGAGCAGCAGCTTGCGCTCCGTCGCGGCCTCGATGAGCGCGTCTCCGTCCGCGAGCGACCCCGCCAGCGGCTTCTCCGAGAAGACGTGCACGCCCGCCCCGAGGGACGCGAGCGTCACCCCAGCGTGGGCCGGCGCCGGCGTCAGGTTGTAGACGGCGTCCGGCGCCGCGTCCTCCAGCATCGCGCCCAGATCGGTGAAGGCCGTGGCGTTCGGCGACCATGGGCGGACCGCCGCCACCGCGCGCTGGGCGGCAGCCGCGTCGCTGTCGCATGCCGCGACGACCTCGACCGACTCGGCGATCGCCGCCAGGCCGGGAAGGTACCAGCGGCGCGCCACGTCGCCGCACCCGACGATGCCCACGCGAACACGGCGACCACGGATCGGGAGCACGCGCCAAGTGTAGGGTTCGGGGGTGGACACGCTCGTCGTGGTCGAGGTCCCGCTGATCCCGATCGCCGTGGTCCTCGCACGCCTGGTCGTCCCGTTGTTCATCCCGGCGTATCCGCTTCCCGCAATCCTCGCCGCGATGGTCCTCGACGGCGTCGACCAGACGATCTTCGCCGCCACGCTCGACTCCGACCTGGCCGGCTACCAGACCTACGACAAGGCGCTCGACGTCTACTACCTCGCGATCGCCTACGTCTCGACGATCGCCAACTGGGTCACCGGCCCCGCCTTCGTCGTCGGCCGCTTCCTCTGGTACTACCGCCTCGTCGGCGTGGCCCTGTTCGAGAGCACCGGGGCCCGATGGCTCCTCTTCGTCTTCCCGAACACGTTCGAGTACTACTTTGACGCGATCGAGGCGTGGCGGATCGCCCGCAACCCGATCAGGCTGACGATGCGTGCCGTCCTCGGGATCGCGGCGTTCATCTGGATCGTCATCAAGCTGCCGCAGGAATGGTGGATCCACATCGCCCAGCTGGACTTCACCGACTTCATGAAGGAGACCGTCTTCGGCGTGCCGGCGTCCAGCTCCTGGACCGATGCGATCGCCGCGTCGCCGGCGGTCGCCATCGCCATCGTCATCGGCCTGGTCGCGCTGATCGCGCTCGCGTGGTGGGCGGCGAGGCGCTTCCTGCCGCCGGCCGACTGGCGGCCGACGCTCTCGGCCGATCGCCAGGCCGAGCACATGGGGCTGCCGCCCCGACCGCGCGTCGCCTCTCCGACGGCCGCATTCGATCGGACCTTCGTCGAGAAGGTCGCCCTGCTCAGCCTGATGGTCTTCATCTTCAGCCGGATGCTCCCGGGGATCGAGGGCAACCCGGGCCAGGTGGCAGTCGCGATCGTCCTCATCGTCGCCGCGAGCACCCTCGTCAGCCAGTGGCTGGCGCGGCGCGCGGTGACCTGGACCTCGGTCGCGACCGAGTTCGCGGTCATGACCGTCGTCAACGCCGCAATCGGCATCGCGATCGGGATCCTGCTGCCGGGCGACCGACCACCGCCACCCGTGGTCGAGTTCCTGTTCCTGGTCAGCGTGTTCAGCCTGGTCGTCGTGCTCTTCGACCGATCGACGGAGGTCGGCCGCATTCGCCGCGCGGCGGCCGGCTGAGCGACGTCAGCCGGGGTTGTCGTCGCAGACGCTCGGTGCGGGATCGTCGGCGCACACGGTGAGCACGGTGTCGATCCCCTCGCCCTCGCGCTCCGGCGCACCGTTGATCCGATACGTGAGGCGGATCCCCGCCAGCACGTAGCGTCCGGGATCCGTGGCCGTCACCTCGGCCACGATCGCCAGTTCGTTTGCCGGCGGCTCCGCGGACGGATCGACCACGTCGTTGACGCGCATCCCGGCAAGCTCGATGCGCTCGTCTCCGATGACGATCTCGCCACGGTCCTCCACGAGCGGCGCGGCGTAGAGCTCGACGGTGGCACCCTCGAACTGGCCGATCGGCTCCGCCGAGAGGATCTCGGCGCGCAGCTCTCGGCGAGCCTCGATGAACACCACGGGCTCGATGACGGTCTCGTCGATGGAGACGGCGCGGAACACCGAGTTGCCCGGCGGCGGCTCCGGCAGCGGGTACGGATCCTGATCGATGCCGCAGCCGCTCACCATGACGATCGCGGTGACGGCGATCGCGGCGTAGCGCCTCATCCGCGCGGGTCCGTGTCCATCACGGGCGTCACCATATACTCCGCGGCATGTTGATCATCGGGCTCATCCTGTTCGGGATGCTCATCGGGGCGGGGGCCCAGCTCATCCTCGGCCGCTCCGGCGGGCGCATCGACTGGGGCATGGCCCTGGTGTCGGGGCTCGTCGGATCGTTCGTCGGAGGCCTGATCTTCAGCCTCGTCGCCGGCGACGGGCTCGAGCTGCGGCCGAGCGGCATCATCGGATCGCTGCTCGGCGCCGTGATCGTCACGGCGCTCTGGCGCTGGCGGGCGCGTTCGAGCGGGGCGTCGGCCTAGGCCGCCTGCTCCCGGACCTGGCGCTGGATCCGGGCCAGGAGCGCTGTCGCGCCGCGCAGCCGCAGCGGGCTGACGACCTCCGCCAGCGCGAGCCGCCCGGTCACGTCCGGCGGAACGGCGAGCACGTCGTCGGCGGACAGGCCGTCCAGGCCGGCGTGCATGATCCCGGCAAAGCCACGGGTAGTCGGCGCCTCGCGAGGCACGTCGACGAACAGGTGCACTCGGCGGTCCTCGTCGACCTCGACCGCGACGAACAGCGGCGACTGGCATTCCGGCACCGGCTCGAGCCGCTCCGGATGGTCCAGCAGCCGCTGGGGAAGCGGCGGGACCTGCTGCGAGTATTCGAGGAGGAGCTCCAGGCGATCGCGCGGTGGTGAGGTCGCGAACAGGTCGACGATCTCCGCCAGCGACGGAGGCAGGACCTCGATCGTCACGACGCCGGCTCGTCCTCGCGCTCGATCGGCACCCGGACGCTGTTGCCCCACTCGGTCCACGACCCGTCGTAGTTGCGGACGCGCTCGTAGCCGAGCAGGTGCGTCAGCGCGAACCACGTGTGGCTCGAGCGTTCACCGATGCGGCAGTAGACGACGACGTCGTCCGACGGCGACAGCCCGACCTCGCCGCCGTACAGCGCCTCCAGCTCGGCGCGTGACTTGAACGTGCCGTCCTCGTTCGCGGCCTTCGCCCACGGGACGCTCTTCGCGCCGGGAATGTGGCCGCCGCGCAGCGCGCCCTCCTGTGGGTAGTTCGCCATGTGCAGCAGCCTGCCGCTGAACTCGTCGGGCGATCGCACGTCGACCAGCGGCTTGCCGAGGTGGGCGAGCACGTCGTCGCGGAACGCGCGGATGCGGGTGTCGTCGCGATCGACGACGGGGTAGTCGGTGGCGGGGCGCGCCGGCGCGTCGGTCGTCATCGGCCGTCCCTCTGCCTCCCACTTCGCGCGTCCGCCATCGAGCAGGCGGAGGTCCGGGTGGCCGAAGAGGCTGAAGACCCAGAGCGCGTAGGCGGCCCACCAGTTCGACTTGTCGCCGTAGAAGACGACCGTCGTGTCGCGGCCGATGCCCTTGGCGCTCATCAGGCGCGCGAAGCCCTCGGCGTCCACGTAGTCGCGCGCGACCGCGTCGTTCAGCTCCGTGTGCCAGTCGACCTTGACCGCGCCAGGGATGTGCCCGGTCTCGTACAGCAGGATGTCCTCGTCCGACTCCACGACCACGAGCCCGGGTTGATCCAGGCGCTCCGCCAGCCACTCGGTGGTGACCAGCCTCTCGGGGTGGGCGTATTCGGCGAGCTTCGGGTCGGTGTCGAGGGAGATGGCCATGCACCGATGCTAGGCCTTCGACGGTCATTTGTCCTCGGCGAGTCCCTAGAATCGACCGTCATGCGCGGCCATTCGATCACGATGCTCGGCACCGGCCTGATCGGCGAGTTCTACACCGCGGCACTCCACGCGCAGCGCAGCCGTGACCGCGTGCGGGTGGTCTACTCACGGACGGATGAGCGCGGAAGCGCCTTCAGCCGGCGCTGGGACATCCCCGAGCACACGACCGATCTCGTCGCCGCCGTGACGCATCCGGACACCGACGTCGTCGTCGTCGGCATCCCGAACCACCTTCACGTCGAGGCCGTCGAGGCGGCCGTGGCGGCCGGCAAGGCGGTGCTGGTCACCAAGCCGCTCGGTCGCGACGCCGACGAGGCGCGTCGGATCCTCGAGACCGTCGAGCGCGCCGGCGTCTTCGGCGGCTACCTCGAGGACCTGTGCTACACGCCGAAGGCGCTCAAGGCGATGGCCGCGGTCGAGGGCGGCGCCGTGGGCGACGTCACGTGGGTGCGGTCGCGCGAGACGCATCCCGGCCCGCACTCCGCCTGGTTCTGGGACGGCCGCCTGACCGGTGGCGGCGCGATCGTCGACCTGGGCTGCCACTGCATCGAGGTCATCCGCGGGTTCGTCGGGAAGGGCAACCGGCCGGTCGAGGTCATGTGCCATACCGACACGCTCGTCCATCCGATCGCCGACGACGACAACGCCATCGCGCTCATCCACTTCGAGTCTGGCGCGATCGGCCAGTTCGAGGTGAGCTGGACGTTCCGCGGTGGCATGGACCTCCGCGACGAGGTCGCCGGCACCGAGGGCACGATCTGGATCAACCACTTCCTGCGCACCGGCCTCGAGATCTTCACCGCCGGCGGCGCTGGCGGCTACGTCGCCGAGAAGGCGGAGACCGATGCGGGCTGGCTGTTCCCACTCGGGGATGAGATGAGCGAGCTCGGCTTCATCGACATGTTCACCGATATGTTCGACGCGCTCGATGCGGGCCGGCAGCCGCGCGAGACGCTGTACGACGGCTATGTCGTGAACGCCGTCATGGACGCCTGCTATCGGTCCGCCAAGAGCCGGCGCTGGGAGCCGGTCGAGCTGGTCGAGTGGCGCGGCGGGACGACGCCACGCATCGGGGCACACCCGGAGATGCACGAGGGCAAGGTGGTCATCAAGCGCGAGCTGATGCCCGATGGCCGGCAGAAGCTCATCGTCAAGGATCCGGAGTCGGGCGACTTCAGCGACCTGGTCGTCGGCGGCTGAACGATCACCCGCGGGCGGCGATCGCCTCGTCGAGCGCGCGATCCGGTCCACCCAGGCTGACGAGCCGAGCCAGCGCCTCGCGGGAAAACAGCTGCTCGACGACCATCGACGAGGCGCCGATGACGCCGGCCAATGCGCCGAGCGACGAGCGCTGGATGATCAGCTCGCGAGTGGCGAGCGGCAGGGAGCGCCGGTAGACCGTCTCGCGGATGGCGGCCAGGAGCTGGTCGCCGCTCTGAGCCACGCCCCCGCCGACGACCACGAGCGACGGATTGAACAGGTTCACGACGCTGGCGATCATCAGCCCGACCCGCCGACCGGCCGATTGGAGCAGCGCGACCGACACGGGATCGCCGAACGATGCCGCCCGGGCGACGTCCGCGGCCGTCACCCGGCCGTGCTGATCGAGCGCCGCCACGAGCCGGTCGCTGCGGCCCTCGCGCGCGGCGGCCTCGCCGTCCCGACCGATCGCCGCCCCACCGGCCAGCGCCTCGAGGCATCCGACATTGCCGCAGCGGCAGATGATCGACGTGTCGTCGACGACCTGGATGTGACCGACGTCCCCGGCGCTGCCCTGCGCGCCGCGGTGGATCCGGCCGTTCGAGACGATCCCGGCACCGATGCCGGTCCCGATCTTCACGACGAACACGTTGTCGTGCCCGACGGCGATGCCGGAGCGCCACTCCCCGAGCGCGAGGACATTGACGTCGTTGTCGACCCAGACCGGCGCGGAGTAGCGGGCCACGAAGCGCTCGCGCACCGGGTAGTCGTCCCAGCCCGGCATGATCGGAGGCGACACGGGCCGGCCGCTGCGGAATTCGACCGGTCCTGGGATGCCGATCCCGATGCCCCACAGCCGCCCTGGAAGGTCGCGGGTCGCGGCCGTCAGCTCATCGAACAGCTCGTCGACGCGCTGCAGGCAGGCCTCGGGCCCGGCGGCGATGTCGGCCGGCTCGTCACGATGGCCGAGGATCCGGCCGTCCAGGTCCGTGACGGCGACGTCGATGCTCGTCGCACCGAGGTCGGCGACGAGCACGTGACCGGCGTCTGAACGAAACGACATCTGCCGCGGCGGGCGTCCGCCCGTGCTCGGGCCGATCTCGTCGTCGACGACGAGCCCAAGCTCGATGAGCTCCGCCACGCGCTGGGCGACGATGCCCCGGCTCAGTCCGGTGCGCGTCACCAATTCCGCTCGAGACCGTGAGCGCGCCTGCCGGATCTCGTCGAGGATCGACGCGAGCGCATCGAGAGCCTCGCCCCCGACGTCGGACGCCTTCTCCAGACTCACCGCGCTCGATCATACGCGCCGGGGCGACCTTTTGCACTTGACATGCAGAAGTACGATCACGACGTGCAATTCCCCCGAAACCGGTTCCTCCACACCGGCTGCTCGCGGGCGTGAGGCCCGCTAGCGACATCGGGGCCGCCGTCATCGGCGGCGGCTTCATCGGCACGGTGCACGTCGAGGCCCTCCACCGCCTCGGCGTGCGCGTGCTCGGCGTCCTCGCCTCGACGCCGGAGCGATCCGCCCGTCGCGCCGGCCAGCTCGGGGTCGAGCGGGGCTACGGCAGCCTGGATGAGCTGCTCGCCGACGACCGGGTCGAGATCGTTCACGTCACCTCGCCGAACCACCTTCACTATCCCCAGGTCCGCGTGATCCTCGATGCCGGCCGCCACGTCGTATGCGAGAAGCCACTGGCGATGACGGCCGGCGAGTCCGCGGACCTGCTCGAGCGCGCCGCGCGCGGCGGGAAGGTGAATGCCGTCAACTTCAACATCCGCTTCTACCCCCTGAACCAGCACGCGCAGGAGCTCGTCGCTGCCGGCGAGCTTGGCGAGGTTCGGCTCGTCTCCGGCCGGTACTTCCAGGATTGGCTGCTGCACGACACGGACTGGAACTGGCGTCTCGAGCCGGATCGCGGCGGCCCGCTGCGCGCGGTGGGCGACATCGGCTCGCACTGGCTCGATCTCCTCTCGTTCATCACCGGGCAGCGCATCGTCTCGGTCATGGCCGACATGGCGACGTTCATCCCGATCCGGCGGCAGCCGACGGG
>CBFGTN010000081.1:0-8043 GCA_965652075.1 uncultured bacterium
CGCACGGCCTTGCGGGCGCCGACGGTCTTGCTCATCTCGAGGGCGAAGACGAGCGCGGGGACGACGCCCGAGAGGACGATCTGGCCCGGCGCGTTCTTGTTCGCGACGGCGATCTCGCCGTGCTCGCTGGCGGCGTCGAGGATCTCCTCGACCTGCTCGTCGGAGAGGCCGATGATCGCGCCCATGCCGCCCTCGATCCCGCGCTCCTGCATGATCCGGCCGCGCTCGCGGACGAGGCGCAGGGCGTCGGCGTAGTCGATCGCATTCGCGGCGACGGCGGCCGCGTACTGGCCGGCCGAGTGGCCGGCGAGGGCTTTCGGGTCGATCTCGACCCCGGCCTCGCGTGCCTCCTCACGCATCGCCTCGAGGAAGGCGACGCTCGTGGCGAGGATCGCGGGCTGCGCGTTCACGGTGAGGTCCAGCTCCTCGGCCGGGCCCTCGAGGATCAACCTCGACAGCTCGATGCCGAGCGCCTCGTCGGCGCGCTCGTAGGCGGCCGCGGCGGCGGGCGAACGCTTGACGAGGTCGGCACCCATCCCCACGTACTGGGAGCCCTGCCCGGGAAAGACGAGCGCGACGGTCCGTTGCTGGGGCGTATCGGCGCCGTCGCGCGCCTGCGTGGTCATGCGCGTACTCGGATCGAATGCCTGCGGGGAGTTCGCGCGAGTATAGCCGAGCGTGCGTGAATGGCCGAACGAGCCGCCAGGTTCACGCTCGTCAGCGCGTCGCGTACCTCGCCACGACGTCCGCGAGCACCGGCAGCCCGAACGCGAGCGCCGAGACCGGGAGACGCTCGTCGTGGCCGTGGAAGAGGCTGAGGAACGGCATGTCGGGCTCGAGGCGCACCGGCGCGAAGCCGTAGCATGGGATGCCGAGGTCGGCGAACGCCTTCGCATCGGTCCCGAGCGTGATCATCATCGGCACGGGGGTCCCGTCCGGGTCGGCGGCGCGGAGCGCCGCGTCGATCGTGCGGACGATCTCGGCATCCGCAGGCCACTCCACGGCCGGGAGCGCCGCGATCGCCTCGACGGTCGCGTCGTCGCCGACGACCGTCTGGAGCCGTGCCAGGAGCGCCGCCTGGTCCGTCCCCGGCAGCGTCCGGATGTCGACCTCCGCCTCTCCGGCGCTGGGAATGACGTTCACCTTCTTCCCGGCGCGCAGGACGTTCGGGGTGACGGTGTCGCGCAGCATCGCCTCGATCGAGCGGCGCAGGAACGGATTGACCCCCGCATCGGCGAGCGCCCGGCGTGCGGCCGCCGGATCGGATGCGGCCAGGTCGGCGACCGTCCCCAGCCCGAGCGTGCGCAGGAACGTGCCGACGAGCTCGGTGACCCGCATCGGTCGCTCCGCCTCGTCCGCGTCGATCGCCGCGACGGCGCGCGCGAGGCGGATCGCCGCGTTCTCCTGGTGCGGCATCGAGCCGTGGCCGGCGGTGCCGGTCGTGCGCAGCCGCGTCCAGGCCAGGCCCTTCTCGGCGACCTGGATCGTGTAGTAGCGCCGTCCGTCGAGCGTCATCGAGTACCCGCCGACCTCGTTCAGTGCCGCCGCGGCCGGCCTCCCGTCCGCGTCGCAGAAGAGCTCGGGGCGGCTGGCCACCAGGGCTCGGGCGCCGTGCTCGCCGCCTGCCTCTTCGTCGGCGACCGCGGCGAAGATCACGTCGCGACGCAGCTCGGCGCCCGCGCGGTGGAGCGCGAGCATGACCCCGAGCTCCATCGCCACCATGTTCTTCATGTCGACCGCGCCGCGGCCCCAGACGACGCCGTCGACGAGATCCCCGCCGAACGGGTCGCGCGTCCATCCCTCTGCGTCGACCGGCACGACGTCGATGTGGCCGAGGAGGATCAGCGGCGGCTCGGTAGACGGCCCGGTGGCGGGCAGGCGCGCGATGCACGAGCCACGTCCGGCGGTCAGCTCGACGACCTCGGCCGCGATCCCGGCGCCATCGAGCACCTCGGCGCAGTAACGCGCTGCTGCGGTCTCGCCACCGGCCGGATCGCGCCCGGCGGCCGTGTCGGGCCCGCCGTCGGGTGGGTTCACCGACGGGATCCGGATCAGGGCGCGCATGTGCTCGACGCACTCGTCGAGGTTCACGGAGGGGGCGAGGTCGGCAGTCATGCCGGCGAGGGTACCGCGCGCGGCCGGTAGGCGAGCATCGCCGCCCCTGCCAGGAGCGGGGCGATCACGCCGACCATCATGCCGGCCACGACGTCGACGCGGGTCCACAGCTCGGCCGCGACGAGGGAGCCCGCGACGATCCCGAGCGTCGACAGGGCGTTGATGATGCCGAACGTCCGGCCGAGACGCCGCTCCGACGCGGTGTCGGCGAGGAGCGCGTACCACGACGCGCTGAATGCGGTGAGGCCGCCGCCGGCGAGCACTGCCAGCCCGTAGACGACCGGCTGCGGCAGCCCGAGCACGAGGGCGAGGCCGAATGCGGAGACCGCCATCGGCGCGAGCACAGCCACGGGCTTGCGACCGACGCGGTCGGCAAGGTGCGCGAGGGCCGGACCAAGGAGGATGCTGCCGGCCCCGAAGAACGAGAAGGCGATCCCGACCTCCACGACCTCCCATCCGAGCAGGCTCGTCGCCAGCGGCGCGTAGGTCGTGATGAACCCGCCGTACGCGGCGAGCAACGCGAGGTTCGCGACGAGCAGTGCAACGAGCGCGCCGATTCGGACCGGCTCCCCGTCCGCGTCGACGGCCTCGTCAGCGGCCGCGGGTCGCTCGCGAGCCGGCAGGAAGAGCGTGCCGACGAGCGCGACCGCGCTCGTGGCCGCGACGATCACGAACGGAGCGCGCAGGCCGCCGATCGCTGCCGCGATCCCGCCGAACGCCGGGCCGGCGACCGTGCCCGCCGACTGGGCCGCCGAGATGATGCCGTTCGCGAATGCGCGGCGCGCCGGCTCGATCGACTGGGCGAGATAGATGCGCTCCGAGACGATCATGGAGCCGCCGCCGAGCCCGGCGGTGGTCCGCCAGGTCAGCAGCCACGCCGCGCTCGCGGCGGTGGCGATCAGGGCGTTCATCGTCCCGTACAGGGCGAGGCCGGCGGTCATCAGCCGCCGAGCGCCCCAGCGCTCCGACAGGAAGCCGGCGCCAAGCTGGCCGAACGCGTTGGTGACGGCGAAGAGGCTCGTCAGCAGGCCGAGGACGAGGGGCGGCGCGCCGAGCTCGGTGGCGTAGAGCGGCAGCAGCGGGAGCATGACGCTGATGCCGAGCTGGCTGACGAAGCCGATCGCAGCCAGCAGCCCGAGGGCCGGATCCACCGCGCCGACCGCGCGCCGCACCCGTGAGCCGACCGCCTCTGACACGGGGCGGATGGTACCGCCGCCGGCGTCAGCCCTCCGGCAGCGCCGCTCCAATCGCCGGTCGCGCGGGCTCGGACAGCGCGTGCCGCCGCTCGGTGAGGATCGCCAGCGGCACCTCGGCCGCGAGCAGAGACAGCGAGATCACGAGCAGCATCGGCGCGGTCTGCGCCAGGCCGAGCCAGAAGAGGGCGATGAGGAAGAAGCCGTGGATCGCGAAGCGGATAAGGAACGCCATGCGCAGATCGACGATCGCCACCGATGCCCCGTTCGGTCGCCCGCGGTCCGGCCCGAAGGTTCCGTACCACGCCACCGCGCAGAAGGCGGCGAGCGTGACCACGAACATCGCCATGCCACCGCCCGGCGCCGGATCGACGAAGGGCTTCAGGACGGCGAAGGGGATGATGCTGGTGACGAGGATGACGAATGCCGGGATCGGCACGAGCAGCTGGAGCCACTCGAGCGCCGGCCGCCCGTGCGCGGCGTCCCGGAGGTGGCGCGTCAGCAGGCTGAACGCGAGCGTCACGAACAGCCAGGAGTAGAAGTTGCCCGCCGGAACGCCGAACCATCCCTCGGTCAGGCCGACGTCGCGCCAGGTCCAGAGGCCCATCCGGATCGCGACGGCATCGAAGGCGAGGTCGAGCATGAGGGCCAGCACGGCGTCGACGAACGGGGCGTATCGGCGGCGGACGCCGAGCGCATCGGTGATGCGCATCGCGCCGGCGATGATCAACGCCCACGTAAGGCCGATGACGACCGGCGCCCGGTCGATCGCCAGGATGAAGTCCCCCGAGTAGTGATACGTCTCGAAGATCAGCTGATCGCCCTCCTCGAGGAGGAGGCCGAACATCGCGGCGCTGATGAGCTCGAGGAACGGGAGCCGCCCCCGTCGCAGCGCCAGCCCCGCGGCGAGGACGAAGAACGCGGTCGCGCCGAGCTCGAGGATGACGTACAGGGGGTTCATGCGCCTTCATCGTAGCAAGTTTCTACGATGGACGGCGCCGGCGGATCAGGCGGGATTCGGCACCTGCCGCGGCCGCGGCACCGACTGGGTGCGGCCCGGCAGCGACGGCAGCCGGCCTCCCTGGACCAGCCAGATCCCGACGAGGACGACGCCGGCACCGATCGCGGCGGTCGCCGCGACATGCTCGCCGAGGATGAGCACCGCCTGGAGCATCCCGAAGACCGGGATCATCAGCGCGAAGGCGGCCGACCGCGACACGCCGAGCCTCCGCATCCCCTCGTTGAGGAGCACGAACGCGGCGACCGTGGCCAGGACGGACAGCTGCCCGATCGCGAGCCACGACTGCCAGCCGGCCCCGACGAGCTTCCCCGGGCCGCCCTCGAGGATCGCGAGCGGCACGAGGATGATCGCCGCGCCGGTCGCGCCGTAGAGGCTGACGCTGATCGGGCTGAAGCGGCCTCCGGCGACGCGGCTGATGAGGAAGTAGGACCCGAACAGGACCGCGCACCCGACGAAGAGCGCGTCGCCGGCGATCCGTCCCGCGTCGACCGCGCCTGAGGGGTCGACCACGAGCAGGACGCCGACCGCTGCGATGACGAGTCCCGCGACGGCCGCTCGCGTCGGCCGGTCGCGCAGGACGACTGCGGCGAGCACGGTGCTCACGATCGGCGCGAGACCGGGGATGATCATCGAAGCGTCGGTCGCGGGCGCAAGGCGCAGCCCGTTGAGGAAGAGGATGTTGTAGCCGGCGCTCGCGCTGAGCGCCAGGCCGGCGATGATCGGCAGGTCGCGCATGCCGGGTCGGGCCGAGCCGCGGTTGAGCGACGGCCACGCGAGCCGGAGGGCGAAGAGCAGGATCGCCGCGATCGCGAAGCGGCTGGCGGCGACCGTGAACGGCGGCACCTCCGCAACCGCGACCTTGCCCGCAACCATCGCTCCGCCGAAGAAGAAGGCGGTGGCGGTGAGCATCGCGAGGCCGGTTGCGCGGCGCGCGGCATCGGGCGAGAGCGGCAGGAGCGTGGTGACGGCCATGGCCGCAGGATGGCGGAGGCCGGGAACCGCGCCATCGGGCGACCGACGCCCACGTCGGTACGTCGTTCGTCGCGCGAGCGGGCTCCGGCTCGATCGGGTCGTAGAATCCGGTGCATGACGACCGAGGTCCGCGCTCAGAGCGTCCCGATCTACCTCGCCGGCGAGTTCGTCGAGGCCGGCACGCCGCTCGAGGTGCGCAACCCCGCGACCGATGAGCTGGTGGCGACCACGTTCCAGGCCGGGGAGGCCGAGCTCGAGCGCGCGACCGCGGCGGCGGTCGCCGCCTTTGAGGAGACGAGGCGCCAGCCGAGCTACGCGCGGCGTGATGCGCTCGCCCACGTGGCCGCCTGCATCGAGCGCGACGCCGACGAGCTCGCCACACTGCTCAGCCAGGAGTCGGGCAAGCCGATCCGGGACGCCCGGGGCGAGGTCGCGCGCGGCGCGCTGACCTTCCGTACCGCGGCCGAGGAGGCGCTCCGGATCAACGGCGAATGGGTGCCGCTCGATTGGGCGCCGGCGAACAAGGGGCGACACGGGATCGTGCGCCGCTACGCCATCGGTCCTGTGGCCGGCATCAGTCCCTTCAACTTCCCGTTGAACCTCGCGGCGCACAAGATCGCGCCCGCCATCGCGGCGGGCTGCAGCATCGTCCTGAAGCCGCCCTCGAAGGACCCGCTGGTCATGCTCCGCATCGCCGGCTACGTCGCCGAGACCAATCTGCCCCCCGGGGCGGTCAGCATCCTGCCGATGGACCGCCCGACCGGGGACCGGATGGTGTCCGACGACCGTTTCAAGCTCCTCTCGTTCACCGGCAGCCCGAGCGTCGGGTGGAAGATGAAGGCCGAGGCCGGGAAGAAGAAGGTCGTCCTCGAGCTGGGTGGGAACGCCGGCGCGATCGTCGACGAGACGGCGGACCTCGACTGGGCGGTCGAGCGCCTCGTCTTCGGCTCATTCGCCTATGCCGGGCAGGTCTGCATCAGCGTGCAGCGCATCTACGTCGTGCGCGACGTCTACGACGAGTTCGAGCGCCGCTTCGTCGAGCGCGTGCGCCGGGTCACGGTCGGCGACCCGCTCGATCCCGGCACGGAGCTGGGCCCGATGGTCGACGAGCACGCGGTCGAGCGCACGCACGGGTGGGTGAGCGACGCGATCAACGACGGCGCCCGCGCGCTCGTCTCGGGCGAGCCGGACGGCCGCTGGTACCCGCCGACGGTCCTCGTCGACGTGCCGCGCGACGCGATGATCTGCTCGGAGGAGGCGTTCGCGCCGGTCGTCAACCTCTTCCCGGTCGACACGTTCGCCGACGCGCTGGCCGCGATCAACGACAGCCGCTTCGGCCTCCAGTGCGGCGTCTTCACCTCCTCGCTCGACCACACCCTGCTGGCGCACGACGAGCTCGAGGTCGGCGGGATCATCGTCAACGACGTCCCGACGTGGCGCACGGACGCGATGCCGTACGGCGGCGTCAAGGACTCCGGCCTCGGCCGCGAGGGGCTGCGCTGGAGCATCGAGGACATGACCGAGCCGCGGCTGCTGGCCTTCGCGCGCACGCCGGCCTCGTGACGATCTCCGCCCCGCGGTACGCGCGCATCCTGCGCGCCGAGGAGCTGCGCGACGGCGAGCTCATCCCCGTCGAGATCGACGGCACGCCAGTCGTGCTCGTCCGCCATGCCGGCGAGTTCTTCGCGGTCCAGAACAACTGCTCGCACAAGGACTTCCCGCTGAGCGAGGCTGGCTTCGACCCGCGCGACGGTGTGCTCGTCTGCGCATGGCACGGAGGCTGTTTCGACGTGCGCACGGGCGACGCCGTCGTGCCGCCCGCGACCGAGCCCGTCGAGACCTACCCGGTTCGGGTCAGCGACGGCTGGGTCGAGCTGGGCCTCACGGGCAGCCTTGCTCCGCGGCGGGGGGCCGCGTAGCGTCCGGCCGATGCGCGTGGAGGCCATCCTGTTCGTCAACTGGATCTTCTGGGCCGCCCTGTCGGCCGGCACGCTGCTCGTCGTCGGCATCACCGAGCGGCTCGGCGGGACGACCCGCGGGTATCGGCTGTTCATGGCCTGGCTGCTCGTCGTCTTCGCGGCGGTGCTCGTCGCAAGCGAGCTCGCGCTCCCCGCGGGGGTGGAGGCGTCGACGACGAGCGAGGTCCGCCGGCCGCTGACGATCGCCTTCGCGGTCGGCGCGGCCGCGTACCTCCTCGCGTCGATCGCGGGCTGGCCGCGCAGCGGGCTGGCGATCGCGTCGGGCCTGATCGGGCTCGCCGCGCTCGTCGTCCTCGCCGCGGCGGGCGGCACCGACAACGCCGCCCTCTTCGCCTCTCAGCTCGTGCTCGCCGCCCTCGCGCTGGGGGCGGTGAATGCCGGCATGCTGCTCGGGCACTGGTACCTGGTGACGCCGAAGCTGTCTCCGGCCCCTTTGCGCCGGATGATGTGGCTCCTCGTCGGATGCCTCGTGCTCCAGGGCCTCGCCTTCGCCATCGCGGTCAGCGCCGGCCCCCAGGCGCTCGAGGGCGGGCTCGGCTGGCTGACCTGGTTGCGGCTCGGCGTCGGCATCCTCCTGCCGCTCGTCGCGGCGGGACTCGCCATCGCCGCATCCTCGGCGGCGTCGCTTCAGGCGTCCACCGGATTGCTCTACATCGGTCTGGCGCTGGTGATGGCGGGCTCGATCGCCGGGGCGAGCATCGCCTATCTGACCGGCGTGCCGGTCTAGGCCGATGCGGATCACGGCGAGGACGTTCGCGTCGCT
>CBFGTN010000082.1:0-7905 GCA_965652075.1 uncultured bacterium
GGGAGTTCGCCGTCGTCGAGAGCATGAACTCCGGCAAGCCGATCAAGGAGTCGCGGGACGTCGACGTCCCGCTCGCCGCGGCCCACTTCTTCTACTACGCCGGCTGGGCCGACAAGCTCGAGTACGCGTTCCCGAATCGCGAGCCCCGCTCGATCGGCGTGGCGGCGCAGGTCATCCCGTGGAACTTCCCGCTGCTCATGCTGGCCTGGAAGATCGCGCCGGCGATTGCGGCGGGGAACACGGTCATCCTGAAGCCGGCGAGCACCACCCCGCTGACGGCGTACCTCTTCGCCGACGTCGTGCGCCAGGCCGACCTGCCGCCCGGCGTCGTGAACATCATCACCGGCCCTGGCGAGATCGGGATGGAGCTCGTCCGCCATCCGGACGTCGGGAAGGTCGCGTTCACCGGGTCGACGGCGGTTGGCAAGATGATCGCCCGCGCCGTGGCTGGGACCGGGAAGAAGGTCACGCTCGAGCTCGGCGGCAAGGCCGCGAACGTCGTCTTCGACGACGCCCCGCTCGACCAGGCGATCGAGGGGATCATCAACGGCATCTACTTCAACCAGGGAGAGGTGTGCTGCGCCGGCAGCCGCCTCTTCGTCCAGGAGAGCGTGTACGAGCCGCTGCTCGACAAGCTGAAGGCGCGCCTCTCGACGCTGCGCGTCGGCGACCCGCTCGACAAGAACACCGACGTCGGCGCGATCAACTCGGCCGGACAGCTGGCGAAGGTGCAGGAGCTCGTGCAGTCGGGGATCGACGAGGGGGCCGAGATCTTCCAGCCCGACTGTGTCCTGCCGGATCGCGGCTTCTTCTTCCGGCCGACGCTGTTCACCGGCGTCAGCCAGAGCCACCGGATCGCGCAGGAGGAGATCTTCGGCCCGGTCCTCAGCGTCCTCACGTTCCGGACGCCGGAAGAGGCGATCGAGAAGGCGAACAACACGCCCTACGGCCTCTCGGCCGGGGTGTGGACGGAGAAGGGGAGCCGGATCTTCAAGATGGTCAGCGCGATGAAGGCAGGGGTCGTGTGGGCCAACACGTTCAACCGCTTCGACCCGACGTCCCCCTTCGGCGGCTACAAGGAGTCCGGGTACGGCCGCGAGGGCGGCATCCACGGCCTCGGGGCGTACCTCGACCTGTCGTCGAACGGGTCGGGCGGCTGATGGCCGCGCGACGTCCGACCGCGACGAAGCGAGCACGCCGAAGCCGCGCGTCGGTGCTCGATCAGCGCCCGCTGCAGCCACCGGCAACGACCAACGGCGCCGGATCGCGCGGCGATCGGATCGGCGTGCGCAAGACGTACAAGCTCTACATCGGAGGCGCTTTCCCGCGCACCGAGTCCGGGCGCGCGTACGAGGTCCATGGCGCCCGCGGGGAGCCGCTCGCGAACGCGAGCCGCGGGACGCGGAAGGACATCCGGGACGCGGTGCGCGCCGCGCGCGCGGCGCAGCCGGAGTGGGCGGCGAAGACCGCCTACAACCGCTCGCAGATCCTCTACCGCATCGCGGAGCTCATGGAGGGTCGCCGCGACCAGTTCGTTGCGGAGGTCGTCGCCGCCGAGGGCGTGACCCGTGCGCGGGCGGCGCGGGCGGTGGACGCGGCGATCGACCGATGGGTCTGGTACGCGGGCTGGGCCGACAAGTACCCGCAGGTCATCGGGACGGTGAACCCCGTCGCCGGGCGCTACTTCAACTTCAGCGTTCCCGAGCCGACCGGCGTGGTCGGGATCATCGCGCCGGAGCTCTCCTCGCTCGTCGGCCTCGTGAGCCGCCTCGCGCCGGTCATCGTCAGCGGCAACGCGGCGGTCGTGCTGGCGTCGGAGTCGCGCCCGCTGCCCGCCGTGACCCTGACCGAGGTCCTCGCGACGTCCGACGTCCCGGGCGGCGTCGTGAACGTCATCACCGGGCTGCGGCGCGAGCTCGTCGGCCACCTCGCCGGGCACATGGACGTGAACGCCCTCGACGCGTTCGGGGCCTCCCCGGATGACTCCGCCGCGCTTGAGGAGGTCGCCGTCGAGAACGTCAAGCGCTTCGTCCGGCCGCCGGCCGCAGGCCTGGACCGCTACGACTGGCTCGCGGATGCGGCGCAGTCTCCATACCTGATCGGCGAGTACGTCGAGATCAAGACCGTCTGGCACCCGATCGGCGCGTAGCGACCCTCACAGCCAGCCGCGCGAGCGGAAGAAGGCGATCATGGCCACGAGGATCGCGGCCATCGCCCCCATGATCACCCAGAAGGCGAGCGGGCCGCCCGTGCCGGGGAAGTCGACGTTCATGCCGAAGATGCTGGCCAGGAGCGTGAGGGGCAGGAGGATGACGCTCACGGCGGTGAGGACGCGCAGCCCGTCGTTCAGGCGGTGCGAGATCACCGACTCGTTCGTGCTCTCGAGCCCCTCGGCGATCTCCTTGAAGTTCTCCAGGACGTCCCAGATCCGCTCGGACGCATCGGTCAGGTCGTCGAAATAGATCTCCAGCTCCTCGCTCATGTAGCGCTGCTTCGCGCGCTCGAGTGAGCGGAACACCGCGCGCTGGGGCCGGATGACCGCGCGGAAGTTGATGATCTCCTGCTTCACGTTGCTGAGCTCGCGGACGACCTCGTTCGATCGGCCCATGAAGATGTCCTCCTCGAGGTCGCGGAGCTTCCGGCCGAGCCTGCCGAGCATCGGGAAGCAGGCGTCGACGCATCGATCCAGGACCTCGTACAGCAGGCGGCCGGAGCCCTTGGTCATCAGCTCCTCGCGCACGTCGTCGCGCGAGCCGACGCGCTCGAACAGCTGGGCGAGCGACGGGATCGGCTCATTGGGCAGGGTGATGACGTAGTCGCGACCGACGAAGGCGTCGAGCTCGGCGGCGTGCAGCCGGCCGGTGGCCTTGTCATAGCTCGGGAACTGCATGACCAGGAAGAGGTACTCGGGGTACTCGTCGACCTTCGGCCGCTGGTTGCGGCTGGCGACGTCCTCGAGGTCGAGCTCGTGAAAGTCGAAGTTCTCGGACAGCCAGATGCGATCCGCGAGCCGCGGCTCGTCGATCTGGATCCAGCGCAGGTCTCGCGACTCGATCACCTCGGGCCGCGGCTCGAGCACGGGCTCCTCGACGCCGCCCAGGCCGGGGGTCGCCAGCGAGCGGCGCAGCCGTCGCGGCAGCGCGCGCATCACCATGGTCCGATGCGACGCGAAGGCCGCGCGCCGCCAGGGAGGAGCTCGTACATGACCACCACCTCGTGTCGACGGCGCGTCACGGGTGGTGGGGTCGCGATCAGGCGATCGAGCGCGTCACCCTGATCCGCGGCCGCCCACTCGGACGTGCGCCGTCGGGATGTCTGGAACCGACGTCCACGGAAGTCGCACGTGCCTCGCTGCGGGTTCTGTCGCCGCCATCCGGCGCGTCGGCATTCTAGTCCGCTGCGGCGGGGCGGGGAACCTGACCCGAACGGACGCGGCGGCTCCGCGCGCGGTGCCTCGCAACCTTGGCCCGGTTGCCGCATGTGCCCATGTCGCACCAGTGCCGTCGACCTCCCGGGGAGCGGTCGATGAAGATGGAGCTGCACGTGTCGCTCGCGCACATTCCGAGCCGATCGAGGTCATGCTCGGCCAGGTAGTGGGCCAGCGATCCGGCAATCGCCGAACGCGCCTGGTCGAGATCGTCGCCGACCTGGCCCATGTCGAAGCGGGTGCCGCCATCGGTCGCTCGCAGCACGTGGTAATGCAGCCCGTCGCGCATGACGCGATTGAGCGCGGCCACCTGCGCTCGCGTCGGCGGCCTGTCGCCATCCGCGCGCA
This sequence comes from uncultured bacterium, assembly GCA_965652075.1. Taxonomy (GTDB): domain Bacteria; phylum Chloroflexota; class Limnocylindria; order QHBO01; family QHBO01; genus JACDBZ01. The sequence goes on from CBFGTN010000082.1 coordinate 3,776, forward strand.
CGGCGATGGCGCGCACGAGGGCCCGCAGGTCTCGAAACGCAGGCAGCGACTCGCGAAGGCGTCGCCCCGGATGCCGATCCGGAAGTCCAGAGGCCGCCAGCCAGCGCTCGAGCCGCTGGACGTCTGCGTCGTCATCCGGCGCATCCGCCGAGGAGAGCCGCGACTCGTTCGCGAACGTGACGAAGAGCTCCGGCCAGGCATCGGGCTCGGGATTCGGATCGTGACGATCGTTCATCGCGATGTAACCATATCAAAGGCCTTGACGAGTTACAAGGTCGTGCTAGCATGGTAACTCCAAGAAACGTGTGAACCAGTTACGTAGGGAGACGAGTCCGATGGAGCTGATCCTCGCGATCCTCGTGATCCTCGTCGCTCTGGGCCTCGGCGCAGCCGTCGCGCCCTCTGACAGCCGACCTGGACTCGACGACGAGCCGCACCGGGCGATCTAGGAGCCACGGCATGGAGCGACAGCACTTCCGCGCAACGAGCCTCTTCGACATCCAGGCCGAGCTGCGCGAGCGTGAGCTGCTCCGCGAAGCCCGCGCGAGATGGCGCGCGCCACAGCGACATCCTGAGAGCGGAACGGGGCTGCCCGGGCTGACGGTCCTGCGGCGCCGCTTCCTGGGCTGACCGTCGCCGGCTGACCTTCCCGGGGGCCTTCGACCGATGCCGCCCTAGAATGGCCGGCGATGCCCCGACCCCGGAGCGTCTCGCGCAGCGGCGAGACCGTCATCAGCAACGGCGAGCTGGCGCGGATCTTCAACGAGATCGGCGACATGCTCGAGATCCTCGGCGAGGTGGTGTACAAGGCCGTCGCCTACCGGCGCGTCGCGGACATCGTCGAGCGCTATCCCGACGACGTCGCCGCGCTCTACCGCCGCGGCGAGCCGCCGAAGATCGCCGGCGCCGGGCCTGCGCTGACCGCGAAGCTCGCCGAGCTGAGCGAGACCGGCCGTCTCGAGTACTACGAGAAGCTCCGCGTCCAGGTCCCTGACGGGCTGCTGGAGATGCTCCGTGTCCCCGGCGTCGGGCCGAAGACCGTGCGACTGCTGCACGCCGAGCTCGGCATCGACTCCCTCGACGCGCTGCGGGCCGCGGCCGAGGCTGGACGGCTGCGCGGCGTCAAGGGCCTCTCCGCGCGGACGGAGCAGAACGTCCTGGAGGGAATCGGACGGATCGAGCGACGCAGCGCCGACACGCGCCTCCTGCTCCACGACGCCGACGCGCTCCTCGCGGGCCTGCTCGACACGCTGCGCGACGTGCGCGGCGTCCTCCGCATCTCGCCCGCGGGCTCCCTGCGCCGGCGACGCGCGACGATCGGCGACCTCGACCTGCTCGCCGCGGTCGACGACTCGGAAGCGGTGATCGCGCGGCTCGACGGGCTCCCCGAGGTCGAGAAGGTCCTTTCCGCCGGCACCGACAAGTCGAGCATCGTCATGCGCGACGGACCGCGGGTCGACCTCATGGTCTGCCCGCCGAACCTGTGGGGGACGCACCTCGTCCACTTCACGGGCAACAAGGACCACAACATCGCCCTGCGTGGCATGGCCCTCGATCGCGGCTGGTCGCTGTCCGAGAAGGGCTTCAAGGTCATCGAGGACGGCTCGGTGCTCGACGCGGCCGAGGAGTCGGACGTCTACGAGCGGCTGGACCTCCCGTGGATCGCTCCCGAGCTGCGCGAGGCCGATGGAGAGATCGAGGCCGCGCTCGCCGGGCGTCTGCCGACCCTGGTGAGCCACGAGGACGTGCGTGGCGACACGCACACGCACTCGAGCTGGACGGACGGTGTCGACACGATCGAGGTGATGGCGCGCGCCGCCCGCGACCTGGGCCACGAGTACATCGTGCTCACCGACCACTCGCCATCCCTCGGCGTGGCCCGCGGCCTCGCCCCGTCGCAGGTGGACGAGCAGGCCGCGGAGATCGCCCGGGTCAACGCCGAGCTCGCCCCCTTCCGCGTCCTCCATGGCACCGAGCTCGAGATCCGCGCCGACGCGACGCTCGACTATCCCGACGAGCTCCTCGCCCGCTTCGACGTCGTGATCGCGAGCATCCACACCGGCCGCAACCAGTCGTCGGAGCAGCTGACCCGCCGGGCTCTCGCCGCGGTCGAGCACCCGCACGTCGACGTGCTGGCGCATCCGACCGGGCGGATCGTCAACCGTCGCGACCCGCTGCCGATCGACTGGCCGCGCGTCTTCGAGGCCGCGGCGGCGCACGACACCGCCCTCGAGATCAACGGGAGCCCGCGTCTCGACCTCGACGACTCGTTGGCGCGCGCCGCGGCACGAGCCGGGGCACGACTGACCGTCGCCTCGGACGCCCATCGGACCGAGGAGCTGGGCCAGCAGCGGTACGCCGTCGACGTCGCGCGGCGGGCGTGGATCGAGGCCGGCCAGCTGCTCGCGACGCGATCGGCCGACGAACTGCTCGAGCTCGTGACGTGATCAGCCGCCTCTTCGCCGACCGCCGCCGGCTGGCGATCCTGCGCCGCGTCGATCGGCCCGCCGCAGTGCTCATCGCGATCCTTCAGGCGATCGTCGCCGCCGTCGGCTGGTTCGCCAGCGAGCCGGTGGTCCTGGCGATCTGCATCGCCGCGCAGCTGGGTCTCGGAGGAGTCGCCGCCGCGTATGTGATCGGTCCGGCGCGGCCGGACTCGGGGTTCGCGCGTTACGCCATGCCGGCCGTCGCCGGGATCGCGGCGACGATCTTCGGCAGGCTCATCCCCGGCGGCGTGAGCGTCCTGCTGGTGCCGATCGTCGCCGTCCTGCTCTGGTCGGTCACGTACCTCGAGCTCCGCATCGCGCGCGGGACCGGCGGGCGGACGATCCAGAACCTGCTCCTGACCGGGATCGTGTTCACCGGCGCCTGGGGGTTGCTCGGCTACTTCGGCTCCGGGACGTGGCCGAGCCCGATCATGCTCCTCGCGATCCTGGCCTTGCCACTCGCCCTGCGCGCCGCCGAGGCTCGGGGCGTGCTCGGCGCCGAGGCCGTCGGCCAGTCGCTGCTCCACGTCCTCGTCGTCGTCCAGGTGGGGCTGGCCGTGTCGCTGCTGAACATCCAGCTCCAGCTCACCGCCGCGATCATCGCGCTCGCCTTCTACACCTGGGCGGGGGCGGTGGACGCCCTGCGCGGCGATGCGTCGGGCCGGGCGGTCGCGCTCGAATTCGGCTCGCTCGTGCTCATCGGCCTCATCGCGGGGCTGCTGCTGCACCGTCCCTGAGCGGGGCGGACGCCTCGCGTTGACACCCCCGATAGCCGGTGGTACAAGGGTTCGCCCTTCGGCCGGGTACCGGCCGAACTCACTTGCTACACCCGGAGGCCTCACGCCCTCATGGCCGTTGGAGAAGCCGATTCCACCACCAGACAGCGACGCCAGCTCGCGGACCAGGCGATCGCGCACGCCACGCGCGGCGAGTGGGAGGAGGCGGTCGACACGAACCGCGAGCTCCTCGAGCTGGGATCGGACACCGATGCGTACAACCGGCTCGGGAAGGCGCTCGCCGAGCTGAACCGGCCCGCTGAGGCGCTCGAGGCGTACGAACAGGCCCTCGAGCGCGACGCGACGAATCGGATCGCTCAGCGCAACGTCGAGCGGCTGCGCCTGCTGAGCGCCGCCGCGAAGCCGAAGAAGAACGGCAAGGGACGAGCCGACAAGGCTCCGGCGACCCTGTTCATCGAGGAGATGGGGAAGACCGGGCGCGCCCGGCTCATCAATCTCGCGGCGCCGCGGGTGCTCGCCCCGCTCTCGCCCGGTGACGCCGTCGAGCTCGTCGTCGAGGGCGAGGAGCTCACGGCGCGCGTCGGCGAAGCGACGATCGGCAGCGTCGAGCCGCGGATCGCGGCCCGCCTCATGAAGCTCATCGCCGGCGGCAACCGCTACGAGGCCGCGATCACGACGCTTCACGAGGCGGGGTCCGACCTGACGATCATCATCCGCGAGGTCTTCACCCACCCGGCGAACTTCGGCAAGGTCTCGTTCCCGACCGTGAGCCAGGGCGGGGGTGGCGTCAGACCGTACATGAAGGGCAGCGCGCTTCGCTACGATGACGAGGACGAGGTGGAGGAGGCCGATGAGGACTCCGAGGAGGTCGAAGAGCTCGACACGACCCTCCCCGAGTACTCCGGCG
>CBFGTN010000083.1:0-7806 GCA_965652075.1 uncultured bacterium
ACAGGAGAAGAGCTCAACCGTGAGCAAGAACGTGGCGATGTTCGTTGACGTCGCCAACCTCTACTACGCGGCTCGAGGCCAGGATGTCGACGTCGACTACGTCGCCCTGCTCAAGCACGCGACCAAGGGGCGCGACCTCATTCGCGCCTATGCCTACACGGGGCTCGACCCGGAAAACGAGAACCAGCGCAAGTTCATCGACTTCCTTGCGAAGAACGGCTACAAGCCGGTCGTCAAGGACATCCGCAAGTTCGGCGACGGGCGGATGAAGGCGAACCTCGACATCGAGCTCGTCGTCGACCTGTTCCGGCTCGCCGACCGGATGGACATCGCGGTCGTCGTCTCCGGCGACGGGGACTTCGCGCCGGCCATCCGCGCCCTCCAGGACCAGGGGGTCCGCGCCGAGGTCATCAGCTTCAAGCCCAACACCTCGTCCGACCTCATCGCCGTGGCCGACGAGTTCATGGACATCATGAAGATCGCGTCCATCAGCCGGAAGGAAGCCCGAACCGGCCGCGCCGCCGGCATGAGCGCGCCGGAGATGCCGGCGAAGGAGGTCACTCCCGAGTTCGGGTTCCGCGAGGCATCACCGGCCGTGGCGGCCGCCGCGCTCGCTGCGATCAAGACGGGCGCCGGGTCCGGCAACGGACGTCGGACCCGAGGCGGGAGCCGGCGCACCGCATCCGCCACGACCGAGGAGCAGCCCGCCGAGGCCCCAACCGCAGCCGTGGCCGACAGCCCCGCCGAGGCGTCCTCCGACGAGGGCCGCCGCCGCCGTCGTCGTCGCGGTGGCCGCGGACGCGGCCGATCGCGCCGCGAGGAGACGGCACCGGTCGAGGCCGGGGCGGAGGAGGTCGGCTGGGAGGAGTTCGACGACCTCGGCCAGCTCGACGGCGCCGACGCGGAGCGCGAATACACCTTCGAGGAGGCCGACGCGGCGACGCTCGCCGAGCTCGGGATCGACGCGACTCAGCTGACGGCGCCCGAGGCGGAGCCGGCGGAGGAGAAGCCGAAGCGACGCTCCCGGTCCACGGCGAAGGCCGCCGACGACGCGGCCGACAAGCCCAAGAGCACTCGCTCCCGGCGCTCGACTGCGAAGGCAGCGCCCGTTGCGGACGCGGATGCGGCCGCTGAGGAGAAGCCGAAGCGACGCTCCCGGTCCACGGCGAAGGCCGCCGACGACGCGACCGAGAAGCCGAAGGCCACCCGCTCGCGGCGTGCGAGCTCAAAGGCGACGGCTGAGTCGGCCGAGCCGGCCGGCGCCGCCGAAGCGGCAGAGCCGCCAGCGACGGAGGGCGAGGGGCCCCAGGGCATCTGGGGTCGGTTCCGGTCCGCCCGCGGCACGAGACCGACGCCGACCTCCTGAAACGACGAGAGCCGGCCCGCGAGGGCCGGCTCGTTCGTGTGCGGGGAGCTTCGCGTCAGGAGGTCGACTCGCGCTCCGCTGAGTCGAAGGCCTCGTTGATCGCCTCCGCGGTCTCGGCCGCCGCCTGATCGGCGGCGTCAACCGACGAGTCCCCGGCGTCCGCGACGCCCTCCTGGACGGACGCCACCGCTTCCTCCGCCCCGGACTCGCTGACGATCGCGTCGCCCGCGCCATTCGTCTCGCGCTGGAACATCGGGACCCAGTCGTCCTTCGCCTTCGTCGCCAGCTCCTCGGCACGCGCACCGAGCTCGTCGCGCATCTCGTCGCCGCGCTTCGGGGCCGTCAGCAGCGCGACGATCGCGCCGATTGCGGCTCCGACGAGGAGTCCCAGGAAGAAGGCACCCCAATGGCGCTCCTCTCGCTGCTTCACGCCGAGCCGTGCGGCCGCGTCGTCGATGGCCGCTCGTCCCGCGGGGACGGCGGCGCCGGCCGCGCTGATCGCGACGGTCCGCTGCTTCCACAGGTCCTTGAGCATCGGGCGCAGGGAGCGTCGCCACGTGCGCTGCGACCACTTCGACGCGTCGTGCACCGTCTGGTCGACGAGCTTCCTGGCGTCGCGCCGCATCGGTCGCGAGTCGCGCCACGCGTCGTTGGCGAATGCGCCGACATCGTCCGCGACGTCGTGACCGCGTCGGGCCAGCTCGCGGGTGAGCTCCGCGTCGACCACTCGGTCGACGAGCGTTCGAATCGACTCGGTGATGTCGTCGGCCGTTCGTGCCGGTCCGGTCGGCATGTCGTCCTCCTTGGGTTCGGCCGGGGGCTGGGTGCACGAAGTATGCCACTGGATGCGGCCGAGGCCCAGCCGGCGGCCCGGTCCCGCGTCGAGGCGAAACCTATACTCGCCGCAATGATCGACACGGCCGAGGCTGGCTTCCAGAGCGTCGGGCAGCCGGCCGCCCGGCGCCTCGCCCTCCGGTCCGGGCGCGGTGGACGCCCCGGAGGCACGCTCCTCGTTCACGGACCTCGCGGGTCCGGCAAGACGGCGTTCGTCGACGACCTGCTCGCCCTGTCGTTCTGCACCGATCCCGACGCGGAACGGCGTCCGTGCAACGCCTGCCGCGGCTGCCGCGATGCCCGATCCCGCTCGCATCCGGATCTGCTCGTCGGCTCCCCGCCGGCATGGCGCGACGCCCGCTCGACGGGCGAGAGCATCGTCGCGGCCGCCCGCCGCTGGCTCCTCGACGCGGCCGGCGCGCCGATCGCCGGCGAGCGACGAGTCGTGCTCATCGAGCGGGCCGATCAGGCGAACGAACAGACCCAGAACGCGCTGCTGAAGGCGCTCGAGGAGCCGACCGATCGGCACACGTACATCCTCGTGGCCGACGACGCCGCACGGCTGCTGCCGACGATCCGCTCGCGGTCGCAGTCGCTGCGCCTGGGACCGGTGGCGCACGCGGCGCTCGTCCAGCACCTCATGGACCGTCGTCTGCTGCCGGCCGATCAGGCCGAGACGCTCGCGTCACTGGCGAACGGGCTGAGCGGACTGGCGGTGCAATATGCCGATCGACGCGATCTGCTCGACTGGCGACGACGGGTCCAGGCGGAGCTGCTCGCGCTCCTCGAGCGCGGCCGGGCCGATCGGTTCGGGGCGGTCGCCGACCTTCTCGACGAGGCCGCTCGCCTCGAGGCGCCACCGTCGGCCGCGGGCGACGACGATGCCGACGGCCGGATCGCGCCCTCTGCTCAGCGGGGAGCGGCCATGCTCGTGGTCGACGTCTGGCTGGCGCTCGCGCGGGACCTCCTCCTGGCCGCGGCGGGCCGGCCGGGGCTGGCGCCGAGCGGCGAGCTGGCTCCGGAGATCGGGCGCCTCGGGGCCCGGATCGGCACGGCGCCGATGGCGGCCATGGTCCGCCTGCTCGAACGCGTCCACGACGGTCTTCGGGAGAACGGCTCGCCGCGGCTCGCCCTCGAGACCGCGATGCTGGCGTGGCCGCAGGGGGACCGGTGAAGGGTGAGCGGCTGACGGCGCGCATCACCGGCCACGTCCAGGGGGTCGGCTTCCGATGGTGGGTGCGACGCCACGCCGAGTCCCTCGGCCTCAGCGGCTGGGTCATGAACGCCGATGACGAGCGCGCGGTGGAGCTCGTCGCGGAGGGGGAGGCATCCGCCCTCGATCAGCTGGAGCGCCTGCTGGAACGTGGGCCGTCGGGCGCGCGCGTGGACACCGTCGACGGTCGCCGTGAGCCGGCAAGCGGGGAGTTCGACGGCTTCGGCATCGTTCGATCGTGAGCTGGCGCGCGATCGGCTGCGGCACGCTGGCTGCGGGGGTGTTCATCCTCGTGGGACTGATTGCGATCTGGCGTGCCGGCCCTGCGCCCGGTTGTCCGGCACAGCTCGTGTACCCCGACGCCACCTACCGGCCGGAAGGACCGGCAGCCGATGCCCCACGCCTTGATGGCGTCGACGCGTCGCTGGAGCCCGGGTTCCGAACGAGCGCCGGCGGGTTCACGACGTGGACCGTCTGGGTGCCGCCCGACGACCTGCCGACGGCCAGCGGCGACCCGCTGCCGGACCGAATGGTCCTCGAGTGCGGCGACGGCACGTTCCAGGCCTACGGCCGGGAGGCCGGTTGAGCCGGCGATCGGTGCTGCTCCTCGTCAACCCGGAGTCAGGGGGCAAGCCCGGGTCGGGGCACCCGCTCAGCGACGATCCGGAACGGCTCCGTCCCGAGGCGCTCGCATCGGCGCTTCGCGACCGCGGGCTCGACGTCGAGCTGTACGTGCTCGGCGAGGGCGACGACGCCGGCGACCTTGCGTTGAGGGCGGCCGAGGATGGCAGCGATGTCGTCGTCGGCGGGGGCGACGGCACGGTGTCGCGCGTCGCGGGCGCGCTCGTCGGCCACTCGACCGCGGCCCTCGGGGTCCTGGCACTCGGCAGCTTCAACAACATCGCGCGGGGCTACGGCGTGCCCGATGCGCTCGACCCCGCGCTCGACGTCATCGCGGCAGGTGAGGCGGGACCCGTCGACTGCGGCTGGGTCGTGCGCCGCGACGGCGGCGCGCCCTTCTTCGAGGCCGTCGGGGTCGGCGTCGCGGCCGTCGGGTTCCTGGCCGTGAAGGTCGCCGAGCGCCATGGGTGGTGGAGCGCCGCGCGCTCGCTGTGGCGGGGCCTGCGGATGCGTCGCACACCGATGCGACTCACGATCGACCGGCGGGCGTACCGCGCCGGCACGCCCGCGGTGACCGTGAGCAATGGCCCCTACCACGGCCTCGGCTTCGCGATCTCGGCCGATGCCGACCCGACCGATGGGCTCCTCGACGTCGCGGTCTTCCGCGGCATGAGCCGCTGGGAGGTGCTCCGCCATTTCGTCGCCGTCGCCCGCAGGCGCCCGCGCCGAGAGCCGCGGATCAGGGGCCTGCGGGCGAGGCGAGTGACGATCGCTGGCACGCGTCGGGCCCTGCCGGTCCACGCCGACGGGCAGCCGATCGGGACGACGCCGGTGACCGTCGAGGTGCGACCCGCGGCGCTGCGGATGTTCCGCGCCTAGAGGTTCAGGCTCGGTCGGAAGAGGCGGTCATGCGTGGCGAGGGCGAACCGATCGGTCATGCCCGCGACGTAGTCCGCGGCCTGGACCTCGGGCGCGGCCCCGGAGCGCCGGAACGAGGGCGGGATCTCGTCCTGATGCCCGAGGAGCCAGCGCATGAGGTCGGTGATGACCGCGATCGCCTGGCGCTGCTGGCGGAGCAGGTCCGGGTCGTTGTAGACCCGGTCGAACATGAAATCCCGCAGCTCGTTCATCACGCCGAGCGTCGCGTCGTCCATGCGCACCGCCCCAGTGCGCAGGCTCTCGTCGATCACCGCCCCGATCATCGACGCGATCCACTCGCGGCCCGGCTCGCCGAAGCGCTCGATGACGTGCGCCGGAAAGTCGTTCGGATCCAGCACGCCGGCGCGGATCGCGTCGAGCGCGTCGTGGGCGAGGTAGGCGATGCGATCGGCGAATCGAACGCAGAACGCCTCGGGCGTGGCCGGGGGCGGCTCGATCTTCCAGGAGTGCGCGCGGATCCCGTCGAGGACCTCCCAGGTCAGGTTGGCGTCCTCCAGGACCTCCCAGATCCTGACGCTCTGCGCCGCGTGATGCCAGCCGTCAGGAGGGAAGAACGGGCCGAGCGCCTCCTCCCCGGTGTGCCCGAACGGCGAGTGCCCGACGTCGTGGCCGAGGGCGATCGCCTCGGCCAGCGGCTCGTTCAGGCTGAGCGCCGCGGCGAGCGAGCGCGCCACCTGCGTGACCTGCATCGTGTGCGTCAGCCGCGTCACGAAGTGGTCCCCCTCCGGGTTGAGGAACACCTGCGTCTTGTGCTTCAGCCGGCGGAACGCCTTGGAGTGGATGATCCGATCGCGGTCGCGCTCGAATCCGGTTCGGAACTCGTCCGGCTCCTCGGGTCGCGCCCGTCCGCGGCTCATCGCGGACCGCGTTGCGGCGGGGCTCAGGCCCTCTTCATCGGCCTCGCGCGCGAGTCGGTCCCGGCGTCGTAGCTCGGTCGCGGCGCTGACCTCCTGCATCGACCGATGATGCCATGGCCCTGACCGCGCCCGGTTGTCCGGTGACGGACAATCGCCGCGGCAGGACGGAGGCCGCCAGCTTGGATCACGATCGCGCCGGCGGCGCGGCACGCCGCGCCGATTCACGGGTCCCAGCCTTCCTGCGCGACCTCGGTGCGAAGCCGGGATCAGCGCGAGTGCTCTTCGTGGCTGTCGTCTCGGTCGCGGCCGGCGGCCTCAATCCGCCGGTGACCTGGCCGGGACTCCCCGGCGTGCAGTCGATGATCCGGGCGCAGCCAGAGGTCAACCTGCTCGTCCTCGGCGTCACGCTCATCGCAGCCACGCTGCTGTTCATCGGCGGCATCCTCATCGACACCGATGGCCGCCGCCGGATCCTGATCGCGGCGCTCGGCGTGCTCATGGCGGCGAGCGTCTTCGGGCTGTTCGTGTCGGCGGGGCCGGCGTTCATCGCCTCACGCCTTGCCGGCGCGGCGGCGGCGTTTACGATCCTGCCGTTCGGCCTGGCGCTGGTGGCCACGACCTATGAGGGCGTGGTGCGGGCCACGGCCATCGGGATCGTCTACGTCGCCTGGGGTGGCACGGGGGCGCTCGCCCCGGTTCTGCTGACCCTGCTCGGACCGACCGGTCCGACGTGGCCGGCATTCGTCGTCGCCGCCCTGGCGTCGGGCGCGGCGCTCTTGTTCGTGCGACCCCGGGCTCCGGACCTGCCGGCGGTCGCCCGCACCCAACGGTCGTACGTCGTGGCCACCGCGGCCTGGGCGCTTGGCATCGTCGTGATCTCCGCGGGTGCCATCGACTTCGGGGGCCGCACCGCCGATGCCATTCGCCTGAGCCTGCTCGCGATCGGGGCCGGGATGCTCGCCGGCTACGCGATCTGGTCGCGGCGAGCGCGCCTCCGGCCCGGCGTCGGCCTCCTCCATGTCGAGCGTCGGCCGCTGACGGTGGCCGTCGCCGTCGGGGTGATCATCGGCTTCGCGCAGGCCGCGCCGATGTTCCAGCTGCCGCTGTTCTTCAACCTCGTCCTGGACTACGGCCCGTTCCTCGGCGTCGTGGCGACGGCGCCATTCGTTGCCGCGCTCGTCATCGCGGGGCCCGTCGCCGGAGTGCTCCTCACGCGGTTCGGACCCCGGACGCTGGTGGCCGGCGGCCTCGCCGCGATCGGGCTCGGCAACCTCGCGGTCGCGGCCGTGCTGGGTCTCGACTCCGCGTACGCCTTCTTCATCGTGCCGATGCTGCTCATCGGCGCCGGCTTCGTCATCGGGACCACGGTCCGCTCGGCGATCATCTTCGCGAGCGTGCCGAGCGGGCTGCCCGGCACGGCGGCGGCCCTGAACGAGGCGTCGCTGCTGGTCGGCAGCCGCATCGGCCTGGCCGTCCTGACCGCGATCATCACGGAGCGCGCGCTCGCGATCTATGCCGGGTCGCTCGGCAGCATCGATCCGGGCGCCCGGGATGCGGCGGTCGCCGCGTTCCGCAACGTGCTGGTTGCGATCGGGACGCCGAGCATCTCGCAGGTCGCGGCCTCCGTCACGGCAGCTGACGTCGCCGCCTTCGCGTCGGCCTTCGTCTCCGCGTTTCGCGAGAGCCTGGCCGGAACCGGAGTGCTGGCGCTCGTGTCGGCACCGCTCGCGTGGATCGCGCTCGGGGCCCGCGATCCCCTCACGACGCAGTGGGAGCACCTCGACGAGCGCGCCGAAGCGGCCACGGCGACGACTGCCTGAGTGACCTCACGCGCCGAGGTCTTCCGCAGCCGGTCCCGCGCTCGCTAGGCTTGCTCGGTGCTGGACGGGACGGCCCTCGAGGCGATCCGCGACGACGCGCTGTGGATCGTCCTCATCATCGTGGTGGGGCTGCTCGTCCTGCGCTTCGCGCGAGCG
>CBFGTN010000084.1:0-7573 GCA_965652075.1 uncultured bacterium
TGGTGAGCGCCCGGGGATTCGAACCCCGAACCTAGTGATTAAGAGTCACTTGCTCTGCCGTTGAGCTAGGCGCCCACGGGAGTATCGCACAGCGACCTCGACCGGTCGAATTCCGGCCCGGTGCTCAGCCCGGCGGCCCGGGGCCGCCGTTCGGCTCGGGCGAGCGGCCGTAGTGGGCATCGGTGAACGCGTCGATGGCGCTCGTGTCCGCGGTCTCGAGCTCCAGGCTCCAGCGCCAGGCAGTGGCGACGACCGGCGCCGGCAGCGGGTCGGTGCCGCCCCATGGGCTGAGGATGAACTTGTAGCGGCCGCTGACGCCGGTCGCCGTCTGCGTCTCGACGTAGCTCGTCAGCGCGTCGATGTCCGCGGCGGTCAGCGCCGCGGGGTCGTACCAGATGACGATGCCGCCGTGCTCGAGGTTGTGGACGCTCTGGCTCTCGGCGAGCGGGGTGGTGTAGACGCCCCACTCCGCCGGCGTTCCCCAGTGCGGCCCGGACGTCGCCGGGAACGAGGAGTACGGGTTGGCGCCGCACACCTCGGGCTGTGCCCGGCAGTCGGTCCCCTCGGCGACGTGGGCCGACCCGGAGTCGGGATGCTGGACGCCGACGTTCGGGGCCGGCCCGCCACCGAACAGGAGCACGAGCGCGAGGAGCAGGACGCCCACGACGAGCACGCCGCCGATGAGCAGCAGGCGCCAATCGGGCAGCGCCGAGGTGCCACCCTGGTTGAGCCGCCGGTTCATCGCCTCGGCGCTGGCGCGCTGGCGCTGGATGCCGGACGTGCGTCGTCGCTTGGCCATACGGCGCGGAAGGATAGACGACGTTCCGCTCCGGCGCCGATGGCACCGCGCGTGCTCGTTGTTATCATCGTCAACCGCGCGCCGGCTCGACGGCCGCACCAACGTCGACCCCGTCCATGGAGGTGCCATGACCCCTGGGGATCAGCCGCGCCGTCGGGAGAGCGCCTTCACGCTCATCCGGCGCCTGGCATCCGGCATGGTCGAGCTCGTCCAGCTCGAGGTGCAGCGCGGCCGACAGGAGATCGTCGAGAACGTCGTCACCTACCGGACGGGCGTCGTCTTTCTCGCGATCGCGCTCGCATTCGTGGTGCTCATGGGGATCGTCCTGATGATCCTGCTGGTGTTCATCATCTCGGAGCTCACCCAGATTCGGCCCTGGATCATCGCGCTCGTGATGGTCGTCCTGCTGGCCGCGTTGGCCGGGGTGTTCGCATGGCAGGGCATCCGGCGGATCCAGTCGGCGCAGTTCACGCCGGATGAGACGATCGAAGCCGTCAAGGAGGACATCGAGTGGGCGAGACGCTTGCTGAGACGCGGCTAGAGATCGAGGCCAAGCGCACGGAGCTGGAGCGCACCACGGCGCAGCTGCGCGACGCGCTCGATCTCCGGAAGCGGTTCCAGGAGAACCCCGCGCTGTTCATCGGCATTGGCGCCGGAGCCATCTTCCTGGTCGCCGGCGGCCCGGGCCGCGTCGCGCACGCCGTCCGCCGTCGCTTCTTCCCGTCGAACCCCGAGAAGGCGTACGACTCGCTCCCCAAGCCGATGCAGGCCTGGGTCGACCACATGACCGGCGCCCTGGGACCGCGCGCGGGAGAGGCGCGCCACGCCCTGGCCGAGGAGCTCGTTCGTTGGCGCCATGACCCGCGCAAGCACGGCAAGATCAGCAAGAAGCTGGCGCAGCAGATCGCCGAGGGGCCGCCGGGGCCTCAGCGCGTCGCCTGGAACGCGTTCGAGGCCGGCGCCGCGATCATCACCGCGGCGCTCGCCCGGAAGGCGGTCGAGCGCTTCCTGTCCGGCGAGCCGCCCTCCGGCATCGCCGCGCTCGACGCCGCGGGAACCGCCGGTGGAGCCGCCGAGCCCGATCCGAAGCACGCGAAGCAGGACGTGACGAAGTCCGGCGCGGACCGGGCGAAGGCCGCGAAGGCCGAGTACTCCGGGATGAGCTTCCGCGTTCCGTAGCGCCGGGCGCCGGGCTGTCAGCCGCCGGGCGGCAGGACCCCGACGTTCATCCAGCGGTCGCCCGTCGCGCGCCGCATGGCGAACGTCAGGTCGAACGGCGCCGAGTCCTCGCTGACGACGTTCCCGTCCGCGTCGCGGGTCTCCTCCGTCATCGTGCCGCGGCCGGAAAGGCCGAGGACCAGCCCGGTCTGCACCCCGAACGGCTCGATCAACGCGACGTCGATCTCGTCGAACGCGTAGTGCGTGAGCACCGTCGTCCCCGACGCCTCGGCGGCCTGGAGCCGCTCCCGCATCTCGGCCAGGCGGTCGCCGTGGTCGACCGCCACGAGGATCTCCTCGTCGCGCCGCAGCAGTGCCTGGTTCTCGAGCTCGAGGTTGCGCGCGAGGGTCACGACGACGTCGTTGATGCCCGCGCCGGCCAGCTCATGGTCGAAGTCGGCGACGTCTGCGGCGACCGTCACGGGCGGCAGCGTGGACGCATCCACGTTCGTCGGCAGGCCGTTCAGCGCCTCGCCGCTCGCCAGCGCGACGCCGCGCGCCGGCGCTCCGGCGACGACGATGCCGACGCCGAGCGCGAGCACGGCCAGGGCCGCCGCGCCGACCCGCGCCGGCCGCCTCCATCCGGAGCCGGCCCCCAGGCGCGAGACGAACGGGCCGACCCGGTCGGCAGCTGACTTCGGCTCGGGCATCAGCCGCTCGAGGATCGGCCGGGCCAGGCTGATCACCACGAGGCCCGCGAGCAGTCCGACCTTCGTTCCCCACTCGTCGGTCTGGGGTGCCATCAGGAGGACGCTTGCCACGCCCACCAGGGTCCCGAACACGATCCGCCCGACCCGGCCGGCGGGCACGGTCTTCGGATCGGTGATCATGAAGAAGAGGAAGATCAGCACCTCCGGCGAGGTGACGACGATCCGCCAGAAGTCGACCCCGCAGACCGGGCCGAAGGCCCAGTTGGCGGTCATGCAGTGACCCGACGCCGCGAGCAGCCCGAGCCCCAGCGCCAGCGTGATCCAGTAGGCGCCGGCGAGGCTCAGCAGCGCCAGCCGCCGGGTGACGAGGATGCCCCCGATGAGGATCACCGCATAGGCGGCGATCATCCACACGTTGAGCGGCGCCCACCAGAAGTCGAGCGGCTCGACCCGCGTCGGGCCCAGGACGAGGAACGCGGCCACCAGCCCGATGTTCGACGGGTTGAAGATGTGGCTCCCGCGATAGCGGATGACGTACTTCGTCAGCAGCGAGAGGCCGCCGATGACCGCGAACCACTGCCAGGCGTAGGTGTTCCACGGCTCGTGCGCCGGCGTGCCGACGACCCGGAGGATGAGCGCCACGCCGCTGCCGGTCAGCATCGCGCTGGCCGGCCAGACGAACGCCTTCGTCTGGCGGAACGTGATCGCGACCTCGATGACGAAGCAGGTCAGGATCGCCGCCAGGATCTGGGGCACGGTCACGTGGAAGCCGAGGCCGACCTGGCCGAGGACGTGGATGGTGATGATGACCGCCGCAACGTGGAGGCGGGGGTCCCTGAGGTTGGGCAGGACGAGGGGATAGGCCTCCCCGCGGAACGTGAGCGTGCGCGCGGTCATCGGCGACCGATCGGGCGCGCGCGACCGGGCGCGGCGCGCTCGGGAATGCTCGGGGAGACGGGTGCAATCGGCATCGGCGTCCGCGTAGGATACCCAGCGAGTCGCCGGGAACGGGCTCCCGATCCCGGCCCCAGCAGGAGGCGCCCGAGCATGACACGAGACGACGAACGGTTCCAGCGCGCGACGCAGCCGCCGCTCGTCGGTGGGCTTCCCGACGCGCCGGGGATCCTCGCCGCCATGGGCCTGAGCCCCGAGCTCGGCATCCATCTGCGCGGGCTCGCCGACGCGCTCCTCGTCCATGACTTTCCCGGCGCCACGTTGCGGCGCGCCGAGCGCGAGATGCTCGCGACGGTCACGTCGGCGGGCAACGACTGCTTCTACTGCATGGACTCGCACGCGGCGTTCGCGAGCGAGCTGCTCGACCGCGACGGGGACGTCCAGCGCAAGGGGCTCGTGGGCGAGCTGCTGGTCGGCGCCCTCGACGGGTTCGACCCGAAGATGCGCGCGCTCCTCGGGATCGCGAGCGTCGTGCGCCGCAACCCGCTCGAGCTCACGGCCGCAGACGTGGAGGCGGCGACGAGCGCCGGCGCCACCGACGGCGACGTCCAGCTGGCGGTCTGCATCGCATCGGCGTTCTCGATGTACAACCGCCTCGTGGACGGCCTCCGCGCGATGACGCCGCCAACGACCGATCCGTACGCGGAGCCCGCGCAGCGGATCGCCGACCACGGGTACAGCGTGCCGCCGGTCCCGTCGTCCGCCACGTCGGGCTGACTGTGCGAGACTGATCCGGGCGAGTGGCGGAACGGTAGACGCGCCGGCTTTAGGAGCCGGTGTCGCAAGACGTGCGAGTTCGAGTCTCGCCTCGCCCACCACGCACCACCCGCACCAGGAGCGCCGTGTGATCACCGTTTCGACGCGGCCGGAGCCCGGCTCGAAGATGGTCCTCGAGATCGAGGTTCCGCCCGACGAGGTCGATCGCCACTTCGCGACCGCCTACCGGCACGTTGCCGAGCGCACCCGCGTGCCCGGCTTCCGCCCGGGGAAGGCGCCGCGCCAGGTCATCGACCGCTTCGTCGGCCGCGGCAGCGTCGTCGCCGAGGCCATCGACCACCTCGTCCAGGACTCGTACGACAAGGCGCTCGATCAGACCGACGTCATTCCGATCGACGCGCCGGACGTCGACATCGATCCCGCGTCGCTGTCCGAGGGGCAGGCGATCACCTTCACCGCCACCGTCCCGATCCGTCCCGAGGTGACGCTGGGCGCCTACACCGACTACGCGTTCGGCCTCGAGATCCCCGAGATCACCGACGACCAGGTCGAGAGCGTCCTCACCGAGCTGCGAGAGCAGCAGGCGACGCTGCGGCCGATCGACGGGCGGTCGGCCCAACGGGGCGACGTCGCGAGCGTGAAGTTCGCCGGCACGATCGACGGAGAGCCGTTCGAGGGCGGCTCGGCCGACCGGTTGCCGCTCGTCATCGGTGAGGATCGGATGATCGCCGGGTGGGAGGACCAGCTCGTCGGCCTCGACATCGGCGCGACGAAGGGCTTCGACAGCACGTTCCCCGACGACTATCGGGTCGAGGACCTGCGCGGGAAGACGGCCCACTTCGAGGTCGAGCTGCTCGACCTGCGCGAGAAGCTCCTTCCCGAGCTCGACGACGAGTTCGCGAAGAGCGTCTCCGACGTCGAGACCCTCGAGGCGCTGCGCGCCGAGATCCGCGATGCGATGGAGCAGCGGGCCCAGGCCGAGGCCCGCCACGAGTTCGGCGACCGGATCATCGACTTCGCGACCGCGAACGCGGGCGTCGAGCTGCCGGAGGTGATGATCGCGAACGAGGTCGAGATCATGCGCGACGAGCTGCGCACGAGGCTGGCGCAGCAGCGCATCGGCCTCGACCAGTACCTGGCGATGGCGTCGCAGACGCCGGAGGAGCTGACCGCGGAGCTTCGCGAGCCCGCCACGCGGCGGGTGAAGACCCTGCTCGTGCTGTCGGCGATCGCCGAGCGAGAGGGGATCGACGCCACCGATCCGGAGATCGACGCGGAGATCGCGTCACAGCTCGAGCGCTTCCCGGACGAGGGCCGCCTCCGCGAGTACCTGACCGGCCGCCGGGGCCGCAGCTACCTGCGGATGACGCTGCGCAACCGTAAACTGGTGGACACGCTCATCGAGCGCGCCCTCGGGCCTGAACCAGCCACCACCCAACCCGAGCAGCCACAGGAGTCCGACTGACCGATGCTCGTCCCGATGGTCATCGAGTCGAGCGCTCGCGGCGAGCGAGCCTTCGACATCTACTCGCGGCTCCTCAAGGACCGCATCATCTTCCTGGGCGACGCGGTGGAGGACAACGTCGCCAACCTGATCATCGCTCAGCTGCTGTTCCTCGAGTCCGAGGACCCGGAGAAGGACATCCAGCTCTACATCAACTCGCCCGGCGGCGTCGTGACCAGTGGCCTGGCGATCTACGACACGATCCAGTACCTGCGCGCGCCGGTGTCGACGATCTGCATCGGCCAGGCCGCCTCGATGGGGGCGGTGCTCCTGGCGGCCGGCGCGACCGGCAAGCGCTACGCGCTTCCGAACAGCCGGATCATGATCCACCAGGGCTCGTCGGGATTCCGCGGCAACACGCCGGACGTCGAGATCCAGATGCGCGAGAACCTCCACCTCGTCAACCGGCTGCTCGAGATCCTGGCCACCCACACCGGGCAGAGCGTCGAGAAGGTGAAGGCGGACTCCGACCGCGACTACTTCATGAGCCCCGACGAGGCGAAGGCCTACGGGCTCATCGACGAGGTCTTCGTGGGCAACAACGAGTCGCTGATCAGCCTCGCCCAGAAGGCGGGCGGCGAGATGCCGACGGCCGAGGAGGCCGCGGAGGCCGACAGGGTCAAGAAGTAGGGGCGCGCTCCGCGGCGAGCAGCCGCCTCTTGACGTTCGCATCGCCACCCCAGCCCGACCAGCCGTCGGACGCGCGGACGACGCGATGGCAGGGGACCGCCGGGAAGAGGGGGCAGCGAGCCATCGCGTTCCCGACCGCTCGCGCCGCGCCCGGCGATCCGGCCGCCACCGCCACGTCGCCGTAGGTCATCGTCTCGCCGGGCGTGATCGCGCGGACGGCGCGATAGACGGCGACGTCGAACGGCGACAGCCCCTGCAGGTCGACGTCGGGCAGGACGCCGGCGTCGACCCACCCGGCGTCGAGCTCCGCCGGCTCGGGATCCAGGGCCGGGAAGCGACGTCGGAGCGGCGCGAGGAACGCGTCGAGCGAGCCGGAGCGCGAGACGGCCGCGACGCCCGCATCGGTCTCGGCGACCCATGTCGGGCCGAGCGACGTCTCGACGCGTGCGAAGCGCAGTGACCTTCGGGCCATCCCGGAAGGTTGGCATGCCCGTGCTACCATCGGCGACCGATGACCACGAAGTCGAAGGTCCCGTACCGCTGCTCCTTCTGCGGGAAGAGCCAGGAGCAGGTCCGCAAGCTCATCGCGGGCCAGGGCGTCTACATCTGCGACGAGTGCATCAACCTCTGCCAGGAGATCATCGAGGAGGAGATGCTCGAGACGCCGCGAGCGTCGAAGGCGTCATCCGCCCCGCTTCCGAGCCCGCGCAAGATCAAGGACCAGCTCGACTCGTACGTCATCAGCCAGGAGCAGGCCAAGAAGGTCCTCTCCGTCGCGGTCTACAACCACTACAAGCGGGTCAATGCCGGCCACACCGTCGATGACGTCGAGCTCGGCAAGTCGAACGTCCTCCTCGTCGGCCCCACGGGCTCCGGGAAGACCCTGCTGGCCCAGACGCTGGCGAAGATCCTGGACGTGCCGTTCTGCATCGCCGATGCGACGAGCCTGACGGAGGCCGGCTACGTCGGCGAGGACGTCGAGAACATCCTGCTGCGCCTCATCCAGGCCGCGGACTTCGACGTGCAGCGTGCGCAGCGCGGGATCATCTACATCGACGAGATCGACAAGATCGCGCGCAAGACCGACAACCCGTCGATCAC
>CBFGTN010000085.1:0-7571 GCA_965652075.1 uncultured bacterium
GTGCCCCATCCCGCGGCGTCGATGGCCGTGCTCGCGCCCAGGATGCGGATGGCGACGCTTCCGCCGGTGGCGGCCATGCCCGATGCGTACGTCGCGTCCGCGATCGAGGCGAAGATGCCCGCCTCGTTGGCGATGAGCACGTGGCCTCCCGCGGGCACGCTCGGTGCGCCGAGCGCCCAGGTGGCGCGGCGCGAGATCGTCGCCCCCGTGGCGGTGACGTACACGACCTCCAGGCCCTCGAGCGGCAGGGGCGCGAGGGTCGGATTGTGGAGCTCGATGAGCTCGTCGCTGGCCGACGCGCCGCCGGTGACGACCTCGCTCACCACCAGGTGATCGGCCTGGGCGAGGTCGACGCCGCCGACCGCATCGGGAGCGGCCATCGGGACGAGCATGGCCGCCAGCAGCGCGATGACGACGACGGACAACGGCCAGCGAGCACGACGGCCGGCTGGAAATCGGCCTGCGACGGACACGGGCAACACCTCTCGTGATCGGAGGCGTGCGGGCCGGGACAGGATGGGCGCCCGAGCCTTACCGGGCGCTTATCGGTCGATGACCGCGCGCTGACAGTACAATCTGCGACCGATGTCCACGACACCCCGCGACCGCGATCCGTCGCGCACCGAGGCCCGCCGCCGCGCGCGGATGGCCGCTCGAGGCGAGCTTCCCGAGGAGGAGGACGCGCCCGACGAGACGGCCGCCGAGGCGCCGAGCGGCAGCCTGCTGGGCCGTCTCTTCCCGCCGGCACCGCCGCTGCCGAACAAGCCGCCGCCGCTTGCCGGCTTCGACGAGTCCGGCCCGCTGCGGCCGATCCGGGTCCGCGCGTTCCTCCTGCGCCGGAACCTGTCGGCGTGGGTCCTGACCGGTGTCGTCGCCGGCGCGGGCTACTTCGCCTCGGTCTACTACGGGCCCGGTGCGATCCTGTCGCTCATCGGCACGTTCGTCCTCTTCGGCGCGATCATCGCGGCGGGCTGGTTCGGCTGGCAGCGCCCCGCGCTGTACGGCACCGCCGCGGGCATCCTCGGCTACGTCCTCGCGGTGATCGTCATCCTCGTCACGTCGGCGATGGTCGGAGTGACGCCCGAGACATTCGAGCCTGGACAGCTCATCACGACCCTCGTCGTGCAGGGCCTCTACCAGGGCGCCCTCGGCTTCCTCGGCGGCTGGTACGGCGGGTATCTGCGGCGCCGTCAGACGCAGCTCAGCGCCGACCGCGCGCGACAGACCCGGCGACGCTGACGGGAGCCCGCCTCGGTCTGCAACCGGACCGACGAACGGGCACGCGTCTTGCTACCCTAGCGCGCGAGACATCGAGAGACCGAGTCGTCACCGGACGCCCAGGCGGAACCCGTCGCCGACGGAAGCTCGGGCCTGACGCGACTTCATGCGGTTTCGCCCGTCCACGACGGTTCGCTCTCGAGTCTTCTCGGGGCCGTCGCGTTCCAGGACCCTCCGTACTGGAGCCGACGGCCCCTCTTCGTGCCCGCGAGGGCTCAGGCCCCGGCGCTCGTCGCGGCCGCGTGTGCGGCCACGGCCTCGTCCGCCAGCCGCCGCGCCTCGGACGCGTCCCGCGAGAGTCCGAGGACCTCGCCCGTCGATCGCATCTCCGGGCCAAGTGACTCGCTGACGCCGGGCAGGCGCCATAGCGATTCGACGGGTGCCTTCACGGCGACGAGTGGCCCGTCGCTCGCGAGGCCCGGGCGCAGGCCGGCATCGGCCAGTGAGGCGCCGAGCGCGCAGCGCACGGCTGCGGCGACGACGTCGAAGCCGGTGGCCTTCGCCACGATCGGGACGGTCCGGCTGGCGCGAGGATTCGCCTCGATGACGACCACCCGCTCGTCCGCCACGATCATCTGGACGTTGAGGACGCCCCGCACGTCGAGTGCGAGGGCGATGCGCCCGGCCGCCTCCGCGGCGCGCTCCTGCACGGCGCGCGGCAGCTCCTGTGGAGGCAGCACGGCGACGCTGTCCCCGGAGTGGACCCCCGGCGGATCGACCTGCTCGAGGATGCCCGGCACGCACCAGGCCTCGCCGTCGCTGATCGCGTCGACGTCGAGCTCGACACCCGCGATGAGCTCGTCGACCCGGAGCGGCCATCCGATCTCCGTGGCGAGGTACCGGACCACGTCGTCCTCCGAGCGCAGCACGGCGATCCCCCGGCCGCCGATCACCCACGACGGCCGCACGATGACCGGCAGGCCGCCGAGGGCGTCGATCGCGCCCTCGAGCTCCTCCGCGTTCGCCGCCAGTCGCCCCCGCGGGCCGTCGAGCCCGAGCTCGTCGAGGAGCCTCGCGAACCGCTCGCGGTCCTCGGTGATCTCGATCGCCTCGGCGGTGAGCCCAGCGATCGGGACGTCGGCGTAGGCGAGGTCCTTGGCGAGGTCGATCGCCGTCTGCCCGCCGAAGGTCAGGACGACCGCGGGCGGCGTCCCCGTCAGCGCTCGCTCGTGGTCGATGACGTCGAGCACCGACTCGGTGTCGAGCGGCTCGAAGTACAGGCGCGTGCAGGCGTCGTAGTCGGTCGACACCGTCTCGGGGTTGTTGTTGATGACGACCGCGTCGAGCCCGGACTCGCGGATCGCCCACGCGGCACGGACCGAGCAGTAGTCGAACTCGATGCCCTGCCCGATGCGGATCGGCCCCGAGCCGACGACGATCACGCTTCGACGCTCGGCCGGCGGCCGGACCTCCGGATCGGCGTAGGAGGAGTAGAAGTACGGCGTCTCGGCCGGGAACTCGCCGGCGCAGGTGTCGACCCGGCGGTAGGACGGACCGATGCCGGCGCGCACGCGGGCGCGGCGGATCGCGGCGGCGGGCACGCCGGAGAGCGTCGCGATGTCGGCGTCGCCGAACCCTTGGCGCTTCGCGTCCAGCAGCGGCGCCCCGACGATGCGTCGCTCGGCGTCAACGACCTCGGCGATCCGGTCGGTGAACCAGGGCGCGATGCCCGTCGCGGCGGCGATCGCGGGCGCATCGGCCCAGCCGTGACGGAGGAGGGCCACGATCCGCCACAGTCGCGTGTCGGACGGAGCGAGGAACGTCGCGAGGTCGGCCGGTGGTCGGTCGGCGAGCCCCCACGCCACGTCCTCCCACAGCCAGCCACGGCCGCGCGGCTCGAGCGAGCGCACCGCCTTCAGGAGCGCGGGGCCGAACTCGCGGTCGATCGCCATCGCCTCGCCCGTCGCCTTCATCTGCACGCCGAGCGAGCGGTCCGCGGTCGGGAACTTGTCGAACGGCCAGCGCGGCAGCTTGACCACGACGTAGTCGACCGCCGGCTCGAAGGCCGCGGAGTTGCCGCCGGTCGCCGGGTTCGGCATCTCGTGCAACCGCCGGCCGAGGGCGATCAGCGCCGCGATCCGTGCGATCGGGTAGCCGGTCGCCTTCGACGCGAGGGCGGAGGAGCGCGAGACGCGCGGGTTCACCTCGATGACCCGGTAGTCGGCGCCGTCCGGGGAGACCGCGAGCTGGACGTTGCAGCCGCCCTCGAGCTTCAGCGCCCGCACGATGTTCAGCGCGCATCGGCGCAGCCGCTGCACCACCGGGTCGGGCAGCGTCTGGATCGGCGCGACGACGATCGAGTCCCCGGTGTGGACGCCCATCGGATCGAGGTTCTCCATCCCGCAGATCGCGATCGTCGTGTCCGACGCGTCGCGCAGCACCTCGAACTCGATCTCGTACCAGCCGAGCAGCGAGCGCTCGACGAGGACCTGGCCGATGGGGCTCGCCGCCAGCCCGGCACCGATGCGCTCGCGCGCCTCGTCGAGCGTCGTCGCGAACCCGCCGCCCCCGCCGCCGAGCGTGAACGCGGGGCGGATGACGACCGGCGCCCCGAGCATCTCGACGAACCGGAGGCCGTCGGCGAGGGATTCGACCACCGCCGACTCCGGCACCGGCTCGCCGATGCGGGTCACCAGCGCGCGGAAGCCGCCGCGATCCTCCGCCGCGCGGACCGCGTCGAGCGGCGTGCCGAGGACGCGCACCCCATACCGGTCGAGCACGCCGGCGTCGTCGAGCGCCACGGCCAGGTTCAGCCCGGTCTGCCCGCCCAGGGTCGGCAGCAGCGCGTCGGGCCGGTGCTCCTCGATCACGCGCGTGACCCGTTCCAGGGTCAACGGTGCCAGGATCACCGTGCCGCCGACGTCGGGGTCGGTCATGACCGTGGCCGGGTTCGAGTTCACCAGGATCGTCTCGACGCCCGCCTCCCGCAGCGCAAGGCAGGCCTGCACCCCGGCATAGTCGAACTCGGCCGCCTGGCCGATCAGAATCGGTCCGGAGCCGATGACGAGGACCTTGCGCGGCGCCTCCGTCACGCCAGCGCCGCCTCGAGCGCCAGGTCGAAGATCCGCGTCGCGTCGATCGGCCCGGGGGCGCCCTCGGGGTGGAACTGGACCGATGCGATCCGGCCGCTCGCGTGCGCCAGGCCCTCGACGGTCCCGTCGTTGAGGTCTCGGTGGCTGACCCGGTAGCCCGCGGCGACGAGCGCAGGACCGTCGACGACCTCGACCTCGTGGTTGTGGGCGCCGATGTCGACGCGCCCGCTCTCCGCCTCGAGGACCGCGTGGTTGCCGCCGTGATGGCCGACCGCCAGGCGTCTCGTCTGCGCGCCGGCGGCCAGGCCGAGCAGCTGGTGGCCGAGGCAGATGCCGAGGATCGGCGTCCCGCCGGCGACGGAGGCCGCTGCCAGCTGCCGAACCTGCTCGATCTGGGGCGCCATCCGTGACGGGTCGCCCGGACCCGGCGAGAGGACGATGAGGTCGGGGTCATGGCTGGCGACGTCGGCCGCGGTCGCGCCCGGAGGCAGCCCCACGACCTCGATCCCGCGCCCCGTCAGCGCGGCGAGGAGGGAGCGCTTCACGCCGTAGTCGACGAGGACGGCCCGCGCCCGGCGCTCGCCGTCCGGGGCCACGCGGAATGGCTGGCTCGCCGCGACGGCGGTGACGTGGTCGACGGACTCCCAGGTCGGGCTCGCGCGCGCGCGATCGACGGCGACGTCCGCTCCGACCTCGGCCGGGACGATCGTCGTTCTGCGGGCCGCGCCGTTGCGCAGGAGGAGCGTGAGCGCGCGCGTGTCGATGCCGGAAATCGCCGGGATCCCGCCCTCCACCAGGAGCTCGTCGAGCGAGACGCCCGGCCCGGGCGGCGGCTCGACGAGGCGGGTGACCACGAGGCCACGGGCGTGCACATGCGTGGACTCGAGCTCAGACCGTGCGATCCGGTAGTTCCCGGCCATCGGGTGCGTGAGGACGACCATCTGGCCCGCGTATGACGGGTCGGTGAGGATCTCGCCCCAGCCGGTGGCGGCGGTCGTGAAGACGAGGTCGCCGTCGGCCGTGAGCCGGCTGCCGTGGAGGGTGCCGCCGAGGACGAGTCCGCCCTCCAGCGCCAGGAGGCCCGGCGAAGGGGTGGCTGCTGCCTCGGGCGTGAGCCCGGGCGCGGCGATCCGGGCACGGTGTGGGGCGGCGCTGGCCATCGGTCTCCTTTCCGGCATCACGGTGCCGGGCTTAAAGGACGGGGCGAGTCTAGCGGATTCGGGGCTTCACAGGCGGTCTAGAATCGGCGCCGATGAGCTCGACGCCCACCACGCTGCGCCAACCGGTCACACTCGCGGACCTCCTGCCGCTCGAGCGACTGACGCCGAACCTGCGCGACGTCGCGCTCGTCATCGGCGGGGCGATGCTCACCGCGCTCGCCGCCCAGTTCGCGTTCGTCGTGCCGTGGACACCGGTTCCGTACACGCTCCAGACCGGCGCGGTGCTCCTGGTCGGGACGGCGCTCGGGACGGTACGCGGAGGGCTCTCGATCCTTCTCTACGTCCTCATCGGCGCCGCCGGCCTGCCCGTCTTCGCCCAGGCATCGGGTGGCTCCGAGCACCTGATCGGCGCGACGGGCGGATATCTCATCGGGTTCGTGATCTCCGCCGCCGTCGTCGGCTACCTTGCCGAGAAGGGTTGGGACCGCCACTTCGGCTCCGCCGCGGGCCTGATGCTCATCGGCACGCTCATCGTCTACGCCGTCGGCGTCCCGGTGCTTGCGATCGTCACCGGCCTGACGTTCGCGGACGCGCTCGAGATCGGGGCGCTCGTGTTCCTGCCGTGGGACCTCGCCAAGGTCCTCCTCGCCGCGTGGCTCCTGCCGGTCGCCTGGCGGGTCGCCGGCGAGCCCACCGCCGGCGACCGCGACTGACTGGCTGCTAGCTCGCCGGCTCCTCGCCGGACGCCGCGGCATCTGCGGGCGAGACACGCCGTCTGACCTCGGGGAGCATCCGTATCGCGACGAGCGCGACGAGGCCGACGACGAGTGCGAGCGGCAGGATCACGATCACGAGCCACACGAGCGCGTCGAAGAGCCCCTGTGCGAGCCCGATGAGCGTGGCCACCGCCCGGCTCGCCTGAGCGCCCGGGTCCCAGCCTTCCTGCACCGCGGCGACCGGCTCGCCACGAGGGATGATCGTCACCGTCAGCGTCGACATCGCCGCCTGGCCCTCGATCGACTGGAGCTGGGCGTCGAGCTGCTCGATCTGGCCGCGAACCTCGTCGAGACGGCCCTGGACGGTGAGGATGTCCTCGATCCGCTGCGCGCGATCGAAGAGGACGCGGTACGACGCCTCCGACGCCCGTAGGTTCCGGATGCGCGCGTCGAGGTCGACGACCTGCCCGGTCACGTCCTGCTCACGGGTCGCCATCGACACGACCTCCACGCCGCTCAGCTCCTGGAGCCGCGTGATGAGCTCGTCGAAGCGCTCCGCCGGAACGCGAAGCGTCACCGACGCCGACTCATCCAGGGTTCCCGCCTGCGATCCGCCGACATAGCCGCCGATCTCGACGGCCATCGCGCGGACCTGAGCGAGGATGGCGGCGACGTCGTCGACCTCCAGTCCGACCTCGCCGGTCTTCACGATGCGCTGTTCGATCGGCGCGAACTCCCCGACCGGCCGTCCCGACTCGTCGGCGACACCGTTCGCCGGCTCCTCGCCGCCGGCAGGTGCCGACGGTGCCGCCTCGTGGGCCTGGCCACCGGCACCGTCGAGCGCCGAGCCGGCGTCGGCCGAGCATCCTGCGACCGCCAGCGCCAGCATGAAGATCGCGGCCAGCAGCACCGCTCGGTGCGTGCCCGCATGCCTCGTCATCGTCGTCCCTCCCAACTGGTGTGCCGCCCGGACGCCGTCGTGGCGTCAGTCGTTCCACTCACGCGGGATCCGGCGAGCGGCTAGCATCGGTTCATGGACGAACGGACCGCCACGCTCATGGCCGACGAGCACGCCCGCGCGTCGATGTCGGCCGGCGAGTTCGACCACGAGTTCCTGCGGGCGCACCTGACCGACGAGCGCCGCAAGGCGGCCTTGCTTGGCGAGATCCGCGAAGCGATTTTCGGTGCGCAGGACGGCCTGATCAGCACCGTCGCCGTCGTGAACTTCGTCGCCGGGGCGTCGACGGACCCGTACTACGTCATCGTGGCCGGCGTCGCGACTGCGCTCGGCGGCGTCTTCAGCATGGCGGCGGGCGAGTACATCAGCAGCAAGAGCCAGCGCGAGATCTTCGACGCGCAGATCGTCGACGAGCGCGAGGAGGTCC
>CBFGTN010000086.1:0-7233 GCA_965652075.1 uncultured bacterium
GCATGCGGCCAATGGAACCCGTCTCGCTCTTCCGCCGTCGAGGGCGCATGCGCTTCAGGATCGTGGCCGGCCTCGCGCTCGCAATTGGCCTTCTCGCGGCGCCGACGACATCAGTCGTGGCATGCTCCTGTGCGGGACTCGGCGGGCCCGTCGAGATGGCCGCAAATTCTGCGGCCAACGCCAGCGTCGCGTTCGTCGGCACGGTCGTTGGCGTGCGGGACGCCGGTGTCGATCCCAACCTCGGGTTGCCGCTCGTGCGGTACGCCTTCGCGGTGGAACGCGCGACGGTTCCGGTCGCTGAGGTGGTCGAGGTGCGGGCGGTGGACGACGGCGGAGGCGCATCGTGCGGCTTCACGTTTGGGCTCGAAGAGAGGTGGTTCGTGGCCGCGGACGAGCAGGGCGGTGCCCTTCACACGAACCTGTGCAGCGGCAACATGCTGATGGAGGGGCTGGCGGCCGGCGACCGCGAGGGTGTTGCAGCTCTCGTGACCGTCGAGCCGATCCAAGGCCTGGAGACGGCGGCAACTGACGTGGGTTGGATCGCATGGGCCGGCGTCGGCCTTGCGGTCCTCGGTGTGGGTGCGGTGACAGTGTTCGCCTTCCGGCGCTCGAAGGTCAGCTGAAGACCCCGAACAGGAAGCCCGCGAATAGCAGGAGCGCGATCAACGGGACGAGGCTTCCGACCCGGAGCGACAGCGGCCAGCTCGGACCGCCGAGGAAAGCGTACGCGGGAATCGAGAGCGGGAAGACGATGACGGCAGCGGACCAGGCGATCCGGCCGCGGGCGTCGAGATCGGGTCGGTCCTGCACGTCGAGCCAGTAGGCCGCGATCATCAGGAAGCCGGCGACGGCGAAGACGACGAATAGGGTCCAGACGAACGGAAGCATCGGTGCCCGATGCTAGCGCCCCTCGGCCTCCCGCCTGGCGATGTCGTCGGCACCGTTCAGGACGTTGGTAAGGAACGAGAGCGGGCGGCGGAGCGGAAGGCGCGGCTCCGACTCGGGGAGCAGGGCGAGGACGCCGTCGCGAATCTGGCGGTCGAGCGCCTCGCGCCCCTCGCGACCGCGGACGGCATCCGTGCGGATGGGAGCGCCGAAGCGCACGTCGATCCGCTTCCGGAACCACAGGTCGGTGCTGCCGACGATCGCGCACGGCACGACGGGCACGCCGGCGCTCGCCGCGAAGGCCGCGGCGCCGTCCTCGAGGGGGAGCAGCTCGCTCTCGCGGAAGCCGATCCGGCCCTCGGCGAAGATTCCGAGCACGCCGTCGGCCGCGAACACCCGACGCACGGAGCGCACCGCCGACGTCAGCGTCGTCTTCTCCGGGTTGTACGGGATGATCCCGCCGAAGAACGCCAGGACCCGGTTCTTGAACCCGCGGCTGAAGTCGGCCTCGCGAGGGCCGAACCAGGTGATCCGCGGCTCGATCGGTGTGACCGACAGGACGAGCATCGGATCGAACCCGTTGTGGTGGTTGGCGACGAGCTGGAACGGGGGCGCCGGCCAGTGCTCGAGGCCCGACGCTCGAACGTCGAACAGCAGCCGCACGATCGCTCGGTTCAGTCCCCACAGGAACCGATAGCGGGGCGTCACCGCCACGCTCAGCTCCCGCGGGCCGGTGCGCCGGGCACGTTCCGCGGCGGCGTCCATCAGGCCGTTGGCGTCAGCGCCGGCTGGGGCTCCACCGTGCTCTCCACCTCGTCTCGCTCGCGGCGCCGAGCGTCGACGCGGAACAGGGCGAGCCCGGCGCCGAGCAGGAAGGCCACCGCGACCAGCATCGCCGACCGTGCGCCGAGCGGCTCCCCGAGGAGGCGACCGACGAGGTCGAGCGCCAGCGGACCGGCGACGAGCAGGAACACCGGCTCGGCCATCGCGGTGCCCGCGTTCAGGATGCCCATGTAGCGACCGGAGGTGTGCTTCGGGATGACGTCGGTCATGAGCGCCCAGTCGACCGACAGGAACGCGCCCATCCCGATCCCGAAGGGCACGAACGAGGCGATCGCGAACGCCGGGGTCGGTGCCAGCGCAACGCCCATCAGGCCGAGGCCCGCGATCGCGGCGGCGGCCCAGATGACCGGCTTGCGGCCGACCCGGTCGGAGATCCGGGCGCCCGGGATCGCCGAGATCGCCGTCATCACGCCGACGATGGCGGTGCCGATGAAGACGGTCGTGCTCGCATCGGCCTCGTTCAGCCCGTGAACGCGCTGGAAGTACGGCAACGCCAGCGACGTCGCGGCGTACGCGCCGAGGAAGAGCAGTCGCACGAGGAGGAGCCAGAGCACGCTCGACTCGCGCAGGATGTCGGTCGCCCAGGCCGAGCGAGCCACGCCGAGCCACGACTGCGTCCGCTTCGGCGCGGTCGTCCCCTCGTTGACGGTGGTGACGAGGACGATCATCGTCACGACCTCGACGACGCCGAGGGCCATCGTGGCGACGAAGAGGCTGCCGCTGTTGACGCCGAACGTCGCGATCCCGACGCCGGCGATCGTGCCGAGCACGATCATCGTGCCCATCAGCCCGCTGGCCAGCCCGACCTGGCGCTTGGGAACCAGGTCGGGGACGTAGCCCTGGAACGGGCCCTGCGCGAAGTTCGAGCTGAGCTGGAGCAGGAAGTAGAACGCCACGAGCGACAGGTACGTCTGCGACGAGGCGATCCCGTACAGGAACACGAGGTCGAGCAGGGCGCCGACGAAGATGTACGGCTTGCGACGGCCCCAGCGGGTGACGGTGTAGTCGCTGATCATCCCGACCGTCGGCTGGATGACGATCGGGGCGATCACCCCCACCGTGACGAGAATGGCGAGCAGGACGCCGAGGTTCTCGGCACCTCCCGGCTGATCCTCGATCATCGCCGGCAGGATGATCTTGTTCAGCCCGCCCCAGATGATGACGATCCCGAACCAGTAGATCGACAGCGTCACGAGCTGCCAGAGCGGCAGTGAGGGCCCGGAGTCGGGTTGCCGGGGCTCGGTCATCGGTCCTTCCAAATCGTTGCTGCGCGGAATCTAGCGCCGTCGACGGATCGTGGCCACAGTCTGCGCGCGCCGGACTGCGGCGCCGATGCGGGAGCGCGCCGTCCGCTACGCTCCGCGCCGGATGTCACTCGACGAGGGCGGGCGTGCCGAGGTCTTCCGCCATCCCGATCTCAGGCGCTATCTCGTGGCCCGCTTCGTCGTCGCCACCGCGACGCAGGTCCAGACCGTCGCGGTCGGATGGCAGGTGTTCGAGGCCACCGGCGACCCGTTCGACCTGGGTCTCGTGGCGCTGTCGCAGTTCCTCCCATTCATCCTGCTCATCCTGCCCGCCGGGCACGTCGCCGACCGGTACGACCGCCGCCGCATCCAGCTCGCGACGTACTCGCTGCTCGCGCTGTGCGCGCTGGCGCTGCTCTGGCTGACCGTCGCGGGCGTCTCGGACCTGGCGCCGATCTTCGCCGTCATGGCGGTGTTCGGCATCGCCCGCGCCTTCAGCCAGCCGACCGGCCAGGCGCTCCTTCCGAACCTCGCGTCGATCGAGCTCTTTCCACGGGCGGTCGCCGTCAACTCGTCGCTGTGGCAGGTCGCGACGATCGCGGGGCCGGCGCTCGGCGGGGCGCTCGTCCTCCTGGGCGTCGGGGTCGCCTATGCCGCGGCGCTGGTCCTGCTGATCGCGGGCGTCGTCCTGATCGCGGGGTTGCGAGCCGGCGGCCGCGCGTCGGAGTCCACGGAGCCGGTGTCGTGGGCGACGCTGCTGTCCGGCGTGAACTTCGTGCGCTCACGACCGATCGTGCTCGGGTCCATCTCGCTCGACCTGTTCGCCGTCCTCTTCGGCGGGGCGACGGCGCTGCTGCCGTTCTATGCCGGCGAGATCCTCGCCGTCGGCCCGGTTGGCCTTGGCGTCATGCGGGCGGCCCCGGCGGTGGGGGCCGCGGTCGTCGCGGCATCGGTCGCGGTGTGGCCGATCCGTCGTCGCGTCGGCGGCTGGATGTTCGGCGGCGTGGCCGCGTTCGGGGTCGCGACGATCGTCTTCGGGCTGTCGACGAGCCTCGCGCTGAGCCTGGCGGCGCTGATCGTCATGGGCGGCGGCGACATGGTGAGCGTCTACATCCGGCACCTGCTCGTCCAGCTGGAGACGCCCGATGAGATCCGCGGGCGCGTGAGCGCGGTGAACAGCGTCTTCATCGGGGCCTCGAACGAGCTCGGCGAGTTCGAGTCCGGCCTCACCGCGTCATGGTGGGGAACCGTGCCCGCCGTCGTGGTCGGAGGGGTCGCGACGCTCGTCGTCACCGGCGTCTGGATGCGGCTGTTCCCGGTGCTCCGCGACCTCGATGAGTTCCCCACGGCGGCCGAGCGTCGACCCGAGGCCTCGGCGCTAGAATCGGCCGGGTGATCGACCCCGTCGCCTTCCAGATCGGCCCACTGGAGGTCCACTGGTACGGCATCTTCATCGCGGCGGCCGCGCTCGTCGGCGCCTTCGTCGCGACGCGGGTGGCTCGCTGGCTCGGCGAGGATCCCGAGCAGGTCTGGTCGATGCTCCTGATCGTCATGCTGTTCGCGGTCGTCGGCGCTCGCCTGTACCACGTCATCCACATGTGGGACCACTACGTCGCGAACCCGATTCAGATCCCGCAGATCTGGAACGGCGGAATCGGCATCCCGGGCGGGATCGCGGGCGGCGCGCTCGGCGTGTTCCTCTACGCGCGCTGGAATGGCCTGAGCGCGGCGCGCTGGATGGATATCGCGGCGCCCGCGCTGCTGCTGGGGCAGGCGATCGGCCGCCTGGGCAACTTCGTCAACCAGGAGCTCTACGGTCCGCCGACCACCCTGTGCGGGGTCGACTTTCCACCGTGCCTGCCGTGGGGGATCCAGATCGACGCCTCTCACCGCCTCGGCACACCGTGGGATGTCGTGACCTTCCCGGTCGAGACGACGCGGTTCGTGCCGCTCTTCGCGTACGAGGCCATCCTGAACCTGATCGGCGCCGCGGTCCTGCTGTTCGTGATCCGCCGCTTTGCCCCTCGCCTCTTCGCCGGCGACGCGGTGCTGATGTACCTCATGTGGTACGGCGCCGTCCGAACCGTCCTCGAGCTGTATCGCGTGAACAACTGGACGATCCTCGGCGTGCCGACCGCGATGTGGCTCGGGATCGTGGCCTTCGTCGTGTCGCTCGTCTGGCTGATCGTCCGCCACCGCCGCGGATGGGGCTCGCCGATGATCCGGCCGGCCGAGCCTCCGCCGATCGAGACGCCGGCGCCACAGCCCCAGGCGGAGCCCTCCGCTGGCTGACCGGCCGGGCATCGCGCCCGACGTGACGGCCGCCGTCGGCCACACGCCGCTGGTCGCGCTCGACCGTCTGGCGTCCGACGTTCGGCCTCGGATCGTGGCCAAGCTCGAGCACATGAACCCGGGCGGATCGGTCAAGGATCGCATCGCCATGCCGATGATCGAGGCCGCCGAGCGCGCGGGCCTGCTGAAGCCAGGCGGCGTGATCGTCGAGCCGACGTCGGGCAACACCGGCGTCGGGCTGGCCCAGGCCGCCGCCGTCAAGGGCTATCGGTGCATCTTCGTCATGGCCGACAAGCAGTCGGAGGAGAAGCGCGCGCTGCTGCGCGCGTACGGGGCGGAGGTCGTCGTCTGCCCGACGGACGTCGACCCGGACGACGAGCGCAGCTACTACCGCGTGTCCGACCGGCTGGCGCGCGAGACGCCCGGCGCGTGGAAGCCGGACCAGTACTCGAATCCCGCGAACCCGGCGGCGCACTACGCGACGACCGGTCCTGAGATCTGGGACGCGACGGAGGGCCGGATCACCCACCTCGTCGTCGCCGTCGGGACGGGCGGCACGGTCTCAGGGGCGGGGCGCTACCTGCGGGAGCGCTCGGCATCGATCGTTGTCGTGGGCGCCGACCCCGCCGGGTCGGTCTACTCGGGAGACACGCCCCGCGCGTACCTGACCGAGGGGATCGGCGAGGACTTCTGGCCGATGACGTACGACACCGACGTGTGCGACGTCGTCGTGCGGGTCAGCGATCGCGACTCGATGCTCACGGCGCGGGCCGCGACGGCGCGTGAGGGGATCCTGATGGGCGAGTCGGGCGGCACGGTCCTGTGGGCGGCGCTGCAGGTCGCCCGTGAGGTCGATGATCCCGATGCCCTGTTCGTCGTCCTGCTCCCGGACTCCGGTCGCAACTACGTGGGCAAGCTCTACAACGACGACTGGCTTCGTGAGCGCGGGCTGCTGGCTGCCGACGAGGCGGTCGCCGACTACGACTGGCGCGCGACGCACCCCGATGTCGTCCTGCGCGGAGACCAGATCCCCAAGCCGGAGTAGGACCGACCGAGAGCCGGTTGCCGTCGGCCGGTCAGCAGGCGACGTCGTTGTTGAACGGCTCGAACGTCCCGTCCGCGTTCGGCGCGCTCGCGATGGTCAGTCCCGCCAGCACGGTCCCGAGGGTGATGGCCACGACCAGACGGCGGCTCCGCGTGATGGTCATCGCTCAGTCCCCCTCGACGACCGGGAAGATGTCCTGCGCGACGAGGCCGTGGGCTTCCTTGTGCACGCGGGCTGCGGCGTCGGAGCTGGGCGCGTCGACGAGGCAGAAGACCTTGCCGTTGTCCTCGTCGACCGAGTACCGAAGGTATCGGACCCCGTACTGGTCCTGCGCCTGCAGGTCGGCAACGTGCGCCTGGCGAACGTCCTTGACGGCGACCTCGCCATCGATGCTGTGCATGTCCATGTAGAGCGGCATGCGGCACCTCCTTTCGGAGTCCGGCGTGGCGGGCGGGCTCGACGTGACGCATCGAGCGTTCTACCTAGGGCGGTTGCGCCTCCACGACGACGACGCGTCCACGTCCCTCTGCGGCGCCGCCGGACGCCTGGCGGAGCTCATCCAGGAGCGCGCCGCGTTCGAGGAGTTCCACCTGCGAGCGTCAGAGCTCGGAGGGCATCCAGCGGTCGCGCGCCGCCTGGTCGGTGTCGCGGTACACGCACCCGGAGTGGGCCACCACTCCGGCCTCGGCGATCATCCACGCCTGATCGGGCTCGATGGGGTCGCCGCACAGCGCGCAGGTCCGCGTCTCATCGGCGGTCACCCGCCGACGATACGCTCAACGAGCTCGCCGCGCCAGAATCGACTCCGCTCCCCTTCGCGACCGGTCGCTGAAGCGAATTGCGGCCCGAGGATGGGATGAGCGCGGGAGGTCGAGCACATCCTGGCCAAGCTGGGTGTCGGCCGCCGGGCCGAGGTTGCGGCGT
>CBFGTN010000087.1:0-7182 GCA_965652075.1 uncultured bacterium
TCAGGGTCGTCGCCGGCCGCGGCGGCGACGCGATCGATGTTGAACCCCGGGATGTCGGCGAGGCGGGCAACGCTCATGTCGCGGTCCTCCGTCACCCCCCGATATAGCTCATCTCCACCTTGGGCAGGTCGATCGTCTCGAGCGTGCGCAACTCGGAGTACCGGTCGTCACGACCGGCCCAGACCGCGCGCATCGCATCGGTCAGATGCTCGTCGTCGGCGCCCGACCGAAGGATCCCTCGCATGTCGTGCCCGGTCGTCGCGAAGAGGCAGGTGTACAGCTGACCGTCGGCCGAGAGGCGGACGCGAGTGCAATCGCCGCAGAACGGCTGCGTCACGCTCGCGATCACACCGATCTCGCCGGCACCGTCGCGGTATCGATACCGACGCGCAACCTCGCCGCGGTGCTCTGGCGCGACTGGCTCGAGGGGCCAGCGCGCGTCGATCGCGTCGACGATCTCGCCGGCGGGCACGACGTCCTCGAGGCGCCAGCCGTTGGTGTGCCCGACGTCCATGTACTCGATGAAACGGACCGTGACGCCGGTCTCGCGGAAGTGATCGGCGAGGTCGAGCACCGCGTGCTCGTTCAGGCCCCGGCGGATCACCGCGTTCAGCTTGATCGGACCGAGGCCGGCGGCATTCGCGGCCGCGATGCCGTCGAGGACGCGCGCAACCGGAAAGCCGACGTCGTTCATGCGGCTGAAGGTCTGGTCGTCGAGCGCGTCGAGGCTGACCGTCACGCGACTCAGCCCGGCCTCCGCCAGCGCATTGGCGCGGGCGGCGAGCAGCGAGCCGTTCGTCGTCAGCGTCAGGTCGTCGATGCCCTCGAGCGTCGCCAGCCGACCCACCAGGCCCTCGAGGCCGCGCCGCACGAGCGGCTCGCCGCCGGTCAGCCGAACCTTGCGCACGCCGAGCGACACCGCCGCCCGGACGACGCGCTCGATCTCGTCGAAGTCGAGGATCTCGGCGCGCGGCAGGAACGCGTGGTCGGGGCCGAACGCCTCCCGCGGCATGCAGTAGCCGCAACGGAAGTTGCACCGATCCGTCACGCTGATGCGCAGGTCGCGCATCGGGCGCTGGAGGGTGTCGAGGACGGTGATCGGCGAGGTCATCGGTCGTCGATCGTACGTCAGCCGACGAGCTGGCGGAGGCCGATGGCCAGGCCGAGCACGATGCCGACGACGCCTCCCCCCACCAGCGCGATCTGCGATGCCAGCCGCTCGCACCGAGGCAGGAGGAAGCCGCCGAGCCCGAGCCCGATGCCGATCGCCCCTCCGATCCCCAGCGCCAGGGCGATCAGCGTTCCCCACGTCACGAGGGGATTGATCGCACCTTCGGAGATGCCTTCGTCGTCGAGTGCGAAGGCAAAGCGCTGGCGTGCGAGCTCGGTGCCGTCATCGCTCAGGATGCGCACCGTCGCGTCCCAGCTGCTGCCCGCAGGCAGCCCGATCGCGTCGGCGATCCAGTCAACCGTGCCGTCCGGGTTCGGCGTCACGTGGGTGTTGTGATCGGCGATCGGCATGTCGGCCATGCCCTGCATGCCCTCGAGGACGAGCGGCACGTTCGTCGAGGTCCCCGCGTCGAGATCCTGGAGGGCGAGCTCCATCGCGTCGATCGAGATCATCGCCTCGCTCGTCCTCACCACGATGCGGTTCACTCCGGGCCGGCCGGGGACGACGTGCATCAACATGTTCGGCGCGACCTCACCGAACGCGTCGGGGATCGGCTCGATCGCCACGCCGCTCGGCTCGTCGACGGGCGGCGTCGTCGCCAGCGCGGCGCTCATCACCAGGACCGCCCCGGCGAGGAGCGCCTCGACCTCGAGCCGGGTCGGGAAGCCGTCGAGCCATCGGCGCATGCGTCCGCCGTCGAAGAAGTTCAGCCCGCCCATCGTGAAGGCGCCGAGTGCCAGTGCCGTCTTGATGAGGAGCGTCCGGCCGTACTCGGTGCCGATCGGCACGATGCTGCCGGTCTCGACCCACGCGGAGTACGCACCGGTCGCCGCCACCAGGCCAATCGCCACGAGCGCGAGCGCCGAGAAGCGCGGGACGCACGTGCGCATCGCGAGCGGCTCGCCCTCGGAGATCCACGACGGGCGCATCAGGCGCAGCAGCAGTCCCGCCACGCCGCCGAGCCACACGCCGACAGCGGTGACGTGGACGACGCCGGCGAGGATCGGCGCGAGGCCCGGGAGTGCCGACGCGTGGCCGGCCATGATCAACAGCACGACCCCGCCCAGTCCGGCCGCCAGCGCCACCCAGCGTGCGGCGGTTCCCGGCGCGACGAGGAGGACGCCTGCCGCCCCCGCCGCAACGACCCCGCGCGCGAGCTGGAGGAGCCCGGTCCGGCTGTCGACGAGGTAGGAGAGGCCGGCGCCCGACTCGATGCCGGCGGCGAGCGCCATCACGGCTGTCGCGACCGCGGCGATGCCCAGGCCCAGGGCGATGAGCTGGACCAGCCGGCGCGGCATGGCCGTTTCGCGGATGACGAGCCAATGGAAGACGGAGAGGCCGATCGCGCCGAGCAGCCCGAGGTACGTCAACCACCGCCCGACGACCGCGACGACGTCGGTATCGCCGTGCACGTCGTGGCCGGACGCCGCGGGCAGGGAGCTCGTGCTCTCGCCGACGCCGAAGTAGAGGAAGCCGTCACTGGTGTGGCCATCCGCCGCGGACAGGTTCCGCCAGGTGATCGAGTAGATGCCGTCCGGAAGCTCGGGGAGATCGGCGACGACGAGCGCGTGCGGATCGGCGGGGTCGACCTCGCCGGCTCGCTGCAGGATCTGCGTCCCGTCGATCGACGCGAGGTCCAGTGACGTCACCTGCGTCTCGAGCGGCTCGCTGAACACGAGTCGCAGCTCGGTCGGTGGCTCCGGGAGCACCTCGCCCGAGCCGGGAGAGCTGGCGACGAGCTGGGCGTGCGCCAGCACGCGGCTGCCGAAGCCGGGCACGAACGGCCCGGCCAGCAGCGCCAGGACGGCGGCGGCGCCGGCCAGGCGCCACCACCGGATGGCTCGCATCAGCTCACGCGTCGCGCCACCGCCAACCCGAGCGCGACGAGCGCCGCCAGCAGGCCGATGACGGCCAGGACGATCGCGATCGTCGCCTGCGTCGCCGCGGCCGCCCCGGCCTCGGCGTCGGCGACAACGTCGGCCTGTGCCGGGAACTGGATCGGGAACTGGCCCGCCGCAACGTCCTGGACCTCGCCGAACGTGTCAGGCCCGGACGTGAACGACTCGTCGAACGGCTGATCGTCGAGCTCGCCGTAGATCCGGAACGTGTATGGGCCCGCGGCGGTCGGGATGAACACCGACTCGTACGACCCTGGCTGCCCGAACACCGGGCGGATCTCGAGGTCGCGCGTGTCGTCACCGAAGATGACCTGTGCCTGGAGTGTCTCCTCGAGGCCCTCGACCGGCTCCTCGCCGTCGTGGCTGACGGAGAATTCGAGGCCGCTCTTCTGGCCGACGAAGACCGGCTCACCGATGAAGCCGACCTCGAACGTGTGGTCGCCGACCTCGCGTTCCTCGTGCGCGACCGCGGTCCCGCCGGCAAGGATCGCGGCCGCCGCACCGAGGGCGGCGGCACGTCCGATGCGATTGATCATGGTGCCTCCCTGGCCGCGCCGGGACGGCGCGGCCGTGCTTGGTGTCGTTCAGGTGGTGGCGACGACCAAGGTTGGAGGGGCGCGACCGGCACCCTGCACGGCGAGGACGGAACCGATGCCGGCCGGGAGCCGGGCCGGCGGACGCATCGTGTCGCGAGGCGCGCGCGGCATCTGTCGAAGGGCCGCCTCGATCGCGACGACGAGCGCCTCTCGCCGGCTGCCGACGAGGGCGGCAACGATCGCCGCGATGGCGGAGATGACCGCGATGACGGGAATGGCGAGCGGATACTCCGGACCGATGAGCGCGCCGAACCCCGGCGCGTGCCCATGGGCGATGACGTGCTCGACGTTCTCCTGGACGAGGAAGCCGATGCTGACGACGGCCGCGAGCCGGAGCCAGGCCACGCCGACCCGGCGGACGAGTCGCGGGTGCGTGGCCGCCGCGGCCGCTCCGAGCGTGCGAGCCCGGCGTTGCAGGCGTCGGATTCGAAGCCACGTCCACGTCGCGGCGACGATCGCGGTCACGGCGAGGGCGAGGCTGGCGAGGGCCCAGTACCCGTGGCCGGCCGTTCGGAGCGTTGCGGCGAGGTCCTCGCCCGGCCCCGCCTGGACCAGGAAGATCGCATCGTGGGCGACGAGCAGCGACACGCCGGTGAGCGCCCAGAAGGCGAACCGATCGCGGATGGATGTCGACCACGGAGAACGGGTCACGTCAGTACATACGGTACCGGGCACGCCCCGCACGTGCTGCGCGACGATCAGGCCGACTCGCCGTGCCCGTGCGGGTGCTCGACGAGGCGCATCGGCAGCGACGGCAGCGGCCGCGGATCCGGATCGGGCTCGTACTCGCTGCTCTGTGGATTGACCCGGTACGTCCATTGCGGCCCGTTGGCCGCAATCGCGCGCAGCGCATCGGCCAGCGCTTCCACGTCGCCCCGCGTCGAGCCCAGGCCCAGGCTCATGCGCGCGGCCCCGGGGAGCCGCTCGTGGTGGCCGGCGCGCGTCTCGCTCATCAGCCGATCGACCTCGTCATCGGCCACCCGAAGCAGCCGGACCATGAGCGGATGCGCACAGAAGCAGCCGTGGCGGATGCCGATGCCGTGCTCCGCGGACAGCACCGCCGCAAGCAGGTCGTACGGCGTCTCGCCGAGGTTGAAGGTCAGCAGCCCTGTGCGGGGGTGGTCGGCCGCCCAGACCCGGTAGTGCTGGAAACCGTCGACGGCGCCGAGCCGTTCGCGGGCGTAGCCCGCCAGGTCTGCCTCCTCTTTGGCGACGCGATCCATGCCGGCGGACGCGAGCGTGTCGCAGGCGACGCCCAGTGCCACCGCGCCGACGACGTTCGGCGATCCGGCCTCCTGGCGGTCCGGCAGCTCCGCCCACAACGTCTCGTCGATGGTCACGAGCTTCACGGCGCCGCCGCCGCGCAGGAACGGGTCGCCGGCGGACAGCCAGTCCCGCTCGCCGATGAGCGCGCCGGCGCCGTACGGGGCGTACAGCTTGTGGCCGGACAGGGCGAGGAAGTCGATCCCGTCGCGCTGCATGTCGATCGGCGCGTGGGGGGCCAGCTGTGCGGCGTCGACGAGCAGGCGGGCGCCGAACCGATGCGCGACTTCTGCGATCTCTGCGAGCGGCCAGATCTCGCCGGTCACGTTGCTCGCGCCGGTGACCGCGACGAGGTGCGGGTCCTCGCAGTGCGGCAGGTCCTCGAGCGTCGCCGCGAGGTCCTCGAGCATGGTTGCCGGCGACTCCGGCACCCCGAGGTAGCGCACGCCGATGCGCTTCCACGGCAGGAGGTTCGCGTGATGCTCGCCGGCGAAGGCGACGACGTGCGTTCCGGCCGGGAGCGTGCCCGCGAGCAGGTTGATCGAGTCGGTCGTGTTGCGCGTGATGATGACCGCGTCGTCGTCTCGCGCATTCACGAACCGCCGGATCGACTCGCGGGCGCCCTCGTAGGCGGCGGTCGACGCGCGTGACTTGAAGCCGGCGCCGCGGTGCACGCTCGAGTACCAGCCGAGGAGCTCCTCGACGGCGTCGTGGACGGCCTGGAGCGCGGGCGCGGAGGCGGCGTAGTCGAGGTTCACGTAGCGCGTCGTCCCGCCCGTGACGAGCGGCACCTCGACGTCGGCGCCCACCAGGCGCAGCGCCTCGCTGCCGTGGAGCGAGTCCCCCTGATCCGCCGATGGCTCTCGGGTGGCGGTCATGCGCGCCATCCTACGCCCGCCGTCACGGGAAGAACACGAGCTTGGCGGCCGCGAGGACGAGGACGAAGGCGAGCGCCCGCCGCAGATTCAAGATGCTGAAGCGCGCCGCACCCACCGACGAGCCGATCAGCCCGCCAGCGGCAACGGACCCGATCCAGAGCGGCAGGGCGGGCGGCAGTGTCAGCCCGCTGCCGAGCAGCCCGGCGAGGCCGGCGATCGAGTTCACGAGGATGAAAGCCCCGGACAGCCCGGCCGCATCGCGAGTCCCGGTCCATCCGGCGAGCACGAGGAGTGGCGTGAGGAAGATCCCGCCACCAGTGCCCGTCAGGCCCGCGAGCAGTCCGATGGCGGCACCGCTGAGGATCCCCGGCACCCACGGCACGCCCGGACGGCGCTCATCGTCGGCCGGTGGCGCTGCAGTGGCAAGGCGCCAGGCACCGACGAGGAGGACCGCGGCGACGAGCGGTCGATAGATCTCGCCAGGCACGTCGATGCTGCCGCCGACGAAGGCCATCGGTACGGATCCGATCGCAAGCGGGAGGAGGCTTCGCCACGGCAGGTGACGGGCGAGCGTGAAGCGGACGACGACGATGCTCGCGACAAACAGGTTGAGGACGAGCGCGGTCGGGCGCATGACGGCGACCGGGACGCCCACGAGCGCCATCGCAGCCAGATATGCCGACGCGCCCGCGTGTCCGACGCTGGAGTAGAGGAGTGCCGCGGCGAAAAAGAGCCCGGCGAGGACCAGGTCTTCGCCGCTCACCCGGGGACGGCGGCCGGGTCCTCGCGCCGCAGGAGGATGCCGAGGTACACCTTCCACGGACCGACCTCGGCGTCGTGCGAGCCGGCCATGCCGGCGAAGATCTGGCTCACGTGGTCGAGGTCGTGCACCGCCCACGTGGCGAGCAGCTCCCGCAGCGTGACCTCGCCGAGCGACGGATGCAGGCCGCGCCGGTCGAGATCCTCCTCGGTCGCGAGCACTTCGAGCCGGGCGAGGTTCTCGGCCCGGAGCCGCGCGAACTGCTCGATGAGCTCGTCCAGGGTCGCCTCGGTGTCGCGATCGGCGTGCGCGAAACGGTCGAATCGGTCGAATGGCATCGAGGTCCCGTGCTCGAGGATGCGCTGCGTCCGCTCGATCCAGTCGGTCAGCTCGCCGGTGATCAGGTGCCCGACGACGTCCTTCGGCCGCCAGCCGTCGGTCGGGACGTCGGACGTATCGGTCCAGCTCTCAGGAATGCCCTTGAGGAGGACGCGGAGCAGGTCCGGCGTCCGTCGCAGGAGGTCCGTCGTCTCGCCGATGAAGTCGCCGTCGCCCACGAGCCTGATGCTACTCCGCGCCGGTACGCGTGCGGTGCCGGGGAGCCCTCGTGTTTCGC
>CBFGTN010000088.1:0-6840 GCA_965652075.1 uncultured bacterium
TGCATGTCTCACGCACCCCGCCAGCGTTTGTCCTGAGCCAGGATCAAACTCTCCGTACAAAACGAAACCAGTGGTCCGGCCGAAGCCTTCTCACCGGTTTACGAGTTCGACGTTGTCCCGCTGACTCGTGTGGATTCCTGTCACTCTTCAGCTGGTAAGCCACTCTGCCTTGCCCATCCGGGCGCGGCTTCGTTCGATTCGAGCACTCCCCTTGAGGTGTCACTCGCGATCCGCCCGCGGCACGGTCCGTGACCGCCGTTCGTGGCGAATCGGCCGGCTGACTGCCGGCGCGAAGACGCATCTTAGGGCAGCGTGCCCCAAGCGTCAACTGAGACGACGACGTCGCCGATGCTAGCGCTCGACCGCGCGGCGGCCCTGGAGCGAGCGGATGAGCGTGACATCATCGGCGTACTCGAGGTCGCCGCCGACTGGCAGGCCGCGCGCGATGCGGGTGACCGAGACCTCGTGGGGCGCGAGCAGGTCGGCGAGGTACATCGCCGTCGCCTCGCCCTCGAGGTTCGGGTTCGTGGCCAGGATGACCTCCTCGACGCCACCATCGGCGACCCGGGCGAGCAGCTCACGGACCCGCAGGCGCTCCGGGCCGATGCCGTCGATGGGGCTGATGGCGCCATGGAGCACGTGGTAGCGGCCGCGGAACTCGCCGGTGCGCTCGATGGCGAGCACGTCGAGCGGCTCCTCGACGACACAGATGCGGCCAGCCTCACGGCGGGGATCGGCGCAGATGTCGCACGGATCGACGCCCGCCTCGGTGATGTTGCAGCACGTGCTGCAGTAGGCGACCTCCTCCTTGATCGCGACGAGCGCGGTGGCCAGTGCCCGTGCGTCGTCGGTCGAGCCGCGGAGGACGTGGTACGTGAGTCGCTGGGCGGTCTTCGTGCCGACCCCTGGAAGCTTGCTGAACTCCTCGATCAGGCGAGCGACCGGCGCGATCAGACCGGCCATCTAGCGGCTCAGCCGAGCCCAGGCAGGCCGGGCATGCCCGGCAGGCCCATGGCGCCCGCGATGCTCGACATCCGATCGCGCTCGAGCTGCTTGCTGCGGCCGATCGCCTCGTTCACAGCGGTCATCACCAGGTCCTGGAGCATCTCCGACTCCTCCGGGTCGATCGCGGACCGATCGATCTCGATGGCACGGACCTCCTGCGCGCCGGTGATGACGACCCGCACGGCGCCGCCCCCGGCGGTCG
The DNA here is from genome assembly GCA_965652075.1 of uncultured bacterium. Taxonomy (GTDB): domain Bacteria; phylum Chloroflexota; class Limnocylindria; order QHBO01; family QHBO01; genus JACDBZ01. Next base: position 1,208 of record CBFGTN010000088.1, read on the forward strand.
CCTCGAGCGTCGTCTGCTTCAGCTCTTCCTGCGCCTGCGCCATCTGGGTTTGCATCTGCTGCGCCATCTTGGCGATCTGGCCGATGTTCCTCACGCCATCTCCTCGTCTGCGGTGTCAGAACGTGTCGCCGGTCAGCGCACCTCTGGCGCGTCGACCAGCTCCCCGCCGGTGATCTTCAGGACGCCCTCGAGCAGCGCGCGGGCCTCGGGATCGTCGGTCGCGTCCCCGACGGCCTCCTCGACCGTCAGCGGCTCGAGCTCGACGTTGCTCGCGACGCACTCGACCGCGAACGCGCCGCCGAACATCTCGGTCAGCAGCGCCTCGATCTGCCCGGATCGGCGCTGGATGTTCGAGCGCATGAAATCGCGGCCCTCCGGGAAGGCGAGCGTCAGTCGCGCGCCGTCGCGCGCGATCGGGCGGCACTCCTTGAGGAGCGGCTTGATGACCGGGCTGGCGCGGTCGACGACCGTCGCCCAGCTCGCCCGGATCTCGTCGAGGCCGATCGCCGACCCGGCGGCGGCGGGGATCGCGGGCGTCACGTCGGGCTCCGGCTCGCGCGTTGCGGGCGGCGCGGACGCGACCGGCTCGGCAGGCGGTGCCTGGGCCGCGGGCTCGGGACGCGGCGCAGGCCGCGGACGCTCGGGCGTCACCGCGGGCACCGATGCGGGCGCCGACGCCGGGACGGGTGCTGCGGTCACGGGCTCGACGGCCAGGAGCTCGAGCACGAGCCGCGCGCGGCCCTCCCGAGCGCCCTCGCCGGCGGCCTCCGCCAGCGTCCGAAGGATCGCGGCTAGCCTGCGCGCGGCGGGGGGATCGGCGGCCGAGGCGAGCAGGCGGCGGCGCGCCTCCTCCTCCGCCTGCGCGGCGACCTGGGCCGGGTCGCGCCCCGCGTCGACCATCGCGGCGACCGCGTCGAGGGCGGCCGGCGCATCGCCGGCGACGTAGGCGTCGACGAGCGTCCCGATCGCTGCGTCGTCGGCGAGCCCCACCGCCTCGCGGACGTCGGCGTCGGTCAGGCGCCCGTCGGCATAGGCCAGCACCTGGTCGAGCAGGGACTCGGCGTCGCGCATCCCGCCGTCGGCGAGGCGAGCGATGAGGGCGAGCGCGTCGTCATCGGCCTCCGCGCGCTCGGCCTCGACGATCCGACGGAGCTTGCCCACGATCGTCGCCTCGGGCAGCCGCCGGAAGTCGTATCGCTGCGTCCGGCTGATGATCGTGGCCGGCACCTTGTGGGTGTCGGTCGTCGCCAGGATGAAGACGACGTGATCGGGCGGCTCCTCGACGAGCTTGAGCAGCGCATTGAACGCGTGCGCGCTGAGCATGTGGACCTCGTCGATGATGTAGACGCGCCTGCGCAGCTCGGATGGCGAGGTGAGCGCGCGCATGACGAGGTCGCGAGCGTCCTCGACCGCTCCGTGGCTGGCGGCGTCGATCTCGATGACGTCGAGCGCGCGGCCCTCGCGGATGGACACGCATGCCGGGCACGAGTCGCACGGCTCGCCGTCGGCGCCGAGGTCCGTGCAGTTGATCGCCTTCGCGAGGATCCGGGCCGTCGACGTCTTGCCCGTCCCGCGCGGCCCGACGAACAGGTAGGCGTGGGCGAGGCGGTCCCCGCTGACCGCGTGGCGAAGCGTCGCGACGATCGGGTCCTGTCCGACGAGCTCGGCGAAGCGTTGCGCGCGGAAGCGGCGGTACAGGGCCGTGTGCGGAGCGGTGCCCGGCGCTGGGTCGGCCTCGGGCGTCGGCTGAGGTGAGGGCATTGCTCGATCTACCGTAGCACCGATGCGGCCTCGGCCGGCCCGTCGGTGGGAGGGAGAAGATCGGTCGTGCACCCGGTGTCGACCACGCCCCTGCTCGCACTCACCCACGCGCCCGGCTCCAGCCAGGTTGTCCCGCGGCACCCGAAGGCGATCGCTTACCGCTGCTTCCTTCCGGACCTGACGGGGTTCACGGACCAACGCTGCGCGGGACCCGACTCTCGACGTCGGGCTCGGTGGTGGTGGGCGAACGGGGCGGACCTCGACCGGGAATTCAGCTCCGCTGTAGCGGATTGCGGATACAGGGCACCGCTAGTTCCCCGCCTAGCACGACCGGGCGCGAATGGTAGGTGAGGCGACCGCATCGGTCAATCGAGGTCAGGGGTGGCGGAGAGGGTGGGATTCGAACCCACGACGGGTTGCCCCGAACGGCATTTCCAGTGCCGCGCCCTAGGCCTCTAGGCGACCTCTCCGCGCGAGGGATGGCGTGGCGGAGAGGGTGGGATTCGAACCCACGGTACGGTTGCCCGCACACCGCTTTTCGAGAGCGGCACCTTCAACCACTCGGACACCTCTCCGCGCCGTGGCAGTGTATCGCAGCCCGCGGAATCTCTACGGCTCCCGGACTGGCTAGACCGATGCGTACTCCGAGGCGAGGCGCCTGGCCTCCGACTCGCGAACCCCGGAGATCACCGACAGCTGATGCGGCAGCGACGGGCTTCGCGCCAGCTGGACGACGCTGCCCGCCGCCCCCCGGTCGGGATCCGGCACGGCGAAGACGAGGGCTCGAACGCGAGACTCGACCAGGGCACCCACGCACATGGAACACGGCTCGTGGGTCGTGAAGATGGTGGCCTCCGCAAGGCGCCGCGGCCCGAGCTTGCGGGCGGCCGCCTGCAGCGTGAGGAGGACGGCGTGCGCGGTCGGATCCTCGGACAGCGTCGAGTGATCGTGGTCGCGCGCGATCATCGCGTCGTCGATGACCGCGACCGAACCGATTGGTGCCTCCCCCGCCTCCGCGCCGCGTCGGGCTTCGGCGATGGCTTCGGCCATGAAGAGCTCGTAGTTCACCATCCGCCTCCCGCGCCGACCCGTCGGGCGGCGCCGGTGGCGAGTCTAGCAGAGGGTCGGTACGCTTCCTGCACAGGGCGCCATGACGGCGGCATCGGTGCCGTCGCCCGACAGAGACAGACACACGCCATGACTCGATCCATCAAGAGGCCAAGCCCTCGACGAGGGTTCGGCCGGGGGGCCACCGTCGTCGCCTCGCTGGCCGCTGCCTTCCTCGCCGCGCTGACCGTGCCGATCCCGACACTGCCCGATGCCGATCGCGCCGAGGTGCGCGCGGAGGTCGCGGCGCGGTTGCCCGGCTGGTCGGTCGAGCGGCTCGACCCCTCGTGGGAGAACGCCTACGCGGTCGTCACCAGCTGCGCCGGCCGAGAGCTGTCGTTCGGCTTCGTGCCGGGCCACGGGCTGCCCCGCGACGACGCCTGGATCCAGCCGCACAACACCTACGCGCGCGTCCGCATGGCGGCAACGTCCGACCACACGCGCTATCTGCTCTGGCGCGGCGATAAGCTGAACCCCGCGAGCATGGCGTGCTCGGAGAACCTGGCGCACCGTGGGTCTGGGGAGCCGCGCGGACAGGGCACCGACTGAGCTCGAGCTCCAGAAGCGAAGAGCCCGGCCTCGCGGCCGGGCTCATACGGGGATCGGAGCTCCGCCTAGGCGGTGGCCGCCTCGGGGCTGGTTCCGAGGAAGCCCGCCACCAGCAGCACCGTCCCGGAGGCGAGGTGCAGCCAGATGTCGTTGCCGCCGAGCGGCACGAGCCCGAAGCCATCCGGGAACGGGATGCCCAGGATGCCCAGGACGACGAGGAGCGCACCGACGCCGCGCGTGGTCATGACCGCGGCCGACGTCGACGTGGCGCCGTAGATCAGGATCGCGCCCAGGACGATGTGGACGATGTTGTGCAGCGTGTTCACGTCGAACAGGCCGAAGAGCGGGGTCTCGAGGACGAATCCCGCGAGGCCGGCGGCGATGTACACCGCACCGAAGACGGCCGCGACGAGTCGAGCCATGCCCATGGTCGTGTCAACCTCCGAAGAGTGCTCCGCCTCCTGAAATCGGGGGCGGTTGCCTAGGATACGAGGCACCGATGGCCCTGCATCAACGCCCGATCCGCGGCTGGTCGCGCCTCGACACGCTGCTGCTCGTCGCGATCACGCTGGGGGCTGCCGCCCTCCGCCTCGTCAGCCTCGGCCGGCCGATCGAGCTCGTGTTCGACGAGATCTTCTACGCGCGCGACGCGTGCTGGTACGTCGTCGGGACCGAGCAGGTCTGCGGCATCACCGACCTCGCCAGCCGCGCACACCCCCCGCTCGGCAAGTGGCTGATCGGTGCCGGCATCGCGACCTTCGGATACGAGCCATTCGGCTGGCGGGTGTCCGCCGCGGTCGTCGGCACGGCCACGGTCCCCGCGGTGTACCTGCTCGGCTGGCGGCTGTTCAGACCGATGACGAGCGCGACGGCGGCGACCGTCGGCGCCGCGGCGGCCGCCGCGCTGCTGGCGCTCGACTTCCTGCACCTCGTCCACTCGCGGGTCGGGATGCTCGACGCGTTCATCGCGTTTTTCGTGGTCGGCGCGGTCCTCGGCGTCGTCCTCGATCGCGACCGGGTGCGCGATCGGCCCGATCCGCCCTGGTGGTGGCGGCTCACGCTTGGACGCCCGTGGCGGCTCCTTGCGGGCGTCTGCCTCGGTGCGGCGACGGCGGTGAAGTGGTCGGGCGCGTACGTCGCTCCGGCGGTCATCGGGCTCGTCGTCGCGTTCGAGATCGCCGAGCGGCGTCGGGCGAATCCAGATGCAGGCCGGGGCGCCTGGATCGGCGCGGCGTTCCGGCGCGAGGCGCTGCCGACGTTCGTGCTGCTCGGGATCGTGCCGCTCCTCGTCTATGTGGCCAGCTACACCGGACGCATGCCCGGCGAGCTGGTCGCCCTGCCGTGGGTCGAGGGATCGGTGTGGCGCGGCATCTGGGAGCACCAGCGGGCGATGCTCGACTTCCACACCGCGCTGTCCGGCGACCACCCGTACCAGTCGCCACCGTGGTCGTGGCCGCTCATCAAGCGCCCGGTCGCGTACTGGTTCGCTGACGAGGGCGGCGCATACCGCGAGATCCTGGCAATGGGGAATCCGGTGGCCTGGTGGCCAGGAGTCGCGGCACTGATCGGCCTCGTCGTGACCTGGTGGCGGGGTGGGTGGGGCATCCTCCGACCGGAGCCCGTGATCCTGGCCGCCGCCGCGTCCACCTACCTCCCGTGGCTCGTCCTCTCCGGCGATCGGAGCCAGACGTTCATCTGGTACCTCCTGCCGACGATCCCGTTCCTGTGCCTCGCGTTGGCGTTCTTCGCTGCGGCGGCCTGGGAGCGGGTGTCGACGCGGGTGGCGGCCGCGGCCTGCACGCTGGTCCTCCTCGCGAGCTTCGCGTTCTACCTGCCCCTGCTCGTGGCGCTGCCGCTGTCGCCCGACTCGTGGTGGCTCCACATCCCGTTCCGCGACTGCGGCGGCCAGACGCTCCCGGACGACACGACGAGCAGCGGCGAGCCGCCGCCGGGGTGGTGCTGGATCTAGGCTGTCAGCGTCGCGGGCGCTTCGCGCGCTGGCGGAGGCGGGCTTCGTCCAGCCTCAGCGCGGCGTCCGTCTCGTACTCCTCGTCGATGAACGCGTTGCGGGCGCCCTTCGTCGCGCGGATCAGCTCGTCGAGCTTCAGATGCATCGCCCGAGCCTCGCGGTTCTGGCTGGTCTGAATCGCGAAGACCATCAGGAACGTGACGATCGTCGTCCCGGTGTTGATGACGAGCTGCCACGTGTCGCTGAA
>CBFGTN010000089.1:0-6723 GCA_965652075.1 uncultured bacterium
TCGCGGTGGTTCGGGAAGCCGGCGAAGTTGTCGAAGCCGTAGTTGTACATCTCGTGAGCGGTCTCGCACTCATCGAGGGTCGCTGGATCCTTGTCTTCGATGCACGCGTCCGGGTAGCCGCTCAGCGGATCGCGCGGGACGGTCGTGCCATTGAATCGAGCGCCGGCGTCCTGGCGGAACCAGACGCGGGCGGAGACGGCAACCGCGTCGCCGGTCCCGTCATCGGTGCAGTGGCCGGCGGTGACGATCACGCGCGAGCCGTCCGCGGGCGTGCCGTCGTCGACGAGCGAGCCGGAGCAGCGGTGGATGAACGCGTCATCGGTGCCCTGGCGATCCGAGTAGAAGGCGATGAGGCCCACGAACGGGTGCTCGAAGTCCTCGGTGTAGTTTCCAGTGATCGCGGTGGCCGGCGCCACCAACGCCACGGCCAGCATCGTGGCCGAGACGAGCGCAAGCAGGATTCGACGCATGGACTCCCTTTCCATTTGGTCCCTCCCGCACCGCACAGCAACGCCAGGCGGCGAAGCGGTGGAACCCCTCTGTCGGCACCGCTCGGATGGTGCCGGTTCACCCCAACGGACTGCGCCCGGACAGCATGGGCGAGTCAACAGCGGCGGAGTCTAGCCCATCGATTGCGCGTCGTCCAATTGCTTGACAATGACAAGCAATCGCTCGACTGAAGGGCCGCAGGCACGTAAGCGGGCCCCGGCGGTTGCCGGGGCCCGTTGGCCGCGTGCGAGCGACGATGCGTCAGTCGGTGGCCTTGATCCAGATGACCGCGGTGCTCCCGACGTCGTCGCCCGTCCCCGGAATCGTGCCGGTCATGGCGACCACGCCGTCGCCGATCGCGAGCTCGCCGGTGTAGGCGTCGACGCCGAGATCGACCGGCGACCAGGTCGCCCCATCGGTCGAGGCGAACGTCCCTGGCGTTCCCTCCCACGTCGTCGTCGCGCCCGGCGACAGGATCAGCTCGGCGCCGACCTCCTCGAACAGGCCCGGGGCCGCGAGGTTGCGCTCGGGGGTCTGGAACGTGCCGGCTTCCGACCAGTTCAGGCCATCGCTCGACTCGAACACCGTGACGACGTCTTCGCGATTGCCGAGCGTCGCCAGCCAGTCGCCGCCATGGCTCGAGACCGCGACGTCCCACACGAACGTCTGGTCATCCGGACCGAACGGCGCTGCCCGCTCGACCCACTCGCGACCGTCGGCCGATGCGAACGCGAAGCGCTCGTACTCGCCTTCACCGACGACGCCGCGCCGGCCGATGACGACGTAGCCATCGGCTCCGCCATCGCCGTCGTGGATCTGCACGTACCGCTCGCCATGCTCGAACTCGTGGACGAGCTCGTAGGTCAGCCCGTCGCTCGACAGCCACAGCGTCGCGCCCGTCTCCACGCCCTGCCCGGCGACGAGGAGATAGCCCGACGGCCCGGTCTCGATGGCCTGGATGGGCAGGTCGTCCCGCAGCCCGGTCTCGAGCTCCTCCCACGTCTCGCCATCGGTCGAGCGGAAGCTCACGACCGCCGAGCTCGGAGCGCCGGCGACGAAGTGGAAGGCGTGGAACACGTAGCTGCCGTCCGCCGCGCCGGTGAGCGCCGCGACGTCATACCCTTCCTCGCCCGTGACCGGTGGCCGGACCTCGGCCCAGCGCTGCCCGTCGGCGGAGAGCCAGAACGAGAAGCCCGCGGGCGCGATGCCGACGTCGCCCGCCGGCTCGAAGCGCTTCCCGACGGCAAGGAATCCGGCGTCGCCCCAGGCGATCTCACCCCCGACGATGCGCTCCGAGCCATCGCCGATCGTGTGCACCTGCGTCCAGTCGTCGGGCGCGGCGACCGGCGTCGGCTCAGCGCTCGGCGTTGCCGGGGCCTCGCTCGGCGGAGCCGATGGCGAGGCCGGGACGCTCGGGCTCTGGCTCGGCGTCGGCTCGGGGCTCCCCGAGGCCGCTGGCTGGCCGGCATTGAGGTTCGCGAAGATGAGGCCCGCGACGACCGCGATGGCGACGACGCCACCGATGATCGCGGGGGTGCGCCACGCCGGCGCGGTCGAGGTGGGCGGCTGGGCGGGGTTGGTCACTGGTCAAATCCTTCGGGCTCAATGGGTGATGTTGTAGCTGGGCCGATGGCTGATGTCACCGTCGGTCCCGGGCCTCATGACGTCGGCACGTCGGCGCGTTGTGTCGCGATTTCGCCACTTCAGGTCGCTTGTCCGTCCGCGCCCCGGCCGGATGACGTAGCGCGTGGGGCTCACCGCTCCCAGGTAATCGGCGCGCGTGGATCCGGCGTGTACGAGCAGAACGTGCCGGTGTGGATCGTCGTGCGCAGGTGCCCGCCCAGCGCGGGGCTCTCGGCATCGATCCGATCGACCGCGGACTTGATCGCGCGCGTCACGCTGATCCGCGCGCGCTCTGCGCTGGATGCCGCCTGCCGATCGCGCCCGCCGAGGCCGGTGGCCGACGCGAGCTGCTCGGCGATGGCCTCGAGCTCCGCTTGCGCCCGGGCGGCACGCTCGGGATCGTTCCACTCCTGGGCCTCCGCGATGTCCGCCCTGAGCTCGTCGACCCGCTCGCGATAGGCCGCCTTCGCGCGAGGGTCGAGTGCGGGCCCCGCGCCGTCGTCGGACTGGACGCGCAGCCCGTCCTCGACGGCCGATGTGACGATCCCGTCGCCGCCACCCGAGACGAGGTCGAGCGCGTGGATCTCCTGGCCGGCGCGCCCGAGGAGCTCGGCCAGGTAGGCGAGGCCCTTCGAGTGCTTCAGCCGCACGGCGTCGCGCTCGAAGACGATCGACCAGTACTCGCCCTGGCGACGGAACGTGCCACGCCCGACCACGGCGGGCCCGTCGGATCGAGCCGCCTGCCCCTCGAGCCTGGCGGCGAGCGCGGGCATGCCGAGCGCGTCGGCGGTCGCGCGCGCCTGCGCCTCGAGATCGTCGGCTCGGGCCGCGTCGCCCGGAGCGTCGCGGCGGCGAAGAACGTCGGCCAGGTCCGCTCGGGCATGCGCGGTCCAGGGACGCGCGCCCATGCGCTCGTTGATGTGGACGGCGTCCTCGAGGTGCCGGATCGCATCGTCTTGCCGATCCATCGCCGCCGCGAGGAGCCCGAGGTACCGGTCCACGGCGCCGATGCTGCCCTCGGTGTGGCCGATGGCGTGACGCCCCGCGTACGGCATCAGCTGGCCGAAGATCGTCGTGCACTCGGATCGGGCGCCGAGACGCGCGGCCGCCTCCGCCGCCAGGCTGATGGCGAGCAGCCACTCGTTGTCCGGGTAGAGCGCGGCGAAGTCGTCACGACCCAGCTCCTCCAGGGCGGCGCGAGCCTCGTCGTGGCGGCCGGTCTCGAGAAGCAGCACGACGAGGGCCGAGCGGTGCAGTGGATACCACGGGAACTCGTCCACGGACGCTCGAACCTCGGGCTCCAACCCCGCGAGCCCGCCGCGCTCGCGCGCGAAGAGGAACCGATGGAAGCGCGCGGCGGAGACGTTGTCGCGCGCGAGCGTGAAGAACGAGCCGGGATCGGCCTCCTCTCCCAGGATCGCCTCGGCCGCGGCGAAGTCGCCCTCCATCAGGACGGTCAGCGCGCGGTTGGCGATGCCGAGCCAGAGGGATCCCGGCTGGCGCAGGTCGGTCACGGTTCGCACCATCTCCGCCAGCTCGCGCCGAGCGCTCGTCATGTCGCTCAGCTCGGTGTGAATGAGGAACAGCATCAGGCGCGCGTCGAGCATGCGTTCGGCGTCGCCGACCTCCTCCGCCACGACGAGCATCTCCTTGGCGACGCTCAGTCGCTCTTCGGGATTCTCCGGCCACCAGATCGCCCAGAACCGCCCGGCCAGCGCGAAGCACAACGTGTCCGGGTCGTCCAGCGAGCGGGCCAGCTCGACCGCCTGCCGCGTCAGGCCGTCCGCAGCCGAGCGCTGCTCCGGCGAGCTGCGCCAGGCGCAGGCGAGGCGGGAGAGCAGCTTGACGCGCAGGCGGTCATCCGCGCCGCCGAGATGGACGAGCGCGTCCTGGAGCAGCGGGATGAGCCGCGTCTCGAACCCCGGCCGCGACCAGGCCATCCGCCCGCCGACGCCGAGCGCCGCCTGCGCGAGCTCGACCGTCGCTCCGAGCTCCGTGGCGATCGCCGCCGCCTCGAGCAGCGCCTCCCGGCCGGCGGGGACGTCGCCGCCCTTGTTGCGAGTGTCACCGAGCGCCAGGAGGACGCTCAGCTTGACCCGCGCGTCGGCCCGACCCGAGCGATCCATGGCGGCGAGCGCCATCTCGTAGAGGCGGGCCGCCTCCTCGAAGGCGAGCGACCGGGCCGCCTCGTCGCCGGCCCGACGGGCGTACTCCACGGCGGGCGCATCGGCCGATCCGGGTGGCTGGCCCTCGAAGAAGTGGTAGGCCAGCTCCGCGAGGTGGGTGCCCGGATCCGCCCCGTGGCGTTCCTCGAGCACCTCCGCGGCGCGTCGATGGAGCCGGACCCGACGCCCGGCGCCGAGCTCGTCGTACAGCGTCTCGCGAATCAGGTCGTGCGAGAACCGATGGCGCCCCGCGCCGCCGGTCGCGTCGAGCACGAGGCCCTCTGCGATGGCGGCGTCGAGGCCCTGCTCGAGCGCCGGCGCATCCAGCTCGGCGATCGTGCCGAGCAGCTCGTCGTCGAACTCGGGCCCGACGACCGCGCCGACCTGGAGGAGCGCGCGCGTTTCGGGCGCGAGGCGCTCGAGACGCCGGCCGATCGTCGCGCGCACGCCGGGCGGGACCGCGACATGGCCTGTCGATGCGCGCGCCAGCTGCCCGAGACCGCCCTCGGCCGACAGGAGGCGGACGGCCTCGCTGGCGTACAGCGGGTTGCCCTTCGTGCCGCGCAGGAGCGCACTGACGACCTGCTCGTTCGGGTCCTCGCCGGCCGTTGCGCCGATGAGGGTGCGGAGCGCCGCGCGCTCCAGCCCGCGAACGGTGATCGTCTGCGTCGAGGGCTCCCGCGCCAGGTCGGCCATCGCATCGGTCAGTGGATGCGCCGGCGTGAGCTCCGTGTCGCGATAGGTGGCGGCGACGAGAACCCGCATGTCCGCGAGCTGGCCCGCCAGGAAGCGCAGCAGTCGAAGCGACGAGGTGTCGGCCGCGTGGAGGTCGTCGATCACGACGAGCATCGGGCGGTCATCAGCCGCCGAGCGGAGGAAGGTCGCGGACGAGTCGAAGAGCTGGAACCGAGCTGCGTCTGATTCGCCGTCCTGCGGCGGCGGCAGCTCGGGGAAGAGGTCGCGGAGCTCCGGGAGGATGTGGGCGATGTCCGCCGCCCCCACGCCGAGCCGGCGGCGGGCCAGGTCGGCATCCGTCTGGCGAATGTACGAGCGAAGGATCTGGATCCAGGGCCAGTAGGCCGGCGCGCCGGCATCCTCCCACGCCCGGCCCCACAGGACGAGGAAGCCGCCGTCGCGCGCCCGGCCGGCGACCTCGTCGGCGAGCCGGCTCTTGCCGATCCCGGGCTCGCCGCCGATGAGGGCCAGCCCGCCGCGACCGCCCTCGGCGGCCTCGAGCACGCCGGCGAACGTCGCCAGCTCGGCCTCGCGACCGAAGATCGGCGCCCTGGGCTGCGGACCGGTCATCACGTCACCTGCTCGGGTCGGCGGCTGCTGGTCGGAAGGATACGGGGTCATTGCGAGCTCCTCGAACGGGACGCCGCGAGACGCCGGTCGAGGCCGGCGTCCGTCCGCGCGGTTCGGGGTTTCTCAGCGCTCGTCGTCGACGAGGTATCGGCTCGCCCACCCGTCCACGATCTCTGGCTCGTCCTTGAGCAGGTACGACGACCATCCATCGACGGCCTCCGGGGCCTCGACGAACAGCGACGACGACCAGCCGTCCTGGATCCGGTTCGCGGCTTCCAGGCTGGCCGCTCGGTTGGCGGCGGTGACGCCGGCCATCCAGCCATCGACGATCTCATCGGCCTGTGGCTGCGACTGCAGGGTCCCCGAGCGGTCGAGCTGAAGCGCGACCATCGCGACCAGCGCAATCACGCCGATGAGGACGATCGTGCCGAGGTACATGAGGGTGTAGCGTCCGGCGCGGGTCGTCCCACGCTCGGTGAGGAACGTGCCGGGGGCGTTGAACTGGGCCATCGGGATGCCTCCTGGTCTGCTGCTGCGCGGTCCGGGTGGCCACGCGCTTCTGACCAGGAGGCGTGAGATCGGGGTGAACGGTCGTGAACATTGCCGCGTGCGACCACGGAACGATCGGTCCGTGGGCATCGCGCGGGACGCTAGAGTCGGTGCGTGGAGCGTCGTCACCTGGTCCTGGAGCTTGCACCGGCTTCAGGGCCCGCGCCCGACATCGGCCTTCCCGTCCGCCATCCCACGACCGATGACGCGGAGGCGCTGGCGAGCCTCATGCTCGACGCCTACCGCGGCACGATCGACTTCGAGGACGACGACACGCTCGACACCGCGCGCCACGAGGTGGCCGGCTACTTCGCACCCGAGCGCCGGCCGATGCCGGAGCACAGCTTCGTCGCCTGGGACGGCGACATCGCGGCCGCGGCGGTCCTCGTCTGCCGTCACGAGGAGCAGCCGTTCATCTCGTTCGTCATGACCGCTGCCGCGCACAAGGGGCGCGGCCTGGCGACCGCGCTCACCCAGCTCGCACTGGCCTCATTGCATGCCGTCGACGAACGTGAAGTGCACCTGTGGGTGACGCGCGGAAACAACCCCGCCGAGCGGATCTACGAGCGGCTCGGGTTCCGCGACGTCGATT
>CBFGTN010000090.1:0-6550 GCA_965652075.1 uncultured bacterium
ACCCGCAGGGCGGCTTCCACGGCCTGCTCGAGGTGATCCCGACGAAGGCCGACTATCTCCTCGACCTGATCCGCGCGAACTCGCTCTGGCCCCTGCTCAGCGGCCTCAGCTGCTGTGCGATCGAGATGATGTCGACCGCCACCAGCGTGAACGACATCGACCGCTTCGGGATGTTCCCGTTCCGCGCCTCGCCGCGACAGGCCGACGTCCTGATCGTCGCAGGAACGCTGACGACGAAGATGGCCGGCCCGCTCGTCCGGCTCTGGGAGCAGATGCCCGAGCCGAAGTGGTGCGTGGCGATGGGCACGTGCACGACGTCCGGCGGCCGCTTCAAGCGCTCCTACTCGGTCGTCCAGGGCGTCGACCGCGTCATGCCCGTCGACGTCTACGTCCCCGGCTGCCCGCCGCGGCCCGAGGGCCTGATCTACGGGATGATGAAGCTCCACGAGCTCGTCAAGGAGCGCCGCGGCCAGTGGCCGACGTACGTCGATCGCGGCCCGCAGCGGATGCGCTGGGAAGGAGACGTCCGCTGACCGCTCCCGCCGCGGCCGGCCCGCTCGTTCGAACGCTGAACGAGCGGCTCGGCGACGACCTGCACGACCTGTGGACCGACGAGGACACCGTCGAGATCTCGATCGACGCCGCGCGCGTCCTCGACGTGCTGACGACCGTCCACGACGATCCCGACCTCGACTTCTTCATGCTCGCGGACGCGGCTGCCGTTGACTACGGCGTCGAGGCGCACTTCGAGGTCGTCTATCACCTGTTCAGCTGGAAGCACCCGGCGTGGCTCCGCGTCCGCGCTCGCGTCGATCGCGCCGACCCGCGCATCGCCTCCGTCACCCACATGTGGGAAGGCGCGATGTTCCACGAGCGCGAGATGTACGACATGATGGGAATCGTCTTCGAGGGCAATCGGGACCTGCGGCGGATCTACATGTCGCCCGACTACCGATCCTTCCCGCAGCGCAAGGACTTCATCCTTCCCGATGACGCCGCCGACTCGGCGGCGCACGGCGTGAGCCCGCTCGAGCGTCCGGAGACGTGGGACCTGGGCCGCTTCGTCGAGGCGCCGGCGGTCCCCGTACCCGGTAACGACGGGGCGACGTCCGTGGAGGCCGGCGCGACGGACGCCGACAAGAGCCGCCCGCGATGACGAAGGTCGACCCCGAGGTCCGGATCCCCGACCCGATCGAGCTGGACCGCGCCGAGGAGGACCGCCTGCGCGCCGCCGCGGGCCTCACGCCGCGCCACGTCGAGCCGCGCGAGTACGCCGGGTTCGAGCAGGTCGGCATCCCGGATCGGCCGCCACAGACCGAGCGTGAGCGAGAGGTCTACACCCTCAACGAGGGAGAGATGCTCATCAACCTCGGCCCGCAGCACCCCTCCACGCACGGCGTCATGCGGCTCGTGGTCAAGGTCCGCGGCGAGGTCATCGTCGAGGTCGACCCGGTGCTGGGCTACCTGCACCGCGGGATCGAGAAGCTGTGCGAGAACGCGACGTACACGACCGTGCTGACGTACGTCGACCCGATGGACTACCTCGCCACGATGCACAACGAGCATGCGCCGGCGATCGCCTTCGAGAAGCTGTACGGCATCAAGGCGCCGCCGCGGGCCGAGTACATCCGCGCGCTCGTCGTCGAGCTGAACCGCGTGTTCAGCCACAGCCTGATGATGGGCTTCCTCGCCCTCGACATGGGCGGCCTGACCCCGATCCTCTACAGCTTCATCAACCGCGACGAGGTGGTGGAGCTGCTGAGCGCGATCAGCGGCCAGCGGATGCTCTTCAACTTCTTCCGCGTCGGCGGCGTGAACTGGGACGTCAACGACGAGTTCCTCTCGCGGCTCGGGACGTGGCGGAGCCACGTGCTGAAGAACATCGAGATGAACGAGTGGATGATCACCGAGAACGAGATCTTCACGACCCGAACGAAGGGAATGGGCGTGCTGACCGGCGACCAGGCGATCAGCCTCGGCGTGACCGGCCCGAACCTCCGCGCGTCGGGCGTGCCGTTCGACGTCCGCAAGGCGCACCCGTACTCGATCTACAACGAGCTCGACTTCGACGTCATCACCCAGCAGTCCGGCGACTCGTACGCGCGCTACCTGCAGCGCATCGCCGAGATCAAGCAGAGCATCCACCTGATCGACCAGATCATGGACAAGATGCCGCACGGACCGGTGCAGGCCCAGGTGCCGGGCATCATCCGCCCGAAGCCGGGTCGGGCGTACGGGGCGGTCGAGTCACCGCGCGGCCTGTACAGCGTCTACGCGATCAGCGACGGCGGGCCGAACCCGTATCGGTTCCGGATGCGCGACCCATCGTTCATCAGCCTCCAGGCGCTGCCCAAGATCATGCCGAAGCGCCTGATCGCCGATCTCATGGCGGTGATGGCCAGCTTCGACCCGGTCATGGGCGGCGTGGACAAGTAGCCGATGGACTGGGACCTGATCCTGGGCGTCGGGCGCTTCGTCCTCGCGACGACGCTGATCCTGCTGCTCACCGTGCCGACGGCCTTCGTGATCATCCAGATGGAGATGAAGATCATCGCGCAGCTTGCGTTGCGCTACGGGCCGAACCGGATCGGGCCGCGCGGGATGTTCCAGAGCACGATCCACGGGTTCAAGGTGCTCGCGAAGGAGGACACCGTCCCCGACCAGGCCGATCGGGGAACGTTCACGCTCGCGCCGTGGATGGTCTACATGGCTGCCGCCATGAGCATGATCGTCATTCCCTTCGCGCCGGGCGCCATCGCCGCCAACTTCAACATCGGCATCGTCTACTTCTTCGCCGTCCTGGGCCTCTCGGTCGTCGGCCTGCTCGTGGCGGGCTGGGCGAGCTACAACAAGTACTCGCTCCTCGGCGGGCTGCGCAGCGCCGCGCAGATGGTGAGCTACGAGATCCCGCTCACGCTCTCGATCGTCGGGGCGGTCGTGCTGGCCGGCACGCTCAGCTTCACCGAGCTCATCAACTGGCAGCTCGAGCACGGCTGGCTGCTGTGGTGGCAGCCGGTCGGCCTGGCGATCTTCTACGTCGCCAGCCTGGCCGAGATCAACCGCACGCCATTCGACATGGTCGAGGCCGACTCGGAGCTCGTGGCCGGCCCGTTCACCGAGTACTCCGGCATGCGGTTCGGGTTCTTCTTCTTCGCCGAGTACGTCGCGCTCTTCATCATGAGCGGGATCCTCATCACGCTGTTCTTCGGGGGCTATCTCGCGCCATGGCCCCTGCCCGCCCAGCTCGGCGGCTTCGCCGGCACGCTGTACGGCATCTTCTGGTTCTTCCTGAAGACCTACCTGTTCGTGGCGGTCGCGGTCTGGCTGCGCGGCACGCTGCCGCGCGTCCGCGTCGACCAGCTGATGGGCGTGGCGTGGAAGGTGCTCCTGCCGCTCGCCCTGGTGAACCTGTTCATCACCGCCATCGCCGTCGTGGTCTTCGACCTGTGAGCCGCGCCGCAGAGGTGAGGGAGCGCTGATGGCATTCCCGGGCGTCGGCATCGCCAAGGGCATGGTCACGACCTTCCGCAACTTCTTCGCGCCGAAGGTGACGCGCCAGTACCCCGAGGAGCGGCCGCAGATCCCCGACCGCTGGCGCGGCCGGCTGGACCTCATCTACGACCCGTTCGGCGAGCACAAGTGCGAGGTGTGCTTCCAGTGCGCGCAGGTCTGCCCGGTCGAGGCGATCGACATGAGCGGCTTCGACTCGCGCGGCAACCGGATCCGGTACGGGATGCCGGAGATCTACGACGAGCGCAAGGACGCGAACGCCTGGCGACGAGCCGGCCAGCCCGCCAGGCCGATGCGCAACCCCGCGCGCTGGGACGAGGCGATCGACTCGCCGTGGGTGGACGAGACGATCGACGCCTTCGGCGGCCGGCCCGAGGCCCTCGTGGCGATCTTCCGCGCCATCGAGGACCGATACGGCTACCTGCCAGAGCGCGCGCTGCGCCGCGTCAGCGACCGGATGACGATCCACTGGGCCCAGGTCTTCGGAGCGGCCGGCCTCGGCGGCTTCCGGCTGCTGCCCGCGGCCGGGCACGTCGTCACGGTCTGCGACTGCGCCGCCTGCCGGTTCGCCGGCGGGCCGGCGGTGCTCGCGGCGATCGAGGCGGAGCTCGGGATCCGCGCCGGCGAGGAGACCGCCGACGGGACGTTCAGCCTCGAGCTGGCGAGCGACGTCGGCGCCGGCGCGATCAGCCCGGCCATCCGCGTCGACACGCTCGTGTACGGGCCCGTTGACGCCGCGAAGGCGCGGCACGTCGTCAGCGAACGCCGCGCGGCGGCGGCCCGCGTCTCGGCCACGAGCTGATGGCCGGCACGATCTCGCCCCAGATCCGGATCCTTGCCGGCGGCGAGCGGCGCGTGCTGACTGACGTCGGGCGCATCGATCCGACCAGCCTCGCGAGCTACCGCGAGCACGGCGGCTACGGCGCGCTGCAGCGCGCGATCACCCAGCTGTCTCCCGAGGAGGTCATTGCCGAGATCGAGGCTGCCGGCCTCCGCGGCCGTGGCGGCTCGGGCTTCCCGACGGCCGAGAAGTGGGCGGTCGCACGCGGCACGCCGGCCGACCGCAAGATCGTCGTCGCCAACCTCATGGGCGCCGACCCGAGCTCGCTCGGCGATCGCGCCCTGGCCGAGGGCAACCCGCACCTCGTCGTCGAGGGCCTGCTCATCGCGGCCTACGCGGTCGGCGCCGCGGAGGCGATCGTCGCCGTGCGCCGGGACTGGACCGAGGCGATCGACCGGCTGCGGATCGCCGTTCGCGAGGCGGCCGAGGCTCGCCTGGCCGGCTACCTGGTGCTCGGGACGGACGTGAGCATCGAGCTCACCGTGTGGGAGGGCTCGGGCGCCTACGTCGCCGGCGAGGAGACCGCGCTGCTCCACGCGCTGGCGGGCGACCGGGGCATGCCCGCGATTCGGCCGCCGTATCCGGCGACCGACGGCCTCTGGGGCGTCCCGACCGTCGTCCAGAACGCGGAGACGCTCGCCCACGCGGCCTGGATCATCTCCCACTCGCCCGAGGCCTTCGCCACGGTCGGCAGCGGGACGAGCCACGGAACGAAGCTCGTCACCGTCATGGGCCGGGTCGCGGAGCCCGGCCTCGTCGAGGTCCCGCTCGGCACGAGCCTGCTCGACATCGTCAGCATGGCCGGCGGCGGGACGGGCTCGACGAAGGCGGTCTTCGTCGGTGGCCCGGGCGGCGGTGCGATCGACGTCGGCCAGCTGACGATCACCTACGACTACGAGCCGCTGGAGCGGGCGGGGGCGATCGTCGGCTCCGGATCGGTCCTGGTGACCGACAGCTCGACGTGCATGGTCGACTCGGCGCGCTTCTTCGTCGACTTCAGCGCCCGCGAGGCCTGCGGCAAGGCGGTGCCGTGCCGGATCGGCACGCGACGGCTCGTCGAGGCGCTCGACCGCATCCTGGCCGCGTCGCCGCGTCCAACCGACTTCGTGATGCTGCGCGAGCTGTCTCGGAAGATGAGCGACACGGCACTCTGCAAGCTCGAGCGCCTGGCGCCGAACCCGATCCTGACGACGCTCGAACGCTTCCCCGACGAGTACCGCGCGCACGCCGAGCGCGGCGAGTGCCTGTCCGGGTTCCATCCGAAGGTCGACGTAACGCCGGTCCTCGAGCCGCTGACCGGCATCGACGCGGCCGGGCTAGAGTAGGGACCGATGAGCTTCGGGACGACGAACGGCCACCCGGCTGGCAACGGCAACGGAACCGGTGACGGCAAGGTCGCCGACTACACGCCGATCTGGCCGATGGTGCCCGGCACCCGCAAGATCAGCGTCACGATCAACGGGCAGCAGGTGGAGGCCGAGGAGGGCCAGACGATCCTCCAGGCGTGCCGCGTCCTGGGCATCGAGATCCCGACCCTCTGCTACGAGCCGAAGCTCGCGCCGTACGGCGCGTGCCGCATCTGCGCGGTGGAGGTCGCCGGGCGCGACGACACCCCGATCAGCTGCGGCACGACGATCACCGAGGGGATGGTCATCACCACCCACTCGGATCGGGTCATCGAGAACCGGCGCATGGTGCTCGAGCTGATCTTCAGCGATCACGACGCCTACTGCCTGCCGCCGTGCCAGTTCAAGTGCCCGACCCGCGTCGACATCCCCGGCTACCTGAAGCAGAACACGCTCGAGAACTGGGAGGAGGCGACGCGCATCCTGAAGCGCTCACTCCCGTTCCCCGCGATCCTCGGCCGCGTCTGCCCCGCGCCGTGCCAGGACCACTGCCGTCGCGAGGAGGTCGACACCGCGATCGCGATCCGCGACTCGCATCGGTACTGCGCCGACCGCGTGCTCGAGGTCGACGCCCCGGCTCCGATCCCGTGGCCGAAGGAGCCCCCGACCGGCCGCAAGGTCGCGATCATCGGCGCCGGCCCGGCCGGCATGACCGTCGCGTACTACCTCCAGCTGCGCGGCCACCAGTGCGACGTCTTCGAGGCCGAACCCGAGCAGGGCGGCATGCTTCGCTACGGCATCCCGCAGTACCGCCTGCCGAAGGGCTGGATGGACCGCGAGCTGAACCACGTGT
>CBFGTN010000091.1:0-6136 GCA_965652075.1 uncultured bacterium
GACCGATGACGATCGAGCGCATCACGAGCGCGGAGGTCGCCGAGGAGGAGCGCGCGCTCGAGTCGACCGTCCGGCCGAGGCGGCTCGACGAGTTCGCCGGCCAGGACCGGGTCAAGGAGAACCTGGCGATCCTCATCGACGCGGCCCAGAAGCGCTCCGAGCCCGTCGACCACGTCCTGCTCTACGGGCCACCCGGCCTCGGCAAGACGACCCTGGCGAACATCGTGGCGGCAGAGATGGGCGCGCAGATCCGGACGACCTCGGGGCCCGCCATCGAGCGTGCCGGCGACCTGGCGGCGGTGCTCACGTCCCTCGGTGCCGGCGACGTGCTGTTCATCGACGAGATCCATCGGCTCAGCCACGTCGTCGAGGAGATCCTGTATCCGGCGATGGAGGACTTCGCGCTCGACGTCGTGCTCGGCAAGGGGCCCGGAGCACGGACCGTGCGGCTGCAGATCGAGCACGTCACGGTCATCGGTGCGACCACGCGCGTCGGGTCGATCACCGGGCCGCTCCGGGATCGCTTCGGCGTCACATATCGGCTCGACTACTACACCGAAGCCGAGCTCGAGCGGATCCTGCGCCGCTCCGCGCAGATCCTCGACATCCACCTGACCGACGACGCCTCCCGGCTCGTGGCCGGGCGGTCGCGCGGCACGCCGCGCATCGCGAACCGGCTCCTCAAGCGCGTCCGCGACTACGCGCAGGTTCGCGGCGGAGAGGATGACACCGTCACCGAGGCGCTTGCCGCCGACGCGCTGGCCCTGCTCGACATCGACGAGCGCGGCCTCGACGCGATGGACCGCCAGCTGCTCCGGGCGATCGCCGAGCACCATGCCGGCGGCCCGGTGGGCCTGGCCACGATGGCGGCCACGGTGTCCGAGCCGGTCGAGACGATCGAGGACGTCGTCGAGCCGTACCTCATGCAGATCGGCCTGCTTGCCCGGACGCCGAGGGGCCGCACGCTCACCGCCGGTGGCTGGGAGCACCTCGGGCTGACGCCGCCCGCGGCCGCGGCCGCATCGGCCTCGCAGCCCGGCCTGTTCGACGGCTGAGCGATGGACGCTGCCGCGTTCCGAGCGCTGATCCAGCGGCTTGCGGACGCCTGGGGCGCGCTCGACGGTGACGCAGCCGCCGATCTCTTCACCGATGACGCGACCTACATGCAGCCGCCGGACGAGCAGCTGTTCGTCGGGCGGGATCAGCTCCGCGCGTACTTCGCGCCGCTCGACCCAGGGACGTACCTGCGCCTGGACAACGTCTGGTTCGACGAGGGAGCCCAACGCGGCGCCGTCGAGTTCACGTTCGGGGTGGGAGGGCAGCCGGTTGCCGACCACGGCGTGGCGATCGTCGACGTCGCCGACGGCCGCATCCGCGCCTGGCGGGAGTACCTCGTGAAGGGACCCGCCGAACAGGCCCGGTTCCTGGACGTCGACGGCAAGGACTGGACGTGGCACATCGGCAACATCGAGGACGCCGGTTGAGTCCAGAGATCGGTCGCATCGTCCTCGTCATCGGCGTCGTGCTGGTGGTGATCGGCGGCCTCGCCGCGCTCGGCGTGCGGCTGCCGTTCGGGCGGCTGCCCGGCGACATCGCCATCGAGGGCGAGAACGGTGGGATCTACATCCCGCTCGGATCGATGATCGTCATCAGCGTCATCCTCACGATCGTCCTGAACTTCTTCGTGCGCCGATAGCGGCACGCGCAAAAGCCACGCGCGCGACATCGGTGCGGGAGTAGGCTGCGCGGCGGCACCAGTGCCCAACGTGGTGTCGGGTGCTCGGGTGCCATGGAGCGGAGGGTGGTCCGTGGAAGCGGAGGTCACCGACGTACCCAGGAGCGAGGCTGCGCCGCCCGCGGCGAGTGGCGGATTCGACTCCTACTTCAAGCTCAGCGAGCGGGGGACGACGATCGGGACGGAGGTCAGAGCGGGCGTCACCACGTTCCTGGTGATGGCCTACATCATCTTCCTCAACCCCCTGATCCTGTCGAACATGTTCCCCGAAGGGGCGGAGCGCGACGCGTTCATCCCCGCGGCGAGCGCCGGCACCGCGTTGCTGGCGGGCCTGCTGACGATCGCGATGGGCCTCGCCGCCAACTATCCGATCGCCCTGGCGGCCGGCCTCGGCATCAATGCGATCGTGGCATTCACCCTGGTCCTTGGCCTTGGGCTGTCGCCGGCCGGCGCGATGGGCGTCATCGTCCTCGAAGGGCTCATCGTGCTCGTGCTGGTCATCGTCGGCCTGCGCGAGGCGATCATGAATGCCGTCCCACTGGCCCTGAAGCGGGCGATCGGCGTGGGCATCGGTCTCTTCATCCTCTTCATCGGCTTCGTGGATGGAGGCCTGATCGTTCCCGGCACGCCGATCGTGCAGTTCAACTTCCCGGTCGAGACCTCGACGTGGGTGTTCGTGCTCGGCATCGCGTTGACGATCGTGCTGTTCGTGCTGAAGGTTCGCGCCGCGCTCCTCATCAGCATCATCGTCATGTCGGTCGTCGCGTACCTCCTGGGGCTCACGACCTTCCCGGAGAACCTGTCGTTCGTGCCCGACTTCTCGACACTGGGCCAGTTCAACGTGGCCGAGGTCTGGGAGCTCGGCTTCCTCGTCGCAGCGCTGACGATCTTCTCGATCATGCTGACCGACTTCTTCGACACGATGGGCACGGCCACGGCGATCGCGGAGCAGTCCGGGCTGGCGACGCCTGACGGGAAGGTGCCGGGCATCAACCGCGTGCTCCTCGTCGACTCGTTCGCCGCAGCTGCCGGCGGCGCAGCGGGCATCAGCTCGAACACGAGCTACATCGAGAGCGCGGCGGGAGTCTCGGAGGGCGGCCGAACGGGCCTGACCTCCGTGATCGTGGGCATCCTGTTCCTGCTCGCGGTGTTCGTCACACCGCTGGCGACGATGGTGCCGTTCGCGGCGACAGGACCGGTCCTCGTCGTCGTCGGCTACCTGATGGCGACGCTGATCAAGGACATCGACTTCGCTGACGTGGAGGTCGGCATCCCGGCGCTCCTCGCCATCACGCTGATGCCGCTGACGTACAGCATCACCGTCGGCATCGGCGCCGCGTTCGTGACCTACGTGCTGATCAAGGCCGTGCGCGGGAAGTTCGCCGAGATCCACTGGCTGATGTGGGTCGTCGGCATCGCCTTCGCGATCTACTTCGCGCAGGCATGGATCAACACGCTGCTCTGACCCGCCGTCGAACTGAACACCTTCGCCCGGCCGGTCCGCCCGGCCGGGCGTTACCGTGTCCTGCGTGAGCGAGGCACGCCTGCGGGTCGAGGACTTCGACTACGAGCTTCCGGCCGATGCGATCGCGCAGGTCCCGGCCGAGCCGCGCGATGCCTCTCGGCTCCTCGTGCTCGATCGCGCGACCGGGGCACTGGAGCACGCCAGGTTCCGCGACATCGGCCGGTGGCTCGGCGCCGGCGACCTGCTCGTCGTCAACGACTCGCGCGTGCTGCCGGCGCGACTGCTCGGGGAGCGTCCCGGTGGCGGCGGCGCCGAGATCCTCGTCCTGCGCCCGATCGAGGGTGACCCGCACCGATGGGAAGCGCTCGTCCGGCCCTCGCGACGCGTCGCTGTGGGTGCCATCGTCACGCTCCGGAGCGGCGACCGCATCGAGGTCGGGGAGCGGCTCGGCGAGGGAACCCGTGCCGTCCGCTTCGATCGGGACCCGCACGAGGTGATGGCGGCCGCGGGCGAGATGCCGTTGCCGCCGTACATTCGCGACCGGACGTCGCCGGCGGATCGGTACCAGACGGTCTATGCGAGGCCGCCCGGGTCCGCGGCGGCCCCGACCGCCGGCCTCCACTTCACCGACGACCTGCTGCGCGGGCTCGAGGCAGCTGGTGTCGGGCGCGCCGCCGTGACCCTGCACGTCGGCCTCGACACGTTCCGCCCGCTCGAGGGCGAGTTCGTCGACGAGCACCGCATCCATCGCGAGTGGTACGAGGTGCCGGCGGCGACGCGCGAGGCGATCGTCCGCGCCAGGCGCACTGTCGCGGTGGGGACGACCGCGGTCCGCGTGCTCGAGACGTCCGCGCGCACGGAGGCCGCCTCGGGCTGGACCGATCTCTACATCACGCCGCCGTATCGCTATCGCGAGGTCGACGCGCTGATCACGAACTTCCACCTGCCGCGCAGCTCGCTGCTGCTGCTGGTCACGGCGTTCGTGCAGGCCGGCATGGAGGACGCGTCCGCCTTCGAGGCGCGGGATCGGCTCCTGGAGACGTATCGAACGGCGTTGGCCGGCGGCTATCGGTTCTTCAGCTTCGGAGACGCGATGCTGATCGCCTAGCCCTGGTCGTCGGAACGCGTCGGGACGGCGGCGCGCTCCTCGTCGGACAGCTCGAGGATCTCCTCGTCGTCGCCGATCGGCACGGCAGCGGGCTGGGCCGCTTCGGGCGCAGGGCTTGGCGCCTCGCCATCCGGCCCCTCCGCGCTGGCCTCCGCGAGCTCGGTGTCGGCCTCCTTCTCCGTGGCCTTCGCCACGTCAGCCGGCCCCGCAACCTCGCCACTCGACGGCATCGGGCGGGGACCGCCGGGGATGACGCCCGGCACGTCGGACGACACCCGGCCGGCCGGAACGCCGAATGGCTCGGCCATGACGGCGCACACGCGAGCGAGGTCGCAGAGGGCCTGGCCGAGGTCGGGTGCCTCGGTGGCAGCCTCGAAGTGCGGATGGTGCAGCCGGAACGACCAGCGGGTGCGGTGCTCGCGCGCCCACAGGCGGAACGTGTCGGCGCGGAGCTCGACGCCACGAAGGACCTGCCACGGGTACATGAGCATCGCCAGGCGATAGCGTGCCGAGGATCCGAACGGGGCGTAGCGATGGTCCAGCAGCCCGACTTCGGTGGCGACCATCACCCGACGCTCGTCACCCTCCTGGCCCGCCTCGAGCGCGTACACCGCCAGGTCCTCGATCCCGAGGCTCTGGAGCTCGAGCGCGATCCACTCCTTCACCTCGTCGTTGAGGAACGGCATCCGCGGCCACTCGGTCAGTCGCACGCGCGTAGGTTATCGAATCGTTACAAGTCCGACGAGAGGCTGAGCGCACCTGCCGTATCCTGCGCCGATGCCGTCGATCCGCCCGACGAGGTCCCGCGGCGCATGACGTCCGCCGCGGTCGCCTTCGCCACCCAGCGGACCGATGTCGGACGGGCCCGGATCGGCCAGCTGAGGACGACGCACGGCGTCGTCGATACGCCGCAGTTCATGCCCGTCGGCACGCAGGCGACCGTGAAGTCGATGACGCCCGACGACCTTCGATCGGCCGGCGCGCAGATGATCCTCGGCAACACCTACCACCTGAACCTGCGCCCGACCGCCGAGCGGATCGCCCGGCTTGGCGGGCTGCATCGGTTCATGGGCTGGGATGGGCCGATCCTCACCGACTCGGGTGGGTTCCAGGTCTTCTCGCTGGCCGATCTGCGCCGGGTCGACGAGGACGGCGTCACGTTCACGTCACACCTCGACGGGTCGCAGGTTCGGCTGTCGCCCGAGCGGGCGATGGAGATCCAGGCGCTCCTCGGCTCGGACGTGGCGATGGCCTTCGACCAGCTCGTCGACCCCGGGATCCCGACGAGTGAGGTCGCCGAAGCGATGGAGCGGACCCACCGATGGGCCCGGCGATCGCTCGACGCGCGTGCCGCCGGCCAGGCCGTGTACGGGATCGTCCAGGGCGGCGTCGACGCCGAGCTGCGCCGCGCTTCGGTTGCCGCGATCGCGTCGATGCCGTTCGACGGGATCGCCGTTGGCGGGCTGTCGGTCGGGGAGTCGAAGGCGGAGATGGCGGCAACCCTCGACGTCGTGGCGGACGCGCTCGGCGACGATCCGCGGCCCCGATACCTGATGGGCGTCGGCTCGCCGCCCGACTTCTTCGCTGCCATCGAGCGCGGGATCGACCTCTTCGACTGCGTGCTGCCGACGCGCGTGGCCCGTACCGGCCAGGTCTGGACCGACGGCGGCCGGCTCAACCTTCGCAATGCGAGCTTCCTGGATGACCCCGGCCCCATCGACGAGGCCTGCGCCTGCGAGGCGTGTCGCGGCTTCACCCGGGCCTACCTCGCCCACCTGTTCCGAGCTCGCGAGCTCCTCGCCTACCGCCTGGCGACGGTGCACAACGT
>CBFGTN010000092.1:0-5897 GCA_965652075.1 uncultured bacterium
TCGGTCCGGAGCTGCTCGCGCTCGAGCTCCTTGATGGCGTTCATCGGGGCGACCTCGTTCTCGCCGCCGTGGGGCGGCTCATCGGTGTGACATGCGAACGCGACCGCTGACGCGGCCGCGACTGCGCCGAAGTATAGCAGCGGGCCTCGATTCGCGGCAAGGCGAGCTAGGACTCCGCGCGGAGCTCGTCGATGACGTCACGGTCCGCATCGGTCAGGGGAGCGGTCTCCAGGAGGTCCGGACGCCGCTCGAGCGTGCGGCGCAGGGCCTCGCGTCGGCGCCAGCGGTCGACCTCGCCATGGTTCCCGCCCAGCAGGACCGCCGGGACGTCGAGATCGCGGAAGCGCTCCGGACGCGTGTACTGCGGGTGCTCGAGGAGCCCCTGGGCGAAGGAGTCGCCGGCGTGGGATGCCTCCTGGATCGTCCCGGGCAGAAGCCGCACGACGGCGTCGATGAGCACGAGGGCCGGAAGCTCTCCACCGGTGAGAACGTAGTCGCCGATGCTGACCTCGCGGTCGACGAGGGTCCGCACCCGTTCGTCGATCCCCTCGTAGCGACCGCTGACGAGCGCGAGATGCGGGATCTCGGCCAGCTCCCTGGCGAGCGCGTCCGTCAGTCGTTCGCCGGCGGGATCGAGCAGCAGGATCGTGGCGCCGGCGGCGCGAAGCGGCTCGATCGCCGCGAACAGCGGCTCCGGGCGCATGACCATCCCCGCGCCACCGCCGTACGGGTCGTCGTCGACGGACCGATGCCGGCCCAGGCCGTGCTCGCGCAGGTCGTGAATGCCGAACTCCACGATGCCCTGCTCCGCCGCCCGGCCGATGATCGACGTCCGCAGCGGCACGTCGAACAGCTCGGGGAAGATCGTGACGACGTCGATCCGCATCGGTCAGCGCAGCTCCTCGGCGTCATCGGGCTCGACGACGATCACCCCGGCGTCGAGGTCGATCCGTTGGACGGCGCTGCGCAGTGCCGGCACGAGCCGCTCCCCCGCCGGACCGACGACGCGGTAGACCTCGTTGCCACCCGCGCGGAAGACCTCGACGAGCTCGCCGATCGTCGCTCCGTCCGGCGCCTCGACGCGCAGGCCGACGAGGTCGTCCCAGTAGTACGTGCCGGACTCGAGGGGACGCGTCGGGACCTCGAGGTAGCGCCCGGTCAGCGCCTCCGCGGCCTCCCGGCTGTCGACGCCATCGAGATGGATGACCGGAACGCGTCCACCCGCCTCGACCGTGCGGATGCGGCGCGCGGAGGTCTCGCCTTCGGGAAAGACCTCGGCCTCGGGGTCCAGCCGCTCCGGCCAGTCGGTCAGGATCTCGACGCGAAGCCCGCCCTTCAGGCCCTTCGCGCCGAGGACGCGCGCGACGGCGCGCCGGTCACTCGGCGTCGGAGACGATCTCGAGCTCGACGTGGCGTCCGTCCCGTGCGGCCATCACCCGCAGCAGGCTTCGCATCGCGTTGGCGATCCGCCCGTCGCGGCCGATGACGCGGCCCATGTCGTCCTGGTCGACGCCGAGCGTGAGGACCGTTTCGTCGCCCTCGTCCTCGACCTCGACCCAGACGGCGTCCGGCTTGTCGACCAGCGACTTCGCGACGTACTCGAGGAACTCCTTCACGCCTTGTCCGCCTCCTCGGTCGAGGGCTCCGCGGCTTCGTCGGCAGCAGCCGCCTCCGCGGGCGCGGCCTCGGGCTCTGCCGCCTCGCCGGTGGGCTCGTCGGACGACGCCCCTTCGTCAGCCGGCGCAGCCTCCTCGGTTGCGGGCTCTTGCGCCGGCACCGGATCCGAGGCCTCGGCGACCTCGACCTCGGGCGTCTCGGCCTCCGTGGGATCGGCCTCCGCGGGATCGGCCTCCGCGGGATCGGCCGCCGCCGGAGCGGACTCGGCGGCCGCGTCCCCAGTCGCGGCTGGAGCCGCCGCAGGCGCCTCGTCGGCCGCCTCGGCAGCCTGGGCCTTCGCGACCGCCTTCTTCGACGGCTTGGCGCCCGCGCTGCGCGTCGCGCGCTTCGGCGTCGGCGCATCGGCGCCGGCCTTCGCCGTCGCCTCGGCCTGGGCCATGAGCCTCACGACCGTGTCGGACGGCTGGGCGCCCTTCCCGATCCATGCCTTGATCCTGTCCGTCTCGAGCTTCACCGTCGCCGGCTCGGTGAGCGGGTCGTAGAAGCCGAGGATCTCGAGCGCGCGCCCGTCGCGCGAGCGGCGCTTATCGATGGCGACGACGCGATAGGCGGGCCGCTTCGTGGCCCCGACGCGCGTCAGCCGGATTGCTACTGCCAATGTGGTTCGTACCTCAGGTAGTGGTTCGCAGGTCGATGAATCGGGTCACGGCTCTTCGACCGTGAGCACCGCGTGGAATTCGATCTGGTCGGGCCCGGACGGAATGGTGAGCGCGAAGGACCCGAGCCCGGAAAGGATATCGCGTGCGTCGTCAGGAATCTCGACGGCCAAGCCGAGGAGGCCGCCGATCGTCCCGACGTCCACCCAGGCCTCGGTGCCGGCTCGGGTCCCCGCGACGTCGAACGCGCGACGATACGCGCTCGAGCCTTCGAGGGTGAAGCCGTCGGCGCGGGCCTCAGCGACCGCGGCGACATCGAGCGGAGCGAGGCCGATGACGACGACCCCGTCGACGATGCCGAACGCGGCATCGAGCGTGTCCGGGATGGAGATCGCGGTGACATCGATGCCCTCGAGGGTCTCGGTCGAGGCGCTTCCGCCGCTCGCGCCGATGCGATCCGCGATCCGCCCGAGGACGTCGGCCGCGGCATCGGGGTCGGATGGGCGCAGCAGCACCTGGCCCGACGGCGTGCCGTCAGGGCTGATGCCGCCGACCGCGACCGCCGTCTCACCGTCCAGGAGCGGCAGGACGTCCGCGTCGAGGTCGACGCCGAACGCGAAGGCCGCGAGCGCACGCACCGTGTCCAGCGCGCTCGTCACCTCTTCGCCCTCGGGCACGTCGTCGGCGACGGCGAGCCCCTGCTCGAGCGCGCCGCGCAGGCCGAACACGGTCACCTCGGCCAGGGTGCGCTCCGGCATCCAGCCGCTGAGCGTCGCAGGCTGAGCTGGCTCGGGCGCGATCGAGCCCGTGGCGGCGGGGGCCGCCGACAGCGGCACACTGCCGCTCAGGAGCAGGCCGTCCTCCTCGGCCACGAGGACCGCGCTGGCGGTCGTTGCGCCGCGAAGATCGGCGGCCACGCCGGTCGCCTCCGCGAGGCCGGCGACGTCGACGTAGAGCGACGCCAGGTTGTCGTCGGTGAGGTCGTCCATGGCCTGGACGAACGGATCCTGGGTCGCGAGCGACTCCGGGCCGCCCGCGGTGTCGATGACCCCGTGGATCGCCTCCGCCCCGTTGCCGACGACGAGCATGCCGTCGACGACCGCGTACGCCGTCGTCTCGGTGACCTGGATCTCGATGCCGGCGTACGTCTCGCTCGACACCGTTGTCCCCTCGCCGGCGATGAGATCCGCGATCGACGCGCTCGCCGCCTCGGGGTCCTTCGTCTCGGCGATCACCGCCGTCGCGGCCTGCGTCGGATCGGGCCCGGTCGGCCACGCGGCGATCGCGACCTGGTCGCCGAGCCACGGCTTGACGTCGGCGCGGTAGTCGATGCCCGCCGAGCCGAGCAGGTTCTGGACGACCTGGTCGATCTTCTCGTCGAGCGCCGCTTCGTCGGCGAAGCCCGGCAGGCGGCCGATGAGGTTGGACAGGTTCATCTGCTGGCCGGTCGACGGCTGCAGGTAGAGGTTCGCGTACAGCACCGTGTTCGGCGGCGCCATCGTCACGGCGCGGTCCGCGGACCCCGCAAGGAAGACGACATACGCGACGACCGCGACACTGACGAGACCGATGAACGTGACGGAGGCGATGACGGCCCGATGCATGCGCGGCTCAGCGCCCGAGGAGGGCGCCGAGGCCGCCACCCATCCGCGGCATCTTCCCGCCGGAGATCATCTTCATCATCTTCTGCATCTCGGCGAACTGCTTGAGGAGCCGGTTGACCTCGGCCGTCGAGGTGCCGCTGCCGAGCGCGATGCGCCGTCGCCGGCTGGCCTTGATGAGGTCGGGCCGTCGTCGCTCCTCGGGCGTCATCGAGTCGATGATCGCCTCGATCCGCTTCATCTGGCCAGAGTCGACCGCCTCCTGGGCGGCACCGGCCATCTGGCTCGCGCCCGGGATCATGCCCACGAGCTGGCCGATCGGTCCCATCTTCTTGATCTGGTTGAGCTGGCCGCGGAAGTCCTCGAGCGTGAAGCGGTTCTCCATCATCCGCTGCGCCGCCCGCTCGGCCTCGTCGGCGTCGACCGTCTCCTGCACGCGCTCGACGAGGCTGACGATGTCGCCCATGCCGAGGATGCGCTGCGCCAGGCGGTCCGGATGGAACGCCTCGAAGCCATCGGTCCGCTCGCCGGTGCCGAGGAAGCTGATCGGCAGGCCGGTCGCGGCACGGATGCTGAGCGCGGCGCCACCACGCGCGTCGCCGTCCATCTTGGTGAGGACGAGGCCGCTGATCGGCAGCTTGGCGTGGAACGCTTCGGCCACCCGGACCGACTCCTGGCCGGTCATCGCGTCGACGACGAGCAGCGTCTCGGCAGGGGTCACCGCGCCGGAGATCCGGACGAGCTCGTCCATCATCGCGTCGTCGACATGGAGGCGCCCAGCGGTGTCGAGGATCATGACGTCGACGCCGCGCGCCCTCGCGGCTTCCAGGCCGGATCGGGCGACCTCGAGGGCCGGCGTGCCGACTGGTCGCGTGTGGACCTCGACGCCGACCTGGTCCCCGAGCTGGACGAGCTGGTCGACCGCCGCCGGTCGGTAGACGTCGGCGGCGACGAGCAGCGGCCGCTTCCCGTCCTTGCGCAACCGGACGGCCAGCTTCGCGGCGGTGGTCGTCTTGCCCGAGCCCTGGAGGCCGACGAGCATGAGCACGGACGGCTTCGCGCCGAGGTCGAGCCGATGCGCCTCGCCTCCGAGGACGGCGACGAGCTCGTCGTGGACGATCTTCACGATTTGCTGGCCCGGATTGAGGCCGGTCAGCAGGTCGACGCCGAGCGCGCGCTCGCGGACGCGTGCGACGAACTCCTTGACGACCTTGAAGTTGACGTCCGCCTCGAGCAGGGCGAGCCGGATCTCGCGCAGCGACTCGTCGAGGTCGGCCTCGGTGATGCGCGCCTTGCCGCGAAGGCTGGCGGTGACGGCCTGCAGGCGCGCGGACAGGGATTCGAACATGGTTGACCGATACGGGCTCAGGTCCGACGCGGTGGCGCCGGCAAACGGCTGCCCATTCTAGGGGCGGCCGGGTCGTGCGGCAACGAGGTCAGTCGGCGAAGAGCCACTCGACGAACGCCTCGGGGTCGAATGGCGCGAGGGCGTCGACGTCCTCACCCACGCCTGCGAAGACGATCGGGACGCCGAGGCGGTCCGCGGCGGCCAGGGCCACGCCGCCCTTCGCGCTGCCGTCGAGCTTCGTGAGCACGATGCCCGTCACGCCGGCCTCCCGGCTGAAGGCCTCCGCCTGCACCAGCCCGTTCTGGCCGGTAGTCGCGTCCAGCACGAGGAGCACGTGGCGGGGCTGCCCGGGCAGGCGACGCTCGATGACCCGACGGATCTTGGCCAGCTCGTCCATCAGCTGCTGCTTGTTCTGGAGCCGGCCGGCCGTGTCGACGAGCACCGCGTCGAGGCCGCGCGACTCCGCCGCGGCGACGGCGTCGAAGGCGACGGCACCCGGGTCCGCGCCGGCGCGCTGCGCGACGACCGCGACCCCGAGCTGCTCGCCCCAGATCCGAAGCTGCTCGATCGCCGCTGCGCGGAACGTGTCCGCGGCCGCAAGGGCGAGCGTCCGACCGTCACCGAGCAGCCGGTGCGCGAGCTTCGCGATCGTCGTCGTCTTGCCGGTCCCGTTCA
>CBFGTN010000093.1:0-5322 GCA_965652075.1 uncultured bacterium
CCGATCGTCGCGGTCTGGTGCAGGCCGCGCCACCACTCGACGCTGAAGTGGACGATGGGGATGTCGAGCGCGGCGACGATGCCGACGATCGCGGCGCGCGTCGCCCGACGCTCGGGATCATCGGTCAGGCGGCGAAGCAACAGGTAGCCGACGTACAGGGCGAGGAGCAGCGCCGTCGTGGTCAGGCGCGGGTCCTCCCACTGCCACATGACGCCCCACACCGGCTGCCCCCACATCATCCCGCCCCAGATCGCGAAGGCCGTGAACATCACGCCGATCTCGGCCGCCGACAGGGCGACGGCGTCGAAGCGCAGGTCGCGCTTCCACAGCCAGCCGATGCCCGCGGCCGCGGTCACGCCGAAGGACAGGTAGGCGAGCCACGCCGAGGCGACGTGCGGATACATGATCCGCTGGGCATCGCCCTGGTTCACGTCCGGCGGCACGACGAACAGCGCGACGAGCGTGGCGATCACGACCGCGACGAGCGCGACCCAGCCGAGAACGCGGGTCTTCATCCGTCCTCCAGCACGAAGCCATACGTCGCGGCGCCGGCGGCGACCATGACGACGTCGAAGGCGACGAGCAGGCCGATCCACGCGCCGAGCTCGCCGAAGGGATCGCCGGACAGCGCGGCGGCCGTCGCCTTGACGGCGGCGAGCAATAGCGGGGCGAGGATCGGGAGCATGAGCAGTGGGAGCATCACCTCGCGGGCGCGAAGCCGCACCGTGAGGCCGGCGTAGAAGGTGCCGACGGCCGCGACCCCCGCGGCGCCGAGGACGACCGTCGCCAGGAGCGGTAGCGGTGCCGCAGCGACCTCGACCGCGAAGAGGATCCCGACCGCCGCCAGGAGGACGAGCCCGAGCACGAGCATGACCGCGAAGCCGCCGAGCGCCTTGCCCGCGTACAGGGCGCGTCGATCGACCGGGTACGCGGCAAGCTGCTCGAGCGCGCCGTCATCGGTCTCGAGCTGGTGGAGCCGCCCGACGGCCAGGATGCCCGCAAAGACGACGGCGAGCCACAGCAGGCCGGGAGCGGCGGCCGCCAGCCGCGACGAGTCCGGGCCGAGGGCGAAGCCGAACAGCAGCAGCACGATCGCGGCGAAGAACAGAACGCTCACGGTTGCCTGCCGGCCGCGCAGCTCCGCAAGCGCATCCTTGCGAGCGACGGCGAGCGCGACCTGCGTGGCCCTGCGCATGGTGCTCATCGGGTCGCCGCCACCGGGAGCGGTTCGGCAACCGGGCTCGGCGGCGCCCACGTCACGCCCTCGCCGCTCACCTGTGCGACGAGCCCTCGGTCGAGGACGATCCGCGCGTCGATCCAACGCTCCATGCGATCCACGCTGTGCGACGCGATGAGGACGGTGACGCCGGCGTCACGCCAGGCTTCGAACAGCCGCTCGATCAGCTCGATCCCGTCGGCGTCGAGCGCGGACGTCGGCTCGTCCAGCAGGACGAGCGAGGCCTGGCCGAGGAGGATCCTGCCGAGCGCCAGCCGGCGGCGCATCCCGGCGGAGAAGGTCCCGACCCGGTCGCCGCCGCGGGCGGCGAGGCCGACGTCGCCGAGCGCGCGCTCGACGCGGGCATCGGCATCGGGCGTGCCGAGCATCGTTGCCGCGAATGCGAGGTTCTCTCGTGCCGTCAGGTCGTCGTACAGGGCGGAGGCGTGGGAGAGGTACGCAACACGCTCGCGGACGAGATCGGCGTTCCTTCCGACGTCCAGGCCATCCACAACCGCCGTGCCATACGACGGCCGGATCGCCGTCGACAGCAGGCGGAGGAGCGTCGTCTTCCCAGCCCCGTTCGGGCCGAGCAGCGCCGTGCAGCCCCCGGCCTTGATTCGGACCGAGACGCCGGCGAGCGCCGGGCTGCCCGCGAAGAGGCGGGCGAGGTCCGTGGTGACGACGGCCGGAGGGCGCTCGTCCGGTGCCCCCAAGGAGCGGGGCGACACGTAAATCGTGGTCTGCGGCATGCTCGACCTGGTGGGGCGAAGCTGGGCTTCCGCACTATGCGGGGCCGATCTGGGGGCGTCAAATGCGCGTCGGGCCGTAACGCCGAGCGTAGTAGACCGCCGGACCACCCTGTATCGCAGAGGACCCAACCCCGCATGACACGACCTCGATTCGGCCTGCTCGTGGCACCGCTCGTGCTCTCGATCCTGACCATGGGCTGCGCGACGGCGGAGTCGCCAGAGGCGACCGATGTGGCGACCCCGACGGCGACGGCGACGGCGACCGAGAGCGCGGAGCCGACCCCCGAAGCGACCGACACGCCGAGCGCCAGCCCGACGGAGTCCGAGGACGCCGAGGGCGACGAGGCACGCGTGACGATCGGCATCTCCGACTTCGAGCCCGCGACCCTGACGATCACGGCCGGGACCGAGGTCGTCTTCGAGAACGAGGCGCCGTTCGATCACACCGTGACCGAGGGCACCGGCGGCCAGGCCGTCGACGACCCCATCGTGGATGCCCACGTCGGGGCCGGCGACGAGGTGCGCGTAACCTTCGATGAGCCCGGCACCTACGACATCACCTGCACGATTCATCCATCGATGCAGATGACGATCACCGTGGAGGAATGACCATGCGCCAGACGCGACTGATGACGATCCCCGCCCTCATGACGATCCTCGTGCTCGTCCTCGCCGCCTGCGGCAGCTCGACCGAGAGCACGCCCGCCGACGACGGAGACGGGGGCGACGGTGGCAGCACCAGCGGGGAGACGGTCTCGCTGGCAGGCAGCCAGTTCAGCCCGTCCACGCTGACGATCGCGGCCGGCACGACGGTGACCTTCACGGACACCTCCGGCCACACGGTCACCGAGGGCGAGGACGGCGTCGCGGCCGAGGACCCGATCATCGACGAGCAGGGCGGCTCGGACATCACGTTCACGTTCGACGAGCCGGGCACGTACAACATCACGTGCACGATCCATCCGACGATGAACATGACGATCACCGTCGAGGGCTGACCGACTCCGGTTGATGGGCCACGGGGGCGGTGCTAGGGTTCGCGTCCTGATGGACGCCGGACTCCAGCCCGCCTCCCCGACGCCGCACCGCTCGCGCGCCGCGCGGCGAGCGGAGGCGCTCCGCGCCGAGACCGCCGCGACCGCGGCGCTGAACGTGCTCGGCCAGAAGTGGGTGATGCGGATCATCCGGGCCCTGGGCGACCGGACCCAGCGTTTCTGCGAGCTGCAGGACGCACTCGGCGGAGCGAACTCCGCGACCCTCTCTCAGCGGCTGAAGCTCCTCGAGGACGAGGGCCTCATCGAACGCCGAGCGATCAGCGCCGTTCCACCGTGGGTGGAGTACTCGCTCACGCCGAAGGGCAGCGATCTGCGCGTGGCCATCTCCGGCATCGATCGCTGGGCCGATCGCTGGGCCGCGCCGACGCAGTGAGCCACCCGGTCGCGGAGGAACGCCCGGCCGCCCACGGCGACGCCCTCAACGGGCTGCGTGCGGCCATCGCCGACGCCTCGTCTCCGGATGGTGCCGCACAGCGCGTCGTCGAGCTGCTGCACGACCGGTTCGCGCACTACGACTGGGTCGGCATCTACTGGGTCGACGGCGCCGACCTCGCCCTCGGACCGTGGATCGGCGCCGAGGCCACCGAGCACACTCGCATCCCGATCGGCACCGGCATCTGCGGGGCGGCCGCAGCCTCGGGCCGCACGGAGATCGTGCCGGACGTCGACGCCGACCCGCGCTACCTCGCCTGCTTCGCGGCGACCCGCAGCGAGATCGTGGTGCCGATCTTCGAGGGTGGGGAGGTCATCGGCGAGATCGACGTCGACGGCTCGGACCTCGACGCGTTCGATGACACCGACGCCCGTTTCCTGGAGGAGGTCGCCGCGCTCGTCGCGCCATTGCGACCCCGTCCGTAACCGGGCGCGTACCGCATCGGTGAGATGGCCGCGACCGATCCGGGACCCTTCGAGCGCGTCTACGACCAGCACGTCGTGGGCATCTACCGGTTCGTCTACGCGCGCGTCGGCAACCACCCCGACGCGGAGGACCTGACCGCGCAGGTCTTCGTCCGCGCGGTCGAGCAGCTGGACACGAGCCGCGATCCGGGTCAGGTCGCCGCGTGGCTGTATCGGGTCGCGCACAACGCGACCGCCGACTACTGGCGGGCCTTCTACCGCCTGCCGCTGGTGGGCGCCGATCACGTCGCCCCGGGCTGGGAGCCGGCGGAGCCGTCCGCCGCGCCGGCGGACAACGACGAGCGCGCCACCGCCAGGGTCCAGGCGCTCCTGCGGCGCCTTCCCGATCACTACCGCCGGGTGCTCGAGCTCCGCTTCCTCCAGCGCCTGAGCGTCGCCGAGACGGCGCGCGCGATGGGCATCAGCAACGGCAACGCGCGCGTGCTGCAGTACCGTGCCCTCCGCCGCGCCGCCCTCCTCGAGGAGGCGACCGATGGTTGACCGCGAGCGCCACGAGCCGCGCGACGAGGACGCCGCCGAGCGCTTCGACGGCTTCCTGGAGGCGCTGCTGGGCGACGGGCGGCCCTCGCCGGATGCGGTCGGCGACCGCGATGAGGCCGAGATGGCGCGCATGGCCGCCGAGCTCGCGGCCACCGGCCGCCCGGGCGCGGGGTCGGAGCCCGATCCGGCGTTCGTCGAACAGCTGCGTCTCAGGATGCGAGAGGCCGATGCGGGCATCGACGCGATCCGCCAGCCTCCGCCGGTCCGCGAGCAGCCCAGCGCCGCGGGGTCGACCACCTGGCGTCTGTCGCGCCGGCAGCTGCTGCAGGCGGGGTTCGGCGCCGCGGCCGGGATGGCCGCCGGGGTGATCGGCGTCTCGCTCGTCGCAAACGACCAGCGCCGCTCGACGATCGGCGGCACCGACACGCTCGTGACCGGCGACGGGTTCTGGGTCGATGTCGCGCGGCTGCAGGAGGTTCCGCCCGGCAGCGCGGTCCGCTTCAGCACGGCGGCCTTCGACGGGTTCGTCGTCAACGACGGCGGGACGATCCGCGCGCTCTCGTCGGTGTGCACCCACATGGGCTGCACGCTCCACTTCCGCCCCGACTGGCAGGATCTCCGCTGCCCATGCCACGGCGCGAGCTTCGGGCTCGACGGCCGGCTGGCGAACGGTCGCAGCGCCTGGCGCTCCCAGGGCGCCTACCCCGGCGACGCGCAGGCCTACCCGATCGAGCTGCCGGACCTCGTGAAGCCCGACGTGAAGGTCGAGGACGGCTTGATCAAGGTCTGGACCGCCCAGGCCTGATCGATCGGCCTAGACGAAGAAGATCTCGAACAGCAGGCGGATGATCCCGGGGATCGCCAGGATCACGAGCACGATCGCGATCACGATCCCGGCGTA
>CBFGTN010000094.1:0-5264 GCA_965652075.1 uncultured bacterium
ATCGTCTTCCCGCTCATCCCGGTGTGGCTGACGGGGCTGGCCGGCGTCGTTGCCTCGGCGCCCGAACCAGGGGACGACGATCCGAGCGGCGGTGGATGAGCCGACGCTCGACGCCCGCGTCGCGGATTTTCGACGGTGGCGTTGCGACGTCCGGGCTCGTTCGGCTCACAGAAGCGCCAGGGTTTCACCGGAAGATCGCTCGCGCGCCATCTGGGCTCATCGGTGAACCAGGGCGTCACCGGAGCCGGCCTCGTGTGAAGGATTGGTTCATCGGTGGGCCATCGGGCGCCGGGTCGCCGCGGACCAAGCAACCTCACGACCCGGTGACTTCGGCCGCCCGAGCCTGAGCCGCACGAGCCTGTGTCGCCCGGGGAGGCAGCGGCGCCGCCAGCAGCAGCGCCAGGTTGACGAGCAGCACCCGCGGGAGCGCGACGAGCTGGAGGAGGGTCGCGAGCAGCCAGCCGTAGCGCGTGCGAGCGAACCAGAAGGCCGCCACCCCGACCGCAGCGGTGCCGATGATCCACGGCCAGATCCCGAGGGCGCGCAGCGACATGCCGGGGATCGTCTCGGTCGCGACCGGGTCGTTCAGGTAGAAGTCGATCATGTCGGGGATCCACGGCAGCTGAATGAGGGTGAGCACCGCCATCGCCGCGGCGTACCAGCCGAGCAGCCGCCACTCGCGACGTCCGGCGTACCAGACGATCGCCAGCGCGGGGTGGATCTTCAGCATCGTCGCCAGCGCCAGGCCGATGGCCCCCGCGCCACGCGTGAGCGGCACGATCGCCAGGAGCGCGACCACGACCGCCTGGACGTTGCCGTTCAGCAGCTGCTGGCCCCACGCCCCGACCAGCAGGGCGACGGGCAGGAGGCCGGCCGGCCCCGACACGCGATAGCCGACGACCATCGGCACGACGGTCGCGATGCCGATGATCGCGAACCACAGCGGCGGCCAGCCGAGGACCGGGATGACCATCGCCAGGAGCGGCGGATACCGATACCGGTAGTCCTCAGGCAGCTGGTCGTTGTAGGCGTATGGGTCGCCGGTCGTGTACAGCGCGTCCCCCGCTCGCTGATAGGTCTCGAGGTCCGCGCCGATCTGGGTCGTGTCCGACAGGTACCACGCACCGAGCAGGCCCAGCACGAGGTAGAAGGTCACGAGGACCGCCCAGCGCGCGTTCATCGGCGCAACCCTACCAGCCGGTCCGTCGGCTTCAACCGGGCCTGTCACCCGTCAGTCCGCGGCCCGTGCCGCCGAGCTCCGTGCCAGGCATGGGCCGCGGCTCAAGCTCCCGGA
Source organism: uncultured bacterium (assembly GCA_965652075.1). Lineage (GTDB taxonomy): Bacteria > Chloroflexota > Limnocylindria > QHBO01 > QHBO01 > JACDBZ01. Next base: position 1,295 of record CBFGTN010000094.1, read on the forward strand.
CGCCCTCGTTGTTGCGAGCGCCATTCATCTCAAGGCCGATCGCGTGCTGACGACGGATCGGCGCTGGCCAAGGCTGCCAATCCGCGTCGAAATCGCCCGCTCCGTGGTACCTCCGGGTGAGAGCCCAAGGGGAATCGGCCGGTAGACTGCGGCGCGATGTCTACCCGAGCGCGCGACCTGCTCGTCCTGTTCGGGGTCGCGCTCGTCGTGCGGATCGTGGCCGTGATCCTCGTCCCGTGGCCGCCGTTCACGGACCCGGCGTATTACTCGCTCGTCGCCCAGCGGCTGGCGGAGGGCCATGGCTTCACGACGCCGGTCCTGTGGAGCTTCATCGAGGTGGGGAGCGTCATCCCGGACCCGGCGACGCTGCCGGTCCCGTCAAACGCGCACTGGATGCCGTTGACCTCGATCGTCGCGGCCGCCTCCATGGCCGTCTTCGGCGCGTCGTACGTCGCCGGCACCGTTCCCCTCGTCATCCTCTCGGCCCTGCTCGTGCCGTTCACGTACCTCGTCACGGTCGAGCTGTTCGGGTCGCGCTGGACCGCGATCCTGGCCGCCGCCCTCGCGCTGTTCGCCGGACCCCTGCTGATCATGTATCCGACCACCGACAACTTCGCCGTGTTCGGTGCGATCGGGGCGGCGTCGCTGTACTGCTCGACGCGCGCCGTCCGCGCTCCGCATCCGGGAGCGTGGCTCGTCGCCGCCGGCGCGTTCGCCGGACTGGCGACGCTGACGCGGATCGACGGCGTCTTCCTGACCATGGGGGTGGCGGCCGCATGGTTCGTTCGCCGCGACTGGAGCCCGTGGCACCCGGCGGTCCGCGGTGGCGCGACCATCGGCTGGGGGCTGGCATCGGCCCTCGCCTTCATCGCCGTCCTGGCACCGTGGCTGGCCCGCAACCTGGCCGTCTTCGGCACGCTCCTGCCGTCGGCGGGCGGTCACACCCTCTGGATCCGCGAGTACAACGAGCAGTTCTCGATCGGCCATGAGGTGAGCCTGGCCACCTACCTCGACTGGGGACCGATCAACATCATCGGCTCGAAGCTCTACAGCTTCGGCGAGCTGGTCGGCCGTGCCGGCCTGCTGCTCGGGGGCATCTTCCTCATCTTCTTCCTCGCGGGCATCTGGCTCTTCCGGCGACGTGCCGACCTCGCGCCCTTCCTCGTGTACTTCGTCGTGATGTTCCTCGCCATGGGGCTGCTCTTCACGTTCCACGCCCCGAAGGGCGCGTTCTATCACTCCGCGCCGGCATGGCTGCCGTGGGGATACGCGATCGCTGCCGCGGCGGTCGGCCCGGCCTGCAGCGCGGCGGGTCGGTGGTGGCCGTTCCTGCGCCGGCCGGCGACGCATCGGTTCATCGCGGTCGCGGGGCTCGTCGGGGCGGTCGCGCTCTCCGTCCTCAGCTCGGCCATCCTGTTCGTGCAGTGGGATCGGTCCCGCATCCGGCACGAGCAGGCGGCCTCGTTCCTGCGCGCGAACGCCGAGCCCGGCGACGTGTTCATGGCCAGCGACCCCGCAAGCCTCTACCCGCTCGCCCGCCTCAACGGCCTTGCGGCGCCGTTCGATCCGTTCGCCGTCACCGAACGGGTCGTCGACGCATACGGCGTGGACTGGGTGATCGTCCTGCGCCCGGGACCGGGCGAGACCGATCCGCTGAACTTCTGGGAGGGTGCCGCCGGCGTTGACAGCCAGGGGCAGCACCCCTCCTTCCTGCCCGACGAGCCCGCGTTCGAGGGCGACGACGTCCGGGTCTTCCGCGTCGAGCGCTGACGCTCGCTCGACGCCTCTGCGATCATCCGAGCATGCACGGAGTCGCCGACCTGTGGCGCGAGGCGAACGCAGCGTTGCCGCCGAACTGGACGCTCCAGGGACTTCGGTGCGCGTCCACCGGGCTGACGCCGCGTGAGAGATGCGAGGGGTGGGTGGCGGAGGCCTGCGGGCCGAACGGCGCCTGCGAGCGCATCCAGGACGAGTCGGCGCTGGTTGCGCTGAGCACGCTGACGCGCCGCCTCCGCGAACGTCAATCCTGAGACTGCGGACCTCTGGCCTATTGAGTCCCACGGGTACTGTGCGGCCATGGCTGACCTCGCCCACGCATGTAGCCTCATGGCCCTCGTAGCCGCCACCCTTCAATACGCGATCCTCATGCGGCATCGCGAAGAGCGGCGGGATGCCGTCGCCTGGCAGCAGGAACTCCGCGAGTCACTGATGTCCGTGAACCGGTCCGCACCGGGGCACGTACGGCGCTGGACCGATGACGGCTCGCGTTTCCGGATGGAGGCTGACTGAGCCGCTCCTGGCGCCGTTCCCTTCGGCCGCGACTCACCTGACGATCCATCGGCAGCGCGTAGATCGGCGCACTGAGCGCGCGCGAGAAGGCCGGGTAGTACTTCTGGTGCCCAAAGTACTGTTGCCCGCATGCACACAGCGCCGACAGGATGGTCGCCTGGTCCGGTCCTACTCCGGACCCCGTACTCAAGGGGAACCATGGCGAACGATCCTGCTGCAGGCGCGAGCGTTGCCGGCTACGACCGCATCGGTGCGGAGGCCACGGAGAGCCTCCGTGGCGACTCGCGGCGCCTGCATGAGCTGGCCGAGCAGCTCCGGGAGCAGTACCGCCGCGACCTCGAGCAGTGGATGCAGCTCCGCGAGCGGATCGCCCGCCGAGGGGACTCCCTGCGGCCGGTCGGAACCGATCCGCTCCGCGTCGAGTACGAGCAGCGTGGCCGCGAGCTGGCGGCACTCCAGTCACGGCTGAAGCGCCTGGACCTCGTCGCCCGCCAGCTGGACCTGCTGTGGGGCTACCTCGAGTCGACCGATGAGTCGGTCGACGAGCCCGGCCCGCTGGCCGACGACTCCCCGGCCGCCATGAGCCTCCGCATCGTCCAGGCACAGGAGGGCGAGCGGCAGCGCATGGCGGAGGACATCCACGACGGGCCGGCCCAGGTGCTGACGAACGCGATCTTCCAGGTCGAGTACCTGGACCGCATCCTCGAGCCGCACGACCCCTCGGAGCATGCCGAGCTCGCCTTCCTGCGCGACATGCTCCGCAACGGCCTGGACGAGGTTCGGTCGCTGATCATCGACCTGCGGCCGCCGGTCGTCGACGTCGGGCTGGCGGCGGCGATCGCGGATCGGGCGCAGCAGCTCGAGCAGCGGCACGCGATCGAGGTCGAGGTGAGCGTCGACGGGATCGACGAGCGCCTGACCCCGGCGACCCGCACATCGGTCCTGCGCATCCTGCAGGAGGCACTTCAGAACATCCGGAAGCACGCGACGGCCACGCGCATCTCCATCGCCCTCGAGGGAGACACGCTCGTGATCGCCGACAACGGCCGTGGCTTCGACCTGATGCGGGTCGCGTCACGCGCCGGCCAGAACTTCGGGCTGCAGTTCATGCGCGAGCGCGCGGAGCTGATGGGGGCGCAGCTGCACATCGAGTCACGCCAGGGCGAAGGCACGCGGATCCTGCTGCGGCTGCCGGAGCAGGGCACGGACCCACGGTAAGGAGGAGAGGAACCCATGGTCGACACGGACGTCGAAGTCAAGGTTGAGGAGCGCCGCAAGGGCGGCGATCGTCGCTCCGGGAAGACGCGCGTCGTCATCGTCGACGGCCACACGCTGTTCCGGCGTGGCGTGCGCCAGATCCTGGAGCTCGAGAACGACATCGAGGTCGTCGGCGAGGCCGGCACCGGGCGCGAGGCGCTCGCCACGGTCGAGGAGCTGACGCCGGACGTCGTCCTCATGGACCTCGGCCTGCCGGCCCCGAACGGCATCGAGACGACGCAGCGGCTCAAGCGAGAGCTGCCGCACACCGGGGTCATCGTCCTGGCCAGCAACGACGACGAGGACCAGCTGTTCGACGCCATCAAGGCGGGCGCGGCGGCCTACGTCCTCAAGGACATCGACCCGACCGACCTGATCGCGATCATCCGTCGCGTCCGGTCCGGCGAGTACCTGATCAACGACA
>CBFGTN010000095.1:0-5254 GCA_965652075.1 uncultured bacterium
GTAGTCCGCGTGACCCGGGCAGTCGACGTGCGCGTAGTGACGATTCGCCGTCTGGTACTCGACGTGGCTGATGGCGATCGTGATGCCGCGCTGCCGCTCCTCGGGGGCGTTGTCGATCGAGTCGAAGGCGCGGAAGTCCGCGCCGCCCTGCAGCGCGAGGAACTTCGTGATCGCCGCGGTCAGCGTGGTCTTGCCGTGGTCGACATGACCGATCGTGCCGACGTTCACGTGCGGCTTGCTGCGGTCGAACTTCTGCTTGGCCATGGTTGGTCCTTCGTCGCTCCTTCTGGTGGCTTCTTCAGCTCTTGGACTTTGCAATCAGCTCGCTGGCGAGGCTGGATGGGACTTCCGCGTATCGGCCGAACTCCATCGAGTAGGTGGCCCGGCCCTGGGTCATGCTGCGCAGCTCGGTGGCGTAGCCGAACATCTCGGCCAGGGGGACGTGCGCCCGGATCATCCGGCTCGTGCCGCGCTCGTCGATCCCGTCGATCTGGCCGCGCTTGCTGTTGAGGTTGCCGATGACGTCGCCCATGAATTCCTCGGGCGTCGTCACCTCGACCTTCATCACCGGCTCGAGGATCGCGGGATCGGCCTTGGCGACGCCGTCCTTGGCGGCCATCGACCCGGCGATCTTGAACGCCATCTCGGACGAGTCGACCTCGTGAAACGAGCCGTCGATCAGCGTCGCCTTGACGTCGATGACCGGATAGCCCGCCACGACGCCGCCGGCGAGGGCCTCCTTGACGCCCTCCTCGATCGCGCGCCAGAACTCGCGCGGGACCGCGCCGCCGACGATCTTCGACTCCCACTCGAAGCCCCCGCCGCGCTCGAGCGGCTCGAGGGTCAGGACCGCGTGGCCGTACTGGCCCTTGCCGCCGGTCTGGCGGACGAAGCGGCCCTCGGCCTTCGGCACCGGCTTGCGGATCGCCTCGCGATAGCTCACCTGCGGGCGGCCGACGTTGGCCTGCACCTTGAACTCGCGCAGCATCCGGTCCACGAGCACCTCGAGATGGAGCTCGCCCATCCCCGCGATCCGCGTCTGGCTCGACTCCTCGTCGGTGCTCACGCGGAAGGTCGGGTCCTCCTCGGCCAGCCGCTGGAGCGCGATCGCCATCTTGTCCTGGTCGGCCTTCGTCTTCGGCTCGACCGCGAGCTCGATGACCGGCTCCGGGAACGTGATCGACTCGAGCACGATCGGCTTGTCCTCGAGCGAGAGGGTGTCGCCGGTCGTCGTGTTCTTCAGGCCGACCGCGGCGGCGATGTCGCCGGCGCTGACCTGGTCGATCTCCTCGCGGTGGTTGGCGTGCATCTGGAGGATGCGCCCGACCCGCTCCTTCGTGCCCTTCGTGCTGTTGTACACGTACGAGCCCGTCTTGAGCGTGCCGGAGTAGACCCGGAAGAATGCGAGCTTGCCGACGAACGGGTCCGCCGCGATCTTGAAGGCCAGCGCGGTGAACGGCTCCGACGGATCGGTGGGGCGCGTCACCTCGTCGCCGCTGCGCGGGTCGCGGCCGATGACCGGCGGCACGTCGAGCGGGCTGGGCAGGAAGTCGATGACCGCGTCGAGCATGGGCTGGATGCCCTTGTTCTTGAGCGCCGAGCCGGTCAGGACCGGGACGATCTTGTAGTCCAGCGTCCCGGCGCGCAGCGCGCGGCGCAGCTCGTCCGCACCGATCTCCTCGCCCTCGAGGAACTTGTGGGCGATGTCGTCGTCGAGGTCCGCGAGCGCTTCGACGAGCTTCTCGCGCCACTCGTCGGCGAGCGGCTGGACGTCGGCCGGGATGTCCCCGACCTCGATCTGGTCGCCCAGGTCGTTGCCGTACGTGATCGCCTTCATGTTGATGAGGTCGACGACACCGCGGAACTGGTCCTCGGCCCCGATCGGCACCTGCAACGGCACGGCGTTCACGCCGAGGCGGTCCTTGATCATGTCGACGACGCGCCAGAAGTCGGCGCCGGTACGGTCGAGCTTGTTCACGAAGCAGAAGCGCGGCACCCGGTACTTGTCGGCCTGCCGCCAGACGGTCTCCGACTGCGGCTCGACCCCGGCGACGCCGTCGAACACGACGACCGCGCCGTCGAGCACGCGCAGGCTGCGCTCGACCTCAACCGTAAAGTCCACGTGCCCGGGCGTGTCGATCAGGTTGATGCGATGATCGGCCCAGAAGCAGGTCGTGGCGGCCGCGGTGATCGTGATCCCCCGCTCCTGCTCCTGCTCCATCCAGTCCATCGTCGCGGCGCCCTCGTGGACCTCGCCGAGCTTGTAGATCTTCTTCGTGTAGAAGAGGATCCGCTCGGTCACCGTCGTCTTGCCGGCGTCGATGTGCGCGATGATCCCGATGTTCCGGGTGCGCTCCAGCGGCACGTCGGTGCCGGCGCGGTCGGTTCGGGTGGCGGTCTGCGTCGTCATCGGCCTACCACTTGAAGTGGCTGAAGGCGCGGTTCGCCTCGGCCATCCGGTGCGTATCCTCGCGGCGCTTGACGGCGGCGCCGATGCCGTTGCTGGCATCGAGCAGCTCGGCGGCGAGCTTGTCGCTCATGCTCTTGCCGTTGCGCCTGCGGGCCGACTCGATGAGCCAGCGCATGCCGAGGCTGATGCGGCGGTCGGCGCGCACCTCGACCGGGATCTGGTAGGTGGAGCCACCGACGCGCTTCGGCTTGACCTCGATGAGCGGCATCGCGTTGCGCAGCGCCTGCTCGAGCACCTCGACGCCGGCCCGGCCCGCCTGCGACTCGCAGCGCGTCAGGGCATCCTCCAGGATGCGATGCGCGAGCTGGCGCTTGCCGCCGTGCATGAGCTTGTTCGTGAACTGATCGAGCGTGAGCGCGGTGCCGGTGAGCTGCTCGACGTACTTCGTCTTGCGCGCGATCGTGGGACGACGGGGCATCGCTCGCTAGCCCTTCGCCGGCGCCTTCGCGCCGTACTTGCTGCGGCTCTGGCGGCGGTCGCGGACACCCGCGGCGTCGAGCGGGCCGCGCACGATGTGGTACTTCACCGCCGGCAGGTCGCGGACCTTGCCGCCGCGGACGAGCACCATCGAGTGCTCCTGGAGGTTGTGCCCGATGCCGGGGATGTAGGCGGTGACCTCCATCCCGTTCGTCAGCCGGACACGCGCGACCTTCCGAAGGGCCGAGTTCGGCTTCTTCGGGGTGCGCGTCATGACCTGGAGGCAGACGCCCCGCCGCTGCGGAGCTCCGCGACCGGCGCTCGTGGTCTGCTTGAGGGTGTTCAGGGTTCGGCGCAGCGCCGGAGCCTTCACCTTCTTGGTGGCCGGCTTGCGACCCTTGCGGACCAGCTGGCTGATGGTTGGCAACGAGAACCTCGCGTGGCGATCGCGTACTGAATGACCGATGGACTCGCATCGACCCCGAGCGGCGCCCACGGCGTACCGGCCCGGAGGCCGATATTGGGCTGCCCGCCGACTGGCCCAGCCGAGACTGGATCGGGGCACACACGAAGGCGTCCCGCACGCGGGACACCGAACGCGGAGTATACGGAACGGCCCCTCGGGCGTCAACCGAGCGCGGGCAATGCCAGGGCTCATCCGACGACCCGATGGTTGGAGTTCCGCGCCGTTGGCGGGTACCCTATCCGGTGCGATGCCGATGCCCGTCCTCCTCGCCCTCGGTTACCTCGTCGTCAACCTCGCCATCACGATCTGGCTGGAGCGCGAACGCGCCCACGGCAGGCGGCCGACGGACCGCGTGGCGATCATGGCCGGCATCGTCCGCTACGGACCGCCGCTGCTCGGCGCCGCATACCTGATCGTCATCGCCCGCGACTGGCTGTTCGTCGGGTTCGTCATCGTCTTCTTCGCCATCAGCTTCTGGCTCATGAACGGCCTGCTGGCCTTCTCGAGCCACGCCGACGGCCCGCGGATCCGCGACGAGCAGAACGATTCCGATCGGTCCTGACCAGCAGCCTCGGCCGATGACCGCGACCGAGCTCACCGTCTTCTACGACGCCGACTGTGGCGTCTGCCGCCTCACCTCGGTCGCGCTCGCCCGCCTCGACTGGCGACGACGCCTCGCGTTCGTCCCTCTTCAGCGGTTTGCTGGCTCGGCACCGACGACTTCCGAGCTCGCGCACGAGCTCCACGTTCGCGACGCGAGTGGCCGATGGTGGCGCGGTGGTGGCGCCGCGCTGCGGATCGCGCGTGCCATCCCGCTCCTGATGCCCGTCGCAGTGATCGGTCGGCTCCCGGGGATGCGCCTCGTGGTCGACGCGAGCTACCGGCTCGTCGCCGCGCATCGACCGGCCATCAGTCGGGCGCTGCGGCTCACGTCCTCCGGCCGATCGATCGGCCATTCGCTCGAGTGAGGTTCTGCGTCCGGTTTGGCCGATGCATCGAACACCCGCACGCACGAACGGTGCGCCGGCGCGGGCTTCACGCTCGCCGACGTCCGATTCATCGACCAACCGCAGCCCGGATCGGTCTTCCGGTGACGTTCGGCCGATCAGTCAGCCGAGAGCGGGAGCCCAAGGGTGGCCCGGGGACTGCGGTCCCCAGCGGCGTAGCTCGAAGGGCGGCCCGGAGGCCGCCCTTCGCATCGGTCGTGAGTCGCCGGCCTATTGCTTGGCCGCGGCCTCCTCGGCGAGGCGCTCCTGCTCGGCCTCGGTCAGCTCGTCGAACGCCTCCTCCTCGACGACCGCCTCCATCTCGGGGTTGTCGCCCGCGCCCATGAGGTCGGCGACCGTCTCGCCCTCGGCCTCGGCGGCCGCCTCGGCCTCGTCGGTCTCGACGTCACCGTCGTGGTCCGCGTCCGGGTCGCCGGAGAGGAAGGCGCGCGCGGCGGCCTCCTCGCGGATCTGCTCCTCCTCGGCCGGCGTGAGCTGGGCCGCCCGCTCGGCCTGCAGGCGTCGCGCCTCGGCGCCGGTCCCGGCCGGGATCAGCTTGCCGATGATCACGTTCTCCTTCAGCCCGATCAGGTGGTCCTTGGCGCCGTTGATCGCCGCCTCGGTCAGCACACGGGTCGTCTCCTGGAAGCTCGCGGCCGCCAGGAACGAGCTCGTGTTCAGCGAGGCCTTCGTCACGCCCAGCAGGACGGTCTGCGCGGTCGCCGGCTCACCGCCCTCGGCGAGGATCCGGTTGTTCGTCTCCTCGAACTCGAAGCGGTCGATGAGCTCCGACGGCAGCAGCTCCGTGTCGCCCGGGTTGTCGACGGTCACCTTGCGCAGCATCTGGCGCACGATGATCTCGACGTGCTTGTCGCTGATCGTCACGCCCTGGGATCGGTACACCTTCTGGACCTC
>CBFGTN010000096.1:0-5205 GCA_965652075.1 uncultured bacterium
CGCTTCAACCCGATGAAGCGCAACCGCGGCGGCGAGCAGGACCTCGACCACATCATCGCCGCGGCGGTGCGCGGGATGGATCGGGCGGTACTCGAGTACCCGCAAGTCCGCGCCGGCCTGATCTTCTGCCTCGATCGCGGCTTCTCCCCATCGCTCAACGAGATCATCGCCGCCAAGGCGATCGCCTGGCACAGCCGTGGCGTCGTCGGCATCGACATCGCCGGGCCGGTGACGGACGGCTTCCGTTTCGCCGACTACGCGGACCTCTATCGCGAGTGCCGGCGCGCGGGGCTCGGCCTCACCGTCCATGCCGGCGAGACCGGCGGGGCCGCCGAGGTGCGGGACGCGCTCGTGGCGCTCGAGCCCGACCGGATCGGGCACGGCGTGCGCAGCGCGGAGGATCCGACGGTGCTTGCCATGCTCCGCGAACGCGGCACGGTCCTCGAAGTGTGCCCGAGCTCGAACCTCAACACCGGCGTGCTGCGATCGCATGCCGAGCTGCGGCGCGTCGTCAGGGCCCTCGTCGACGGCCGCGTCCGGTTCACGATCAGCACCGATGGGCCGGAGATGCTGCGCTCCTACCTGCGCGACGAGCTGGCGATGCTGCTGCGTCACGAGATCCTGTCGCTGGACGAGGTGCGGACGGCGATCGAGACGGGGGAGCGGGCGAGCTTTCTGGACCGCGCGCCGGTCTTCGAGACGTCCGTGAGCGGGCGCGAGCCCGGCGGAAACGGGCACGCGGCGATCCCCGTCGAGGCCGTCTCCTAGGCCCGTATACTGCCGGCCGTGTCCTCCATCTGGCGGCCCGTTCGCGAGCGTGCGCCGGCGCGCAGCCTGATGGTGATCGTCGCGCACCCGGGCGACGAGGCGTTCGGGTTCGGGGGCGCGATCGCCACAGCCGCGGCGGAGGGCGCCTACGTCGTCGTCGTCTGCGTCACTCGCGGATGGTTCGATCCGAGGCTCTCGGCGAAGCCGCCCGCGCCGGGTGGCAAGAACCGCGACCTGAAGCTGGGCCAGGTGAACTGGCGCAACCTCGACACCGTCCGAGAAGACGAGCTCCGCAGGTCCGTCGCCGTGCTCGGCGTCAGGGTCGTGCGCATGCTCGACTACGCGGAGGGCGAGCTCGACCGTGCCGACTTCGACCATCTCGTCGGGCGCATCGTCGAGCCGATCCGGATGCACCGGCCCGAGGTCATCCTGAGCTTCGGGCCTGACGGGATCACCGGCGACACGGACCACGTCGTCCTGTCGCGCGCCGTGCGCACCGCGTACCAGCGCGCCTCGGAGCCGCTCGCGTACGAGAGCGTCATCGAGGAGGATCAGATCGCGTGGCGTGCCGCGAAGCTCTACGAGCTGGTCGTGCCGCCATCGGCCGTCTCTCTCCTCGGGGATCGCGCCCCGACCGACGGGTTCGGCTCCGAGGCCGAGCCGACGCTGGCGCTCGAGCTCGGCGAGCTCGCGCAGCTCAAGCTCGCCGCGATCAGCCGCCACGTCTCGCAGACCGGGTCCGCCGGGCCGTTCCATGACTGGGGCACCGATGCCCGGGACGCGTACCTGGCGACCGAGCACTACCGGCTCGTGGCGAGCGCGGTCCCGGTTCCCGCGGGCGGTGGGGCCGTCGAGCACGGCCTCTTCGACGGGCTGGCCTGAGGAAGGACACCGCGCCCTCTGCTACGCTCATCGGGCCGCATCGGTCCCGTATGGAGGTGCTTCGGCTCGCCCAATGGCCAATCAGCTGACAGACGAGAACATCCTCGCCGCCCTCGGCGGGGTGAAGGATCCCGAGATCGGTCGCGACCTCGTGTCGCTCGGGATGGTGAAGCAGATCACGATCGATGGCAGCGTCGTCGACCTGACCGTCGAGCTCACGACGCCCGCCTGCCCCCTCAAGGCCACGATCGAGAACGATATCGGCGACGCGTTGACCGCGCTCGGGGCGAGCCTCGTGCGCGTGGACTGGGCCAGCAACGTGAAGCGCAGCTTCGGCGGCCCGGCCGCGGACCTCATCCCGGGCGTGCGCAACACGATCGCGGTGGCCTCGGGCAAGGGCGGCGTCGGGAAGTCGACGGTGGCGGTCAACCTGGCCGTGAGCCTCGCGCGCGACGGCGCCCAGGTCGGGCTGCTGGACGCGGACATCACCGGCCCCAACGTGCCGCTCATGATGGGCACGCAGGGGGCGCACGTGACGGGCACCGGCGGCCGGCCGAACCCGGTCGTCGCGCACGGCGTGAAGATGATGAGCATCCAGTACTTCCTCAATCCCGACTCGCCGGTGATCTGGCGCGGGCCGCTCATCCACAGCGCGATCGCCCAGTTCCTGCGCGACGTGGAGTGGGGCGACCTCGACTATCTCGTCATCGACCTGCCGCCCGGAACGGGCGACGCCGCACTGTCGCTCAGCCAGCTCATCCCGTTGACCGGCGCGGTGATCGTCACGACCCCGCAGGAGGTGAGCCTCCTCGACGCGCGCAAGGCGATCGCGATGTTCAGCAAGGTCAACGTCCGCACCCTCGGCGTCATCGAGAATATGAGCGGCTTCATCTGCCCCGACTGCGGGTCGGAGCACGACATCTTCGGCTCCGGCGGCGGCGCCAAGATCGCGCGCGAGCTCGAGCTCGACGTGCTCGGACGGATTCCGCTCGAGCCGGGCGTCCGCACCGGAGGCGACGCGGGCGTGCCGATCACCTCGCCGCAGTACCCCGGCGGAGAGGACTCCCGGGCCGCCCAGGCGCTCCGCGAGGTGGCGAGGACCGTGGCCGGCCGCGTGAGCGTGCTCGCGGCTCCGGCGATGGTCGGCTCGGGGGCCGCGTAGGCCGAACGTCCGGGCACCGGTCGGACCCTGGCGGGGATTGCCTGGGACTCGCACAGGACCGAGAATCGCGGCCATGCGAATCGCGGTGATGGGGGACATCCACGCGAACCTGCCGGCCCTGCGTGCCGTCGTGGACGACGTCGCCAGCATCGGCGCCGATGCCCTCTACTGCGTCGGCGACGTCGTGGGGCGCGGCCCGCATCCGAACGAGGTCGTCGACGAGCTTCGTCGCCTCGAGGTGCCGACCGTCCAGGGCAACTGGGACGAGGCGATCGGCATGGATCGCGAGCAGACCGGCGCGGCGTGGGCGACGGCCCAGGCCGAGGCCGACGGCAACGCCTCGATGCGCTGGTCGGCCGACCGGCTGACCGAGGAGAACAAGGCCTGGCTCCGGCAGCTGCCGGCGTCGATGCGGGTCAGCCTGGGCGGACGATCGGTCTTCCTGTTCCACGGCGCGCCGTACAAGCAGACCGAGTACCTCTGGGCGTCACGCCCATCGCGCGTCTTCGCCCGACTCGCGAGCGACGAGGCCGACGACGTCTTCTGCTTCGGCCACACCCACGAGGCGTGGCACCGCGTCGTCGGGTCGGCGCATGTCGTGGCCGTCGGATCGGTCGGCTGCGGGACGGACGGTGACGCTCGGGCCCGCTACGCGGTCGTCTACATCGGCGAGCCGGACATCTCCGTCGGCTTCCGGGCAGTCGATTACGACCACGTCACCGTCGTGCGGGACATGGCCGCCACGGGCCACCCGATCGACCTGCTCCGCGAGCCGCCGTCGACGCACCCGCACCTGCCGAGCGAGGTCGCGCCGGCCTAGGCAGGCCCCCAGCCGGCAATCCGCCGACGGAGCTCGGCGCGCGTCGACTCCTCGCAGAAGGCCCGCTCCACCGACGCGGCGTGGATGCGGCCGACCTGGGCATCGTCGAGGCCGACCCGGCTGACGAGGCCGGCGAACTCCGCGGAGAGGGGCACGCCGGTCGTCGTCGGGTCGTCGTCGCCGAGGACGACCACGCATCCGGTCGCGAGCACGGCACGGATCGGATGCTCCCGATACGAGGACACGGCGCCGGTCAGGACGTTCGAGGTCGGGCAGTGCTCGAAGCAGACGCCGTTGTCGGCAGCCCAACGGAGAACCTCGTCGGAGTCCGCGGCTCGGATGCCATGGCCGATGCGCCGCGCCCCCAGGCGCTCGACCGCCGCTCGCACGTGCTCGGCCCCGCCGGCCTCGCCCGCGTGCGCGGTCAGGCCCAACCCCGCCGCGGAGGCGATCGCGAACGGCCGCTGCATCGGCTCGAGCGATGGGAACAGCAGCTCGTCTCCGGCCACGTCGAAGCCGACGACGCCGCGCCCCGCGTGACCCGCCGCGGCCCGCGCCACCGCCTCGTTCGTCGCGTCGTCGTGGTGTCGCAGCGCGCAGGCCACGAGCCCGGCCGGCATCCCGGTCCGATGGACGCCCTCTCGAAGTCCTTCGGCCGCCGCCGCGACGACGTCGCCGACGCTCATCCCGGATCCCGCGTGGGTCGCCGGCCCGAACCGCAGCTCGAGGTACAGCTGCCCGTCCGCGGCTGCGTCCTCGACCGCCTCGGCGACGATCCGCGCCACGGCCTCCGGCGTGGAGAAGAGCGGGTAGGCCGCCGCGACGTGGGCCAGGAACGTCGTGAGCGTCCCCGGCTCGACCATGCGGAGCGCGGCATCCCATCCGCCCGAGGGCGCCGGGACACCCTGCGCAATGGCCAGCTCGGCGGCGGTTCGCGGACGGATCGAGCCCTCGAGGTGGGTGTGGAGGTTCAGGCCGGCTCGCCGCGTGTCGCGATCGGTCACAGGGACAGGGCGACCGCGGTCCTCAGGGCGACCTCGATGCTGTGATGCCAGCCCGCGGCCAGCTGATCATGGGTGTCGTACACGCTCGCGCCCTCGACGAGGTTGCTCGACACGGCGCAGATCATCGCCGCGCGGAACCCGCGCTGACGCGCGACCACGAAGAGGGCCGAGCTCTCCATCTCGACGTTGAGCAGGCCGATCTCCGACATCCGCGTCGTCCATTCCGGCGACTCGGCGTAGAACGCGTCGTCGCTGACGTTGAGCCCCGCGTGGACCGCCAAGTCCTGCCCGGCCGCGACGGCACGGGCCTCCTGCTCGAGGCGCAGCGTGATCTCGAGATCCGGGACGGCCGGATACCCCTTCGGCACGTACGCATCCGTGGTGCCGTCGTTCCGGAACGATCCCTCGCTGACGATGAGATCGCCCGGCCGGATGCCGGGCTGGAGCGCCGCGGTGCTGCCGACCCGGATCATCGACGTGACACCGACCCGCGCGAGCTCCTCCGCCGCGATCGCGGTCGACGGGCAGCCCATGCCGGTCGACGTCGCGGTGATCTCACGGCCCTGGTA
>CBFGTN010000097.1:0-5192 GCA_965652075.1 uncultured bacterium
GGGTGTAGGCCTCGAGCCGGTCGGCCACCTCGCGCGGGTGGCTGAGTGCGGCCATGTGGCCGCCCGGGATCACGTCACCGTCGAGGCCCAGCCGCTCCCTGGCGACCCGCTTCTGGAACTCCGCCGGGAAGAGCCGATCGTCGCGGCCGATGAGCACGCGCGTCGGGACGCGTGGCCATGCAGCCAGCGGCCACGGCTGCTCCATCGGCGTCATCGTCTGCTCCGGCACGTGGGTCGCCGCCTCCTCGACGATCTCGGGCGTGCAGTCGTGGAAGTAGACGGCCACGTCGTCGTTCGCGGTCTCCGGTGGCAGGCCGGCGCTCGCGAGGTACGCGCGCTCGGCCTCCCTGCGGCGGGTGTTCGACCACCACGCGTTGCCGGTCTCGCCGGGGAGCGGGATCATCGCGTTCAGCAGCACGATCAGGTCGACGGCCGCGCGCTCGGCCACGAGCGGTGCCGTGAATCCGGCCAGCGACTGGGCGACGAGCACGACGTCCCGACGACCGCGAATCGCATCGACCACGGCGTCGGCGTACTCGCTCCAGCCGGCTCGTTCGTCGCCGGCAGGGAGCGTCACCGCGATGGTCTCGTTGCCGCGGGACTCGAGCTCGCGGACGAGCAGGTGCCACTCCCACGGATCGCCGCCGGCTCCCGGAATCAACGCGTAGGTCGGCATCGGTCACCTCCGTGCGCTCGGTCCGCAGGATCGGCGCCAGTGGAGCGCTGTCGAGCGTCGCGTTAGAATCGGTGGCCGTGGCGGAGTAGCTCAGTGGTAGAGCAGGGGACTCATAAGCCCTTGGTCGGTGGTTCGAATCCGCCCTCCGCTACCACCCCCCTCGACGCGCTCGCCGATGCGGTCGCGCGCGGCGCCGATGCCCTCGGGATCCCCGACGACGCGTCGATCGCGCTCGCCGTGTCCGGCGGTCCCGACTCGATGGCCCTGCTTCGCGGGGCGGCCCGCCTGGTCGACACCGATGCGCGCCGATGGCGACTGACCGTCGCGCACCTCGACCATGCGCTGCGTCCCGACAGTGCGGACGACGCGCGGTTCGTGGCCGATGCCGCCGAGGCGCTCGGCCTGCGGTTCGACGGCGTCCGGACCGACGTCGCCGCGCTCGCGCACGACGAGGGGCGCTCGCTCGAGGACGCCGGGCGCCAGGCTCGCTATCGGTTCCTCGAGGCGGTCGCGCCCGACGGCGCGCTCATCGCGACCGGGCATACGGCCGACGACGCGGCGGAGACCGTCCTGCTGAACCTCCTGCGCGGCAGCGGGCTGGCGGGGGCTCGCGGCATCCCGCCTCGGCGCGGTCGGATCGTTCGCCCGCTGCTCGCGGCACGGCACGGCGATCTTCGAGCGCTGCTCGACGCGGCCGGGATCGCCTACCGGCTCGATCCGTCGAATCGCGATCCGGCCATCCTTCGGAATCGGGTCCGTCGCGAGGTCCTTCCCCTGCTCGAGTCGATCCGTGCGGGCGCCGTGGACCGCATCGGCCAGTTCAGCCGGCTGGCGGCCGCGGACGAGGCGCTGCTCGACGACCTCGCCGCCGCCGAGCTCGCGCGCCGGACCGTAGACGAGGAGATCGACTGGCGTGATCCGCCGGTGCCGGCGCTGGGCCGGCGCGTGCTTCGTCTGGCGATCGGCGAGCCGGCGCCGAGCGCGGAGCGGATCGAGGCGCTCGGCGCGGCGGCGGAGGGAGACCGGGGCGGCGTGACGATCGAGCTGGGTGGCGGGCGGATTGCATCCGTCAGGATGCGACGTATCCGGATCTTGACCACATCTGATCCGGCTCGGAACCCAGTACGTATAGAAGATATCGGTGGCTGATCGGCTGTTTGTTCGACGGTCGGGTCGCACATATACTGGCCCGGCCGATGGCGGCCACTGCCATCGGCCGCCGCGGCCGTCGGGCCGCGTCGTTCTCACGGAGGCGAAAGCAGACCCATCTTGACCAGTCGCATCGTTCGCAACAGCGTCGTGCTCGTCGTCCTGGCCGTCTTCGGACTGGCCGTGCTCTGGACGTTCATGAGCCCCGGCGGGAGTGGCGAGACCTACACCTACAGCCAGCTGCTCGACGACGTCGCCGCCGGCGACGTCACATCGATCACCCAGGAGGGGACCACGCTGACCGTCAAGCTCGACGGCCAGACGCAGGAAAAGACCACCACGGTCGCATCGCCCGACATCAACTACCGCGCCGAGGTCTGCGCCGTCACCGGCGATCCGGTGAACTGCGGCGACATCACCTACGACTACATCCAGCCCAGTGCGGCCGGCGGCATCCTGACGCTGCTGATCACCGCCCTCCTGCCGGTCCTGCTCATCGGCGGCTTCATCTTCTTCATGATGCGCCAGGCGCAGGGCACGAATAACCAGGCGATGAGCTTCGGAAAGAGCCGCGCCCGGATGTTCCTCGGCAACAAGACCGTCGTCACGTTCAACGACGTCGCGGGGGTGGACGAGGCGAAGCAGGAGCTGACGGAGGTCGTCGAGTTCCTGAAGTACCCCGAGAAGTTCAACTCGCTCGGCGCGCGCATCCCGCGCGGCGTGCTGCTCGTCGGCCCGCCAGGCACCGGCAAGACGCTGCTCGCCCGAGCCGTCGCCGGCGAGGCGGGCGTCCCGTTCTTCAGCATCTCCGGCTCGGAGTTCGTGGAGATGTTCGTCGGCGTCGGGGCATCGCGCGTGCGCGATCTGTTCGAGCAGGCCAAGCGCAACTCGCCGTGCATCGTCTTCGTCGACGAGATCGACGCGGTCGGGCGCCAGCGCGGCGCCGGCCTGGGCGGCTCGCACGACGAGCGCGAGCAGACGCTGAACCAGATCCTGGTCGAGATGGACGGCTTCGACACGAACACGAACGTGATCGTCGTGGCCGCCACGAACCGACCGGACGTCCTCGACCCGGCGCTCCTGCGCCCGGGCCGGTTCGACCGCCAGGTCGTCCTCGATCGGCCCGACATCAAGGGCCGCAAGGAGATCCTGAACGTCCACATCAAGGGCAAGCCGCTCGACAAGACCGTCGACATCGAGGCGCTCGCCCGCCGCTCGCCTGGCTTCTCCGGCGCCGACCTCGCGAACCTCGTCAACGAGGCCGCGATCCTCGCTGCCCGGCGAAACAAGAAGAGCATCGGCGCGGACGAGTTCAACGAGGCGATCGACCGCGTGATCGCAGGCCCGGAGCGCCGGAGCCGGATCATCACCGAGGAGGAGAAGGAGATCATCGCGTATCACGAGGGCGGTCACGCCGTCGTGCAGCGCGTCCTGCCGAAGAACGACCCGGTGACGAAGGTCACGATCGTGTCGCGAGGCATGGCCCTCGGCTACACGATGAGCCTGCCCGCGGAGGACCGATACCTCCACAGCAAGTCCGAGTTCGAGGACAAGATCGCCGGCATGCTCGGCGGCAACGTCGCGGAGACGATCGTCTTCGGCGACACGACGACCGGCTCGTCGAACGACATCGAGAAGGCGACGAACCTCGCCCGCGCGATGGTCACCCAGTACGGGATGAGCGAGAAGCTCGGCCCGCTGGCCTTCGGCAAGAAGGAGGAGATGGTCTTCCTCGGCCGCGAGATCAGCGAGCAGCGCAACTACTCGGACGAGGTGGCCGCGAAGATCGACGCCGAGGTGCGCGCGATCATCGACCAGGGCTTCGCTCGTGCCAAGGAGGCGCTGACCTCGCACCGCGACGTGCTCGACCGGCTGGCGGCCCTGCTCGTCGAGAAGGAGACGATCGAGCACGACGAGTTCGAGTCGCTGTTCGAGGGCGTCCTGCCGCCACGATCCGGCGGGCCGACTCCGAAGCGGATGGGCGTCGAGCCGACGACTGATGGCGTCGAGCCAGACGTCGAGCCGGAGGCGGACGGCGGCGACACGAAGCGCCGTCGCCCAGGTCCGGCACCGCAGCCGGCCTAGGCCGCATCTCCCGACACATCGCAGAAGGCCCGCCAGACGGCGGGCCTTCTCGCTGGGTGGGAGCCGTCCGGATTCCGCCGGCGGATGAAGCCGGGAGTTCCTCCCCCTGCTAGTCCGCAGGTGACTGGATCGGGGACTGAAGGCGGCCGAGCGTCCCCACGCCATTCGCCTGGTGAATAGATCGCGGACGTCGTTCCGGCTTCACGCGCACCATGGATGAGCGCGCGACACCCAAGATCCAGGGAGCCCGTCAGCCCTTGCCGGTGAGGCGGTCCCAGAACGATGGGCCGTCGCGCAGGTCGTCGAGGAAATTCCCCCACTCGGCCTCTGCCTTCACGGCTCGCTGCAGCCCCTGGACGCGCTCCTCGACGATCTCGCGGACGCGGACTGCCTCGCCCTCGTCGAGCCAGAACCCGTGCTTGTTGTCGCACACGTCGAGCTCGAGGTTGTATGCGCGGTAGTTGAAGGCGGTCATGTGGTCGCCGCACTTCGGGCACGCCAGCTCCGACTCGCGCTGGGCGTACTCGATCATCCCGGTTCGCTGCTCCTCGGTCGACTCGACCGTGGACTCGAGCTTGGCGAGCTCGTCCTCATCGAGCCAGCCGCCGCGGCACTGTGGGCAACGATCCACATCGATCCCGCGATGCTGCTCGACGACGAGCTCCGCCTGGTCCCTGGGACACTGCACGCTAGAGAGGCCTCCGTTCCTGAACGAATCTGGGTGTCGCGTGCAGCGTAGCGCGCGTGGCCGGGCGGCGCGGATCGGTAGCCCGATCGGGTCATTGGCATCTAGGAGGTGGGCCGTATACTCGCTCGCGTGTTGCGTGCAGGCACCCCTGCGCGCGACCCGCCGCCGACGCACGAGCACACGGAGCCGCCAGACACATGATCGACGAGCCGGTTGCACAGACCGCCCAGACCCCGCCCAAGAGCGCGCCGAAGGCCGTCGAGGCCGACTGGAAGCTCGAGGCGCCCACCGGCACGCTTGCGCCTCGCTCCGCGCTCGACGTCCTTACCAACCTGAACGAGCGCGTCGCGCAGGGAAGCATCGACGACCTCGTCCCGATCGCGACCGGCTTCGTGCCGATGGACAAGACGATCGGCGGGGGCCTGCGCCCGGGCGAGCTCCTGCTCATCGGCGGCGCGCAGGGCCAGGGCAAGACGACGATGGCGCTGCAGATGGCGCGCAACATGGCCGCATCGGGCCAGGCGACCGTCCTGTACGTGTGCTTCGAGCACGACGAGGAGTACCTGATCCAGCGCATGGTCGCGATGGAGTCGG
>CBFGTN010000098.1:0-5153 GCA_965652075.1 uncultured bacterium
CCGTAGAGGTCGAGCTGCTGCTCCTCGTCGCCGTTCATCAGGTAGATGTTGAACTGGGTGACGCCGGCCTCGCGAAGCTGCTCGAGCCGCTCGCGCTGCGCGGACTCGGGGCCGACGATCGCGAACTGATCGGTGATCTCGTCGGACACGAAGCGCGCGTTGTCGCTGCCGACCTCGGCGTGATGACGGTAGTCGTAGCCCTCGCGATTCTCGACGTACTTCCACAGCGCCTCGGGCAGGTCGTCCTTCGGGTACTTGTTGATCAGGTCGACGACGTGGTTGCTGACGAGTGCGGGGAACCAGCGCACCCGCTCCCGCGCGGCATCGACGTCGTCGCCGACGTGCGCGGGGGCTGCCGCCATCACCTGGATCGCGTCCGGATCGCGCCCGGCCTCCTCGGCGGCGGCGCGGACGAACCCCATGCACCAGCGGATGATGTCCGGATCGGCGAGCTGGAGGATGACCCCGTCGGCCACGCGTCCCGCCGCCGCGAGCGCCATCGGTCCATAGCCGGCCACCCAGATCGGGACCGGCCCCTGGGTCGCCCAGGGCATCTGGATGTCGGTGCCGTCGAGCGTGATCTTCTCGCCGGCAGTCAGCGAGCGGACGATGCGACAGCACTCCTCCATGTACGCGACGGTCGTCGGCTTCTTGCCCATCACCCGCCGCGCGGAGTCGCCGCGGCCGATGCCGAGGTCCATCCGGCCGCCGGTGATCTCGTTGAGCGTGGCGAGGACGCTGGCGGTGACGGTCACGTCCCGGGTGGCGGGGTTCGTCACGCACGTCCCGAGCCGCATTCGCTCGGTGCCGGCGCCCATGAGCGTCAGCAGCGGGTACGGGTCGCGCCACAGGACGTGCGAGTCGAACATCCAGCCGTACGCGAAGCCATTCGACTCCGCGCGCCTGGCGAGGTCGATGGAGCGCTCGAACCGATACTCCGGCTTGAGCGTGATCCCGAAGTCCATCACGTGCCTCCCGGCATCAGGCGGACAGGAACGCGTCGAATGCGCCCTGATCGTCGATCGTCACGAACACCTCGGCAATGCGGTCGTCGGCGAGGTGATAGATGCGGGTCGCCCGCCACGTGTGCCGGCGGCCACCGCGTTCGGCCGTCAGCTCGCTGAGGTCCGCACCGTGCGCCTCGCTGGCGAGGACGTCATGGGTCTCCATCGTCGGCGGTCCGTCGAGCATGGTCGGGAAGCGGCGGAAGAACGCCATCACCTCGTCCCGGCCCCGGTAGGTCCCGGAAAGCGGGTTGCTGCCGGGAAAGTGATAGACGACGTCGTCGGCGAGGAGGCTCGACACCGCCTCGGCATCGCGCGCGGCCAGCGCGTCAGTCAGGCGGCGCACCACGTCGGCGACCAGGGCCGCCCGAGCCTCGCGATCGGATGGCGCGGCCACGCTCGGTGACCTACGGGCGGACGAGGTCGTCGTACGCGTCCGGCCGGCGGTCCCGGAAGAACTGCCACGTCTGTCGGACCTCCTCGATCTTGTCGAGGTCGAGATCCCGGACGATCAGCTCCTCGTCGTGCGGGTCGCCGACGTCGCCGATGAACTGGCCGCGCGGGTCGACGAAGTACGACTGGCCGTAGAAGTCGTCGTCGCCGAGCGGCTCCACTCCGACCCGGTTGATCGTTCCGACGAAGTACCCGTTGGCGAGGGCGTGCGACACCTGCTCGACGCGCCACAGGTACTCGGAGAGGCCGCGCGACGTGGCCGATGGAATGAACACCAGCTCGGCACCGTTCAGGCCCAGCGCGCGTGCGCCCTCGGGGAAGTGGCGGTCGTAGCAGATGTAGACGCCGACCTTGCCCACCGCGGTGTCGAAGACCGGGTATCCCATGTTGCCGGGGCGGAAGTAGTACTTCTCCCAGAAGCCCTTCACGTGCGGGATGTGCGTCTTGCGGTACTTGCCGAGGTACGTCCCGTCGGCGTCGATGACGGCCGCGGTGTTGTAGTAGATGCCCGTCGTCTGGTCGTCCTCCTCGTACATCGGCACGATGAGGACCATCCCGGTCTCCTTCGCGAGCTCCTGCATCCGCTTCGTCGTCGGGCCGTCGGGGATGTGCTCGGTGTAGCTGAAGTACTCGGGGTCCTGGACCTGGCAGAAGTAGGGCCCGTAGAAGAGCTCCTGGAAGCACATGACCTTCGCGCCCTGGGCCGCCGCCTCGCGCGCGTACTTGATGTGCTTCTCGATCATCGACTCCTTGTCGCCGGTCCACTCCGCCTGGAGCAGCGCGGCTCGGACGATTCGCGCCATCGAAAACTCGGTCCTCCGGTGCACCTGCGCGGCAGGTTCGTACGGTCTGAAGGAAGGCCGATACTCTACACCCGGGTCCGATGCATCCCGGCCGCCTAGGTGAAGACGTCCCCTCGGCGCAGGAGGACGGCCGCAACGAACCCGTAGGCAGCCAGGAAGATGACGTTGAAGACGAGCCCGACGAGCCGGGTGCTCGTCGCGATCTGCCGCAGCTCGGCCTCGGTGAAGCCGCCGCTGTCGGGGATCGTCATCGGACTCCCGAAGCTCGCAAGCACCGATCCGAGGCCGATCAGGATGAGCAGCAGCGCCAGGAAGCTCAGCACCAGGCCGGTGATCCGCCCCCACGACCGGCGTCGCAGGATCCCGATGCCGCCGACGAGATGGGCACCCGCCACGATGAGCGCGATCAGCGCCATCACGGCGAAGACGCCCCAGACCATCCCCATGCTCGCCTGGAGCTGCGCCTGATTCATATCCTCGAATCCCGGCCCGAACGCCGAGGGATCGTCGATCGATCCGATGAGGGCCACCCCGAGAACGACAAGGGCCGCGAACAGGCCGATCAGGACGGCCACGACGATCAGGATGACTCCGGCCGCCAGGACCGATGCGGGCAGGCCGGCCGGCCGCGCCGCGGGCGGCTGATTGCCCTCCTGCCATGGCGCCACGGGTTCCACGGTTCCGGTCACCACGCTCCCTCCTCAGCTCGTGCTGTCGGCGCAGGCTAGCAAATCGACGCAGCCCATCGGGCGCCGACCCGCGTGGGCGGCTAGGCTTCGATGCCGATGAATCCCGTGGACGCGATCGTCCTCGTCATGCTCGCGCTGGGCCTGCTGGCCGGCGCCCGCGCCGGACTGCTTGGGCCCGTGCTGGGGCTGGCCGGCGCGCTGGCGGGCTTCGCGCTGATGCTCGTCGCCGCCTCGCTCCTCCACGAGCAGCTGCAGGAGATCAAGCAGCCCGCGCGGGCGCTCGCCGCCCTCCTTGGCGTCGTCGCGTTCGTTGCGATCGGCGAGACGATCGGCGCCGCGGCCGGCGCGACGATCAGCCGCCGGATCCGGTTCAGTCCGCTGCGGCCGCTCGACATCGCGGGCGGAGCGGTCGTGGGTGCCGCCCACGTGGCGCTGCTCGTGTGGCTCCTCGCCGCGCTGGCGTCATCCGGGGTGTCGCCCGCGCTCGGGCCAGCAGCGCGTGACTCGGTCGCGATCCGCATCGCGACCGAACGGCTGCCGCCGCCAGGTGCGGTCGCGGGCCGCATCCTCGACCTGCTGGCCGTCACGGACCTTCCGGGCCTGTTCGCGGGTTTGGAGCCGGCGCCGGCCGCGCCAGTCGACCTGCCCGGCGACTCGGCGGTGGCAGAGCTCGCCGCCTCGGCGGAAGCGAGCACGGCGAAGGTGACGAGCGCCGGCTGCGGGCCGGGCCTCTCGGTCGGCAGCGGCTTCTTCGTGAGCGCGCAGCACGCCGTGACGAACGCGCACGTCGTGGCCGGAGGCTCGACGATCTCCGTGAACGTTGCCGGGTCGGAGCTCGAGGCGGTCGTTGTGGCCTTCGATCCGAGCTCGGACCTCGCGCTCGTCTACGTTCCCCAGGCGGCCGCGCCGGCGCTCGCACTGAGCTCGGACGTGCCGCGCCGCGGGACGGCGGCCGCGGCGCTCGGCTACCCGGGCGGAGGTGAGCTGACCGTCACGCCGGCGGCGGTGACGGCGACGTACGACTTCATCGGTCCGAACATCTACGGCCAGGGTGCCCACAGCCACAGCGTCGTCGAGCTTCAGGCGGGGATCCGCCGGGGCAACAGCGGCGGACCGCTCGTCGTCGCCCCCGGCGTCGTCGGAGCCGTCGTCTTCGGCGCCTCGACCGCCTCGGCGGACGTCGGCTACGCGATCGGGGCCGATGCCGCGCGCGAGGCGATCGGTCGCTTCATCGGCGCCACGGCGCCGGTCGACACCGGGCCCTGCCTGTAGGCACTTCCGGGTAGGCTCAGCGCATGCCCTGGCCGCGCAGCGCGAAGATCGCGTTCATCGGCTCGCACTCGGTGCGCAAGTCGAACGCCGTGCACGCCTTCGCGTCGACGGTCGGCCGAGCGGGCCGCTCGGTGGAGGTCGGGCGCGAGGTCGTGCGCTTTAACCCGCTCGGGCTGAACGAGGGCGCCACGCCCCAGGCCCAGCTGTGGGTGCTGATGGCGCAGGTGCAGCAGGAGCTGGAGCTCGCCACGCGGGCGGACATCCTCGTCACCGATCGGTCGGTCGTCGACAACTTCGCGTACTACCTGCGCGTCAGCGCCGGCGAGGATCCGTTCGGCGTCGAGCCCCTGATCCGTCAGTGGGCGTCGACGTACGACCTCGCCGTGCGTCTCCTGCCCGACGTCGGCCTGCAGGCCGACGGCGTGCGCTCGACCTCCGACGCGTTTCGCGACGAGATCGAGACGATCCTGGACCGGATCATCCCCATCTACTTCGCGACGGACCGATGCGTCAGCGTCCCCGCCAGCCGCGTGACCGCCGAGTTCGACTGGTGGGCGATCGCCGAGCGCCTGGCGCAGATCGTCGGCGCGCCGCTCGTCGAGGGCCAGCTCTCCGCGCCTCTCTGAACGCACGGCCTCACGGCGGCGTGCGCAGAACATGGTGCAGAACTTCACGTGAACCGGGCTCCAGTGATGTCTCGCGTCACGTATCGGTCAGAACGTCACGGGAACGGCGTTCGCGTGAACCGGTGGGTCACATTCGAGACCGATGCGCACCGCAGTTGGTGCTTCGAGCGCGTCATCGGTCAGGGCTCAACCGACGGTCTACGAATCTTGAACGACTGGCGTGGGCTGCTGGCTGTGAGAGGACGCCGAGGGCTCACTCGAGTGGCAGAATGCGAGGCACTCGGACGCGCGCATCCGAGCGGCGTG
>CBFGTN010000099.1:0-5140 GCA_965652075.1 uncultured bacterium
CGCTTGATGAAGCCGCCCGGGATCTTGCCCGCGGCGTACATCCGCTCCTCGTAGTCGACGGTGAGCGGGAAGAAGTCGGCGCCCTCGCGCGGCTCCTTGCTGGCGACCGCTGTCGCCAGGACGACCGTGTCGCCCTGACGGACGAGCACGGCGCCATCGGCCTGCTCGGCGAGCTTGCCGGTCTCCATGCTGAAGACCCGGCCGCCGATCTCGGCCTCATGCTTGACTGCCACTGATTCCTCCAGTGTTCTCGTGTGCCGCATCGGTGATCTGCTGCGCGGCGCGCCCGTTCTCTCGTGTGGCGCAGGCTCGGCGCAGGGACCGATGCGGTCGATGGGTGATGGATGTGCGAGACCCAGGTCCTCGATAGGACCCGGGTCGATCGCGGTCGATGTCTAGCGTCGCAGCCCCAGGCTGCTGATGACGGTGCGATACCGGTCGACGTCGTGACGGACCAGGTAGGCAAGCAGCCGCCGGCGCTGCCCGACGAGCTTCAGGAGCCCTCGGCGCGAGTGATTGTCCTTCGGGTAGCTGCGCAGATGGTCGGTCAGCGACTTGATCCGCTCGGTGAGCAGCGCGATCTGCACCTCAGGTGACCCGGTGTCCCCCTCGTGCGTGGCGTACTCGTCGACGATCGCGCTCTTCGCTTCCTTGGCGAGCGGCACGTATTCCTCCACATTCGTTTCCGTAACCTTGCGAAGTCTACCAGAGGGGCCCCCCGACCGCCATGCGGCGCACCGGCATCAGCCCAGGCGCCGACGCGCGTCGGCCTCGTCCGACCGCATCTGCGCCACGAGGTCGTCGACCGACCCGAATCGGCGCTCCTCTCGCAGCCGAGCGTCGAGCTCGACGGTCAGGACCGTGTCATACAGGTCCCCGTCCCAGTCGAGCAGGTAGACCTCGACGAGCACGCGTCCGTCGTCGTGAAAGGTCGGACGCACCCCCACGCTGACGAGCGCTGGATGGCCCGGGCCGACGGATCGCTCCGGCACCGCAACGTGGCCGAGGTAGATGCCGAGCGCGGGTAGCGCCGGGGCGTAGTCGAAGGCGAGATTCGCCGTCGGGAAGCCGAGCTCGCGACCGCGATGGTCTCCCTCCACGACCATTCCGCGCAGGAGCGGCGGCGCGTTCAGGAGCGAGGCCGCCTCCCCCACCTCGCCGAACGAGAGGACCTGTCTGATGCGCGACGATGAGACCGGCGCGCCATCGACGATCAGTGGCTCCACGCGGACGAGGTCGAAGCCCGCCTCCGTGCCGATCTCGGCGACGCGCTCGATCGTCCCCGCGCGGCGGTGGCCGAACGCGCTGTCCGGCGTCATCGCCACGCCCCGCAGCTCGATCCCCGGCGCGAGCGCCTCGAGGAACGCGTCGGGCTCGAGCGCGCGCAGCCCGTCGTCGAACGGGACGACGACGACCCGGTCCGCCCCGGCCACGCCCAGTCGCTCCCTGGTGACGTCCGGAGGAAGCAGGCGCGCGACGCTCGTCCCCGGGCGGACGACCTCCTCCGGGTGCGGCTCGAAGACGAGTGCGACCGCGCTCGCCGCACGTTCCCGGGCGGCGCGAGCCGTGGCGTCGAGCAGGTGACGATGGCCCCGGTGAACCCCGTCGAAGACCCCGAGCGCGATCACCGCCGGCCCGACGGCCGGGACGTCGATCCTCACTCCCCCGCGTCCAGCGGGAGCACCTTCTCGGGACGCAGCTCGCCTCCCGTCAGCGACCCGACGCCGATCAGGTGGCCCGTGTCGTCGAACACCTTCACGCGTCCGGGCGAGCCGTCATCGACCGCCTGGGACGACCCGTGCACGAACCGCCATGCCGCATCCGCTCGCAGCGACAGCCCGGGCATCGGGAGCAGCTCGCCAACCGGCCGCACCGCGTCGCCGAGCCGGTCATCACGGGCCAGCGCCTCGAGCCGCTCGGGGCCGATCGCGTCCTCGATGCGAAGTCCGGCAGCCTCCGTGCGCCGCAGCGCATGGACGTGGCCGCCGGCTCCAAGGCGCTCGCCCAGGTCGCGGGCGATCGAGCGGACGTATGTCCCCGGCCCGCAGCGCAGGTCGACGCGAACGTCGAGCCAGCCGTCGCCGGGGGTGACCTCGAGGAGGTCGATCGACTCGACGATCACCGTGCGTGATGGCAGGTCGATCGGCGCCCCCGCACGAGCGGCACGGTGCGCGGATCGGCCGGCGAGCTTCCGCGCACTGAAGGCCGGCGGCCGCTGCTCGAGCGTGCCGACGAACCCTGCGAGCGCTTCGGTGACGGCTTCAGCCGACGGCAGCGGGGCATCGATCGCCGTCAGCGGGCCCTCGGCGTCATCGGTCGCCGACGTCTGGCCGATGCGGATGACCGCGTCGTAGCGCTTGCGGCCGCCGGTCAGCTCCTCGCTGAAGCGGGTGGCCGCCCCGACGAGGATCGGCAGCACGCCCGACGCGAGCGGGTCGAGCGTGCCCGCGTGGCCGATCCGGCGCGTACCGGTCAGGCGGCGCAGCAGCCCGACCATGTCGTGGCTCGTCGGGCCGACGGGCTTGTCGAGGTTAACGACCCCGAGCATCGGCGCGGTCGAGCTCGCGCTCGCACTCGTCGAGGACGAGCCGGACCGCCTCGTCGAGCGGCGCGTTCACGGTGCAGCCCGCGGCGCGGGCGTGGCCGCCTCCCCCGAAGACCGACGTGATCGCCACCGCGTCGGCGCGACTCGACGTGCGCACGCTGACCCGGGTGCCATCCGCATCGGCTTCCTTGAACAGCAGCGTGATGTCCGCCGCCTTCGTGGAGGCCAGCAGGTCGATGAATCCCTCGCTCGCCACCGGCTCGGTGCCGGTCTCGCGCAGCATCTGGGCGGTCATCACCGCGTACACGATGCGCTCCTCGCGCCGGGCGGTCGCCCCGGCCAGGATCCGGCCCCACAGCTGGAGCGTCGGGAACGGCTTGTCGGCGTAGATCGACCGATGGATCGTCGACAGTGGGGCGCCGGCCTCGACGAGTCCCGCGGTGACGCGGAGCGTGCGTGGCGTGGCGTTCGGGTGCGCGAACGTGTGCGTGTCCTGGACGATGCCGGCCAGCAGGGCCGTCGCGATCTCGGCATCGAGGTCGACGCCCAGGTCCGGCACGAGCATCGCCACCATCTCGCAGGTCGCGGCCGCCTCGGCATCGACCCACGCGACCGCGGACTCACTGCCGTCATTCGACACGTGGTGGTCGACGTTCACGACCGTCGCCCGTGACAGCCACTCGGCGCAGTCGACCGCGAACGAGCCGGTGCGGGAGGGCGGTCCGTCGGTCACGAGCGCGAGGTCGGGCTCGAGCGCCGGGGACGAGCGCACCTCGGCCGCCCGCGGCAGCCACGCGAGCGCCGCCGGCACGGGGTCGGCGGCCACCACCTCGGCCTGCTTGCCGAGTCGCTCGGCCGCCATGCGCAGGGCGATCGCCGCGCCGAGCGTGTCGGCGTCCGGATTCTCGTGGCAGACGAGCGTGATCCGGGTCGCGGCGCGGATCGCGTCGGCCACCGCCTCCCGGCTCACGCCTGGCGCTCGTCGGCGAGCTCGTTCAGGATCCGAAGCACGCGGTCCCCCGCCTCGATCGAGTCGTCGTGGCGAATGACGAGCTGTGGCACGTGGCGGATCGTCAGCCGCTCGCCGAGCTGCCGTCGCAGCCACGGCGCGGCATCGGTCAGGGCCTTCAGCGCGGCCTGCTGCTCCTCGGGGGTGCCGAGCACGCTGACCCAGACCCTCGCCGAGCCGAGGTCGCGCGCCGTCTCGACCCGGGTGACGGTCGCGAAGCCGATGCGCGGGTCCTTCATCTCGCGCTGGAGCAGCTCCATCAGCTCGGCCCGGATCTGGCTATCCAGCCGGTCGGTCCGCTGGCTCATCTGTCGCTAGGCCTGCTCGGCCACCATCTGGTAGCACTCGATGACGTCGCCCTCGGCGATGTCCTCCGCATCGAGGCCGATGCCGCACTCGAGATTCGTGGCGACCTCGCGAACGTCGTCCTTGAACCGCTTCAGCGACGTGATGCGCGTGTCGGCAATCAGCTCCCCGCCGCGGAAGAGCCGGGCCTGGCCACCGCGCACGATTCGTCCATCGGTCACGTAGGAGCCGGCAATATTGCCGGCGCGCCCGGCCTTGATGACCATCCGCACCTCGGCGTGGCCCTCGACCTGCTCGACGAGCTTCGGCTCGAGGAGCCCGGACAGCGCCTGCCCGACGTCGTCGGTCAGCTTGTAGATCACGTCGTAGATGCGGACGTCGACCCCGGTCGCCTCGACCGAGCGCTGAGCGCCGGCATCGAGCTTCGTGTTGAAGCCGATGACGACCGCGTCCGACGCCGAAGCGAGGTTGATGTCGCTCTCGTTGATGTCGCCGGCGCCCTCGCTGAGGATGTTGATCCGGACCTCGTTCGTGTTCAGGCGCTCGAGCGAATGGCGGATCGCGCCGAGCGAGCCCTGGACGTCGGTCTTCAGCACGACGCGAAGCTCCGCGGCCTCGCTGGCCTGGATCGCGGCGCTGATCTCCTCGAGGCTGCTCACCGTTCGGCCGTCGCCACCCGCCGCCGCACGCTCGGCCGCCTCGGCGGCGTCGCGTGCCGTCTTCTCGTCGGCGACGACGCGCAGCGTGTCGCCAGCCTCGGGCAGGCCCTGGAGTCCGATGATCTCCACGGCGGTCGCGGGCTCCGCGACCTTCACGCGCTTGCCCGCGGCGTCGTTCAGGGCGCGGACGCGGCCCCAGGTCCGTCCGACGCTGACCACGTCGCCAACCTTCAGCGTGCCGGTCTGGACGAGGACGGTCGCGACGTTGCCGCGGCCCTTCTCGACCTTCGACTCGACGATCGTGCCGATCGCGTCGCGGTCCGGGTTCGCCTTCAGGTCCTGGAGGTCGGCGACGAGCAGCACCATCTCCATCAGGTCGTCGATTCCGGAGCGCTGCTTCGCGCTCACCGGAACGGAGATGATGTCGCCGCCGTACTCCTCGATGAGGACGTTGTTGTCGGCGAGCTCCTGCTTCACGCGGTCGGGCTGGGCGTCGGGCTTGTCGATCTTGTTGATCGCCACGATCATCGGCACCCGCGCGGCGCGGACGTGGTCGATCGCCTCCTTCGTCTGCGGCATGACGCCGTCGTCGGCCGCCACGACGATGATCGCGATGTCGGT
>CBFGTN010000100.1:0-5097 GCA_965652075.1 uncultured bacterium
GGCATGCGGACGGACTGCGGTTGTCGCGTGTTACGCGTGGTGGGCCTTGCGTGCGAGCGCGACAATGCGGCTGCGACCCATCGATGCATCGGTGACGGAGGGACCTCGCGATGGTTGCAGCCGAGCGCGCGCAGCCTGTACCGGCCAGGCGAACCCCGGCGTTCACACCGGTGGGTGCCATCCTGGGGATCGCCGTGATCGGCATCGTGGCCTTCGTCGTGATCCAGGCGCTGGTGTGGACCTTCCCTCCCGTGGGCGCGGGCTCCGTGAGCGCGATCCTCGGCGATGCCGTGCCGTGCGCGGATGGCGACGCCGACGATCTGCCACTGGATTGCTACCGGGCCGACTTCGCGGAAGGACGTGACGTCGGGGTCGGGTTCACGGTCCGCAACAATGCGCCGATCGGCATGACCATCGTCGACATCGCGGTCATCCGCGAGGGTGTCTCGACACCGGCGGTGCTCGAGCCGCAGCTGATCGGGGATGACCACCTCTTCGGGGTTGGCCTGGGCCAGCCGTTCGAGGCGGTCGACGTGCCCGGCGGCGAAGAGCAGGGCATCCAGTTCGCCGGCACGTTCGGCGACTGCCGGGCGGTGGGCAACGACTACATGCCCGGCAGCGGGCTGTCGGTGTCGACCGCCTTCATGACGGTGCGGTGGGCCATCTTCGAGACCGACGTCGAGATTCCGCTGACGTCCGCGCTCAACCTCATGGCACCGGACAGCTGCCCCTGAAGGATCGGGGCCGGGAACTCATCACGTGCAAGAACGGTGAGGAGGCGTTGATGGATCGGTTGGCGTGGCCGACGGCGGTCAAGGTGATCGTCGCTCTCATGGTGGCGGGCCTGGTGGCCGGCACCGTCGTGTTCGTCGTCCAGGTGTACGAGCTGACCGGGCCGTTTCCGGCCGAGACCTTCGACTTCGTCACCGACATCCAGGCCGGGAACGAGTACATCTCCGCTCGGTATCCGCTGGACTTCGCCCAGGGCGCGCTGTTCGCGATGGGCTTCGCTGCACTCGGGCTGCTCGGACCGATGCTCGCACGGCTCGCCGTGCCGGGCGACAGTCGTGGACCGATCCTGACCGGGACGCTCCTGCTGGCCGGAGGGTTGGGTGTGGGCGCGCAGCTGATGTTCATCGGCGCCACGCCGGTCGCGACGAGCACGGAGTACTGCGACTGCGGCTTCCTGGTCGAGGAGCTGATGTCGCGGTTGATGGCCTACAACATCGTGCAGGGGATCCAGACCTGGCTCGTCAACGGCGCGATCATCGCGACGGCGGTCGGCCTGATCATCGCGGCGCGGCCCGGCGTTCGCGCGGGCATGTCCGTGGGTTGGGCGTACCTCGGGTATCTCACGGCGCTGGCGGGGATCATCGTCGTCGGTCTCTGGGCCTTCTCTCGCGAGACGTTCCCGTTCAACCTGTGGGGCCTGGCCCTGGTCGCCGCGATCCTGCTGCCGGCGTGGGCGATCTGGCTCGCGTTGCGCTCGGAGGACCTCCGCCTCGGCACCCAGGAGGTCGACCTGCTCGAGGGCAGCGACGAGGCGTAGGCACGCCGGCGGGTTAGAGGGAGCGCATCCGCTCCCCGACGTAGGCCACGAACGGCGCCATCTCGCGCGCCAGGGTCGCCTCGTCTTCGGCGGTCGCCTCGTGCTCGTAGGCGCGCATCGCGGCCTGGACCGCCGGGTGCCACCGGTCAGGCAGGTGCTCGACGCCCCACGGTCCGGCCTCGCGCTTTGAGATCACGACGTCTCCGGTCTCGACGGCACGGATGATCCGGCTGCCGTTGAGGAACGCGTACGTCGCCTCGAACGGATCGGTATCACCGGCCTCGACGTGCCGCTCGAGATGGTCGACTTCCGCGCGGAGGGCTTCGTTCAGCTCGGCGGCAGTCGGAGGCGAGACGACCTCGGCCGGCCCGGCGCCGTGGAGGAGGACGTAGCGGCCGGCCAGCCAGTGCGCGCGGTCGATCGCCCACGACTCGTTCAGCCGATCGCGCCACGCGTGGCGGGGCATCGCGCCCCGGCGCGCATCGGCGTCGGCGACGTACCACGCGTCCCACTCGATGCCGGCGTCGCGCTCGATGGCGGCCTCCGCCTCGTCGATGGCGTGCGCGGTCTCGGCGTCGATCGGCTGGCGGACGACAGCGAACGTGTCGAGGTCGCCGAAAGATGCCGATGGGTCCGCCGACACCGTCCCGCCGTACGCCCAGAGGGCGACGAGGTCGTCGCCGAGGATCGCCCGCAGATCGTCGCGGAGGCGGATCCACGCGTCGCGCGCGCGAGCGGGGACTCGCTCAATGTCGATCACGCTCGGGACTCTACCCTGTGCGCGCCGTCAGATTGACGACGGCGGCTACGTCGAACGTCTCGCGGATTCGGGCAACGGCCCCGGTGATGGCACTCGTCTGAATTGCGATGTTTTCATCCACCCCGAGGAATCGACCGATGCGACCGCCCTTCATCCTGTTTGCCATCCTGTCCATGATCCTGGCCGCGTGTTCGGCCGGGACGGAGCAGCCCAGCATGTCCCCAAGCGAGGTGCCGGCCACCCCGACGCCGACGGAGTCGCAGGAGCCGATGCCGACCGAGTCGGAGTCGCCGGAGCCCGCTCCGACCGACGAGCCCGACGATCCGGCCGAGCCGCCGCAGGCGGGCATCGGGCCCGACTCGGTGATCGCCACGATCGTCGACCGCCTGAACCTCCGTCGGGGTCCGGGGACCGATGCGGACCGCATCGGCTTCCTGCCGCTCGACACCGTCGCCTACGTCGTGGCCGGTCCGACCGTGGTCGACGGCGTGCCGTGGTACCACATCGCCGGGATGGGGCTGCCGTACGCGTCCGGCTGCATGACGCTTCCCCCGGACCAGCCCATCGTCTGCCCGGCCTTCCAGGGCTGGGTCGCCGGCGAGAGCCCGGACGGCGATCCGTGGATTGCCGCGGGTGACGCGGGCGCATGCCCCGAGCCGACGATCGTGAACATCAGCGAGATGGGCTTCACGAAGCGCCTCGTGTGCTGGGGCGACGAGGAGATCACGTTCGAGGCCTACTTCCCGAGGCTGCCGGAGGGCGCCGGCCTGGGTGGCGCGTGCCCGGAGATCGACGAGCCGGCGGGCTTCCTCTACTGCCAGCACATCAACCACAACGGCCTGTCGGCCTCGCGGGAGGAGGGCCTGGCAGAAGTCCCGCGACTGTTCCTGAGCATCGATCCGGCGAGCGGGGTCGAGATGCCCGCACGCGGCCAGTTCGTCCGCGTCACCGGCGCGTTCGACCATCCGATGGCGGCCCAGTGTGCCGACCTCGCGGAGGAAGACCAGGATCCGGCGCAGGTGGCCTTCCACTGCCGACTCGAGTTCGTGCCGACGGCCGTCGTCGCCCTCGGCAACTGACTGACGCGTATGACCGGGGGCGGCGGAAGCCGTCTCCGGTCAGTCGTGCTCGTCGAGGTGCCTCGCCATGATTCGGCGGCTCACGACATTGCCGCACTGACCGACGTGCGGCGATACTCGCCGCTGGATGGCCGAGGCGAGGCGCGCGCGAGAACCGGTGGTCGGGTGGGTCGCCACCGCGCTGGCCGTCGTGATCGTCGCGACCGTCGCGCTCCTCGCCGTCTTCTTCATCATCGGCGGCCCCTTCGGGCTGCTGAACGACGTGGGCAACGCGGTCATCGGCATCCTCATGGCCGCATTGGCGATCCTCCTCAGCGGGCGCGTCGCTCCCGTGCTGCGGTGGATCGGCGTGGCGCTGGCGGTGCTCGGCGCAGTTGTGGCGGTCTGGGGATCCTGGCTCGTCATCAGCGAATCGACGGGGTTCCTGTTCGCGGGCTGGGTCTCGACCATCGGCTACGGCCTGATCGCCATCCTCCTCGCGCTCGTGTGCTGGTCACCGATCGTCCGCGACTGGCCGGGCGGTCAGGCCATGCTCGGCCGGGTCGCCGCCCTGGCGATCGTGTTCGGGGCGATCGTCGCCGTTCCGGGCCTGTTCTCGGCTGCCGACACGTTCGATGAGCTGCCGCCGGCCCTCTGGCTCTACTCGATCGCGTGGCTGGGCGTGTACGTCCTGCTGCCGATCTGGTCGTATCGGCTCGGGCGACTGCTCAGGGGCGGCTGACAGCGCATTGGCACGGTCCGCGCTACGCTCCGGGGCATGACATCTGACGTGAAGTGGCGGCCGGGCGATCCGGTCGACTGGGAACATCCCGGCGAGCTCTGGACCGCGGGCGGGCTGCACTCCTTCGTGCTCGAGACGACCGGCGCGCAGACGGGGATGACCCGCCACGCCGTCCTCGGCTATCTCGACGAGAGCGACGGCGACGGCTGGCTGGTGATCGCCTCCAAGGGCGGCGCCCCGACCAATCCGGCATGGGTCCACAACCTCGCGGCCGAGCCGAACGCGACGGTCGTGCTGGCCGATGGCACCCGCATCCCCGTCCGAGCGGAGCGGCTCACCGGCGAGGACTACGACCGAGCGTGGGAGCGCATCGGTCAGGAGGCGCCGGAGTACCCGGTCTACCGTTCGCGAACGACGCGCGAGATCCCAGTCATCCGCCTCGCGCGATCGGCGAGCTGACCGAGACGCGTCACACCTCGGCGAACACCTCGAACCGCTCGGTGTGATCGGGGGAGCGCTGCGGCTCGGCGCGGCCCGCCTCCTCGCGCAGCCGTTGGATGGCGGCCATGACGCCCGGCATCGCAGCGGCCGCGGCATCTCCGCTTTCCCAGACGGTCAGCGACAGTCGTTTGCGTGCGTCGCGATCAACGAGCCAGTACGCGGCCCGCAGCCCGGTGGCCCCGCGGATCGACGGCACGACCTCCTCCCGCACGTGCCGAATGCCCTCGTCAAGCTCGTCGGCGCTCTCCTCGAATGTCGCGATCGTCACGATCATCGGTCTGTCCTCGTCAGCTCGTTGAGTCGGTCCCGAGCGCCATGGCCACGGCGTCCGCGGCGGACATCGACTGCCCCGCCGATCGCGCCCGCTCGAACTCGGCATCCCCCATGGCACTGGGGCGATCGGCCAGCATCTTCTCGTAGTGCGGCCGCTCGTCGGCCGATGCCGAGTCCATCCGCTAGGTGCCCTCCACTCCGATGTCCTCGAACC
>CBFGTN010000101.1:0-5079 GCA_965652075.1 uncultured bacterium
CCCACCCCAGCGTCGTGGACAGGACGTCGTGCCAGGGTTGGACGATCGCGCCGGCATCCGGCGCGAACAGCGCGATCACGCTGAGGATCGCGAGGAACAGCAGCACGAGCGCCAGGCCCTCGCGGACGAAGCGCCGGCTCACGACGAGCGGCGCCTGCTGGCGTCGTCGCCGCGTGCGACGCCGCGGCGGGCTACGTCGTCGCGTGGCCACCCGGCTCAGACCTCCATCACGACCGGCAGGATCATCGGGCGCCGCTTCGTGTGCTGGTGGAAGTATCGGCTCAGCGTGTCGCGAATCTTCGTCTTCACGAAGTTGGCCTCGGCGGTGTGCTCGTCCTCGTGAGGCTGGCTGAGGGCCTCCAGCAGGTGCGCGCGCGCGTCGGTCAGCAGCGGGTCGTCCGGATCGGAGACGAATCCACGACTGACGATGTCCGGCTGGCCGACCGGCTGGCCCGTGTTCCGGTCGAGGGTCACGGCCACCATGACCACTCCGTCCGATGCGAGCGTGCGCCGGTCGCGCAGGATCACGCCGTCGATGCCGTCGATCGCGGCGATCCCATCGACGAGCACGGCGCCCGCGGACACCGATCCCGCCATCCGTGCGCGCGTGCCGTCGTGCTCGACGACCTGGCCGTTCTCGAGCACGAAGATCTTGTCGACATCGACTCCGGCGCCCTCCGCCAGCAGGCCGTGCTGCACGAGCATGCGGTACTCGCCGTGGACCGGGATGAAGTGGCGTGGCTTCACGAGCCCGAGCATCAGCTTCAGCTCCTCCCGCGACCCATGCCCGGAGACATGGCAGTGGACGAGCGGCTCGTAGTGGACCATCGCGCCCTCCTTGAAGAGGTTGTCGATCGTCTTCGCCACCGCCTCCTCGTTGCCGGGGATCGGCGACGCGGACACGATGACCGTGTCGCCGGGCTCGATCGTGATGTTGCGATGGTCGCGGTTGCTCATCCGCGTCAGGCCGCTCATCGGCTCGCCCTGTGAGCCGGTGGTCATGACCACGAGCTCCTCCTTCGCGAGGCGCTGCAGCTGGTCCTTGCGGACGAGCGTCCCGTCCCGGCCGTCGAGGTAGCCGCGCTCGAGGGCGATCGCGGTGTTCTGCTCCATGCTCCGACCCAGCGCCACCATCTTGCGGCCGTGCGCCCAGGCGGCATCGATCACCTGCTGGACGCGACCGATGTTGCTGGCGAACGTTGCGACGATCACGCGGCCCTGCGCCTCGCCGACGAGACGGTGGAGGCTCTCGCCGACGGTGGCCTCCGAGAGCGTGTATCCCTCCTTCTCCGCTCTCGTCGAGTCCGAGAGCAGGAACTCGACCCCCCGGTTGCCGATCTCGGCGATGAGCCCGAGATCCGCGCGCCGACCGTCCGGCGGGGTGTGGTCGAACTTGAAGTCGCCGGTGTGCACCACCGTGCCCAGCGGGGTCTCGATCGCGTAGCCGACCCCATCCGGGATCGAGTGGCTGACGCGGAACGGCGTGATCCGGAAGACGCCGATCGCGAACGCGCGGCCAGGCTCGACCACGTGGAGCTCGGTCGAGTCGAGGAGCTTGTGCTCCTTGAGCTTGCCCTGGACGAGGCCCTCGGTCAGGCGCGTGGCGTAGATCGGGGTGCCGGGAATGCGGGGCAGCACGTACGGCAACCCACCGGTGTGGTCCTCGTGGCCGTGGGTGAGGATGATCGCCCGCACCCGGTCGCGGTTGTCCTCGAGATACGCGGCATCCGGGATGACCAGGTCGATCCCGAGCATCTCCGGATCGGGGAAGGCGAGGCCGCAGTCCACGACGAGGATCTCGCCCGCGGCCTCGATGGCCGTGATGTTCTTGCCGACCTCGCCCACCCCGCCGAGCGGGATGATGCGCAGCGTATCGGCCATTCAGCGCTCCTCGAAGAGGGTCATCTGTGAGGCGTCGTCGGCGACCGGTTCCGGGATGACCGCCGTCACCGTCGCCTCCTCCGCCTGGACCGTCGCCGCCCGCTCGGCCTCGATCGCCTCGCGCGCGGCGAGCAGCGCTCCGGGCAGCGCGCGCATGTCCCGGAAGAGGGTGTCGCGCAACGAGGCCTGGTGCAGCGCCGCAGCAGGATGGTACATCGGGAACACGTGCTGACCGGAGAAGGAGCGGCGCAGACGGCCGTGGGCCTCGCCGATGCGCGCCCCGGGCAGATACCGCCGCAGCGAGTGGCGGCCGAGGGTCACGACCACCGCCGGGTCGAGCGCGCGCTCCTGCCGCTCGAGGTAGTCCGCACAGGCGGCAGCCTCGTCCGGCTCAGGGTCGCGGTTGCCGGGCGGCCGGCACTTGACGATGTTCGTGATGAACACGTCGCCGCGCTCCCATCCAATCGAGCGCAGCAGCTCATCGAGGAGCTGGCCGGCGGGCCCGACGAACGGTCGCCCGGTCGCGTCCTCGCGGGCGCCGGGCCCCTCCCCCACCAGCAGCACGTCGCTGCGGGGATTGCCCTCG
The DNA here is from genome assembly GCA_965652075.1 of uncultured bacterium. Lineage (GTDB taxonomy): Bacteria > Chloroflexota > Limnocylindria > QHBO01 > QHBO01 > JACDBZ01. The sequence goes on from CBFGTN010000101.1 coordinate 2,468, forward strand.
CCGGGCACCGCCTTCGCGCGTCGCGCGGCGAGCGCGCATCGCGTGCAGACGAGAACCTCGTCCGCGACGGTCGCCAGCGCGGTCGGGCCGTCGACCTGCTGGATGTCGGTGCCCACCATCGGCACCGAGGGTAGCGCGCCGCCGCGTCTCCGCGGCGGCGCCATCGGCCTACGAGCGGTCGGAGCTTCCCGAGCCCGCCTTCGCCATGTGCCGCTCCATGGCGGCTCGCCGGCTGAGGTTGACGCGGCCCATGCGGTCGATCTCCGTGACGACGACCATCAGCTCGTCGCCAATGCTCACGACGTCCTCGACGCGCGGCACCCGGTAGTCGGCGAGCTGGCTGATGTGGACCAGGCCCTCCTTGCCGGGCAGGATCTCGACGAAGGCCCCGAAGTTCATGATCCGGGTGACCCGGCCCAGGTACTCCTTGCCGACCTCGACTTCCTTCGTCAGGCCCTCGATCCACTTGATCGCCTTGTCGGCGGCCTCGCCGCTCGTCGCGGCGATCTGGATCGTCCCGTCGTCCTCGATGTTGATCTCGGTGCCGGTCTCGGCGGTGATCTGGCGGATCACCTTGCCGCCGGCGCCGATGACGTCGCGGATCTTGTCGACCGGGATCTTCATCGTCGTGATCCGTGGCGCGAACGGGCTCAGCTCCTCGCGGCTGGCGCTGATGACCTCGGTCATCTTGCCGAGGATGTGCATCCGGGCGTCGTACGCCTGGCGCAGCGCGTCGCGCATGATCTCGGTCGTGATCCCGGCGACCTTGATGTCCATCTGCAGCGCCGTCACGCCGTCGGCCGTGCCGGTCACCTTGAAGTCCATGTCGCCGTACGCGTCCTCCTTGCCGGTGATGTCGGTGAGGACGGCGTAGCGGCCGGTCTCCGGGTCGGTGATGAGGCCCATCGCCGCGCCACCCACCGGCGCCTTGATCGGCACGCCGGCATCCATGAGCGCGAGCGTGGAGCCACACGTCGAGGCCATCGACGTCGACCCGTTCGAGCTCACGACCTCGCTCACGACGCGGATCACGTACGGGAACTCGGCCTCGCTCGGCAGCACCGGGACGAGCGCTCGCTCGGCGAGCGCGCCGTGGCCGATCTCGCGCCGGCCGGGGCCGCGCATGAACTTGGCCTCGCCGGTCGAGTAGGGCGGCATGTTGTAGTGGTGCATGTACCGCTTCTCGGTGTCCGGGCTGATCGTGTCCATGCGCTGCACGTCGCTGGACGGCCCGAGGGTGGCGATCGAGAGCGCCTGGGTCTGGCCGCGGGTGAAGATCCCCGAGCCGTGCGTGCGCGGCAGGACGCCGACCTCGACGCTGATCGGTCGGATCGTCGTCGTGTCGCGGCCGTCGATGCGGACGTTCTCGTCGAGCACGAGCCTGCGGACGGTCGCCTTGGTCAGGACGTCCATGAGCGCCGAGCCGATGCCGTGGCGCCGGCGGATGTCCTCGAGGCGATCGCCCTGCTCGGCGCGGTTGTAGCTCTCTCGCGCGCGCCGCACCTCTCCGGCGATGTCCTCGCGGATCGCGTCGAGCCGCTCCGCGAGGCCGCTCGTGAAGTTCACGAACAGCTCGGCGGTCGCCTCCGCGTCGGGCATCGCGCGGTGCGCGACCACGTGGTCGCGGCCGAAGACGAACCGGACGAGGTCGGCGAGCTTCCAGGCGCCTGCATCCGGATACAGCTGGTAGGCGAGCTCGAGGGTGTCGAACACCGCCGTGGGCTCCCACTTCACGTCGTTGGGAAGATGCCGCAGCATGAACGGCAGGTCGAAGCTCACGTTGTGGGCGACGACCGGCGCGTCGCCGATCCAATTCACGAAGTTCGTGAGCACCTCCGCCGCGGTCGGCGCCTGCGCGACGTCATCGGTCATGATGCCGTGGACCTGGTGGCCGACGATCGGCCGGCCCGGGTTCACGAGCGACTCGAAGCGGTCGACGACCTGGCCGTCACGCACGCGGAGCGCGGCGATGTCGACGATGTAGCCGTTCTCGGGCTTCATGGCGGTCGTCTCGAGGTCGAAGACGACGAACTCGGTCTGGCCCTCGGCCAGTCGCTTGCCGAGCTTGACGATCGAGTCGGCCTTCGGGCCGACGAACGGCATCTTCTTCGGCTTGCCGGCCGATGCCACGAGCTTCTCCTGCAGCTCGATCGACCTCTGCAGCTCGGCGTGGCCGTACGCGATCGCGTCGGCCATCACGTCCTCGGGGAGGATCCTGGCCCCGGCCTCGACCATCATGACCGCGTCGCGCGTGCCCGCAACGACGAGGTCGAGGTCGCTCTCGTCGAGCTGGCTGTTCGTCGGGTTCGTGACGAACTCGCCACCGATGCGACCGACGCGCACGGCGCCGACCGGCCCCATGAACGGGATCTGGCTGACGCTCAGCGCCGCTGACGCCCCGTTCAGGGCGATGATGTCCGGATCGTTCTCCTGGTCGGTCGAGAGGACCGTCAGGACGACCTGGACGTCGTTGTAGTAGCCCTTCGGGAAGAGCGGCCGGATCGGCCGGTCCGTCAGGCGCATCGCCAGGATGGCCGCCTCCGACGGGCGGGACTCTCGCTTGATGAAGCCGCCCGGGATCTTGCCCGCGGCGTACATCCGCTCCTCGTAGT
>CBFGTN010000102.1:0-4828 GCA_965652075.1 uncultured bacterium
CGCGTGGGCGAGAACGAGACGTTCGAGAGCGCGCTGCGTCGCTTCAACAAGAAGATTCAGCAGTCCGGCATCCTGGCCGAGGCACGACGCCGCGAGCACTACGAGAAGCCCAGCGTGAAGCGCAAGCGCAAGGAAGCCAAGAAGCGAAAGGCGACCTCGCGCGCGTAGCCAGACGCCAGCCGATCCCCGAGTCCCACCGGCGCAGCGGAGGTTTCACCCAAGACCGATGACGCCGGAGGCCGATGCTCCGATGACCCTGCACGCACGGCTCGAAGCCGCGATGCGTGACTCCATGCGCGCGCGCGACGAGCGCCGCACGACGACACTGCGCATGGCGCTGGCGGCCGCCCACAACCAGCGCATCGCGAAGGGACGCGAGCTGACCGACGACGAGGTCGTCGAGGTCGTCGGGCGCGAGGTGAAGCAGCGTCGAGAGAGTGCGGAGGTCTATCGCGGAGCCGGCCACGAGGACCGCGCTGCCGCGGAGGAGGCCGAGGTCGCGATCCTCACCGAATTCCTGCCCGAGCAGCTCTCGGACGTCGAGATCGACGCGCTCGCTCGCGCCGCGATCGAGGACACCGGCGCATCGGGGCCGGCGGACATCGGCAAGGTCATGGGCCGCGTCGCGCCCCAGACGAAGGGCCGCGCCGATGGCCGGCGCGTCAGCGAGATCGTCCGCGGGCTGCTGACGGGCGCCTGAGCCGCATGTTCATTCCACGGACGCTGGCACAGTCCGATCCGCGCGCCGGCCGCGGCCTCGCTCGCGCGCTCATCGTCATCGTCATGGTCGGTGCCGCACTGTTCCTCGTGCTGTCCGCGAACATCACGGTCGGCCAGGAGAACCTCGTCGTCGGGCAGATTGCGCCGCGCGACATCCGCGCCCAGCGCGACCAGACGTTCACCTCGGAGAGCCGCACGGACGAGGCGCGCGCCCAGGCCGAGGACGAGGTCGTGCCCGTCACGGAGACGATCAAGTCGCCGACCGACAACCAGGAGGACCAGCTCCTCGCCTACGACACGATGACGCGTCGCGTCGACCGGGTGCTCGAGCTTCGCGACGGCGGCTCGCTCGAGGACGACGAGGTCGCCGACCGCCTGACCGACGACGTGCCGCTGATCCCGTTCTCGTCGCGCCAGTCGATCGCGAAGGTCGACACGACGCGCTGGGAGTCGATCGCGGCGGCGGGCCGGACGGCCCTCGGGACGGTCCTCGCCGATCCCATTCGCGAGGACGATCTCGGGGACGTGCGGACGAGCGTCCGCGACCTCGTCACGACCGACCTCGCCGGCGCCGAGCGCGAGCTCGCCGGCACGCTCGCCGCCACGTACGTCGCCGCCACCGAGATCACTGACGACGCGGCGACCGCGGAGCGGATCGCGCGCGCCCGTGATGAGGTCCCAGCGGTCGAGGTGACCGTCCAGGCCGGCCAGCGCATCGTGAACGAGGGCGACCCGATCACCGTCGAGCAGTTCGAGATGCTCGACGCGCTCGGGCTGACCCGGCCGCGCGTGGAGGTCGGCACCGTCGTCGGCCAGCTGATCGTCTCGCTGCTCATCGCCTCCCTGCTGGTCGGATACCTCTATCGCTTCGAGCCGGCGATCTGGTATCGCAATCGCTCGGTCCTGCTCTTCTTCCTGGCCCTCGTGGTGAGCGCGATCGCGCTGCGGATCGCCGCGGACCGGGCGCTGCTCGCGTTCGTCGTGCCGACGACGGCCACCGTCCTGCTGCTCGGCATCCTGCTGCCCGGCGCCGCCGGAGCCGTCATGGCGGTCGCGCTCGCGGTCCTCGCCGGCGTCATGAACCGCGACGCGCTCGAGCTGACGGTCTACGTCCTCGTCGGCGGGCTCTCGGCGCTGCTGGCGATCACCCGCGCAGAGCGGCTGAACGCGTTCGTCCGGGTCTTCTTCGTCGTCGCCAGCGCGAATGTCGCCGTCGTCCTGGCATTCGGCGCGCTCGAGCAACGGGACCTCGCCGCCCAGCTCCAGCTCGCGGGCGTCGCCGTCTTCAACGCCGCGGTCTCGGTGGCGCTCGCGGCCGGCACGTTCGCGCTCCTCGGCAACGTGTTCGGGATCATGACCGTGTTCCAGATGCTCGAGCTGGCGAACCCCTCGAACCGGCTCCTGCGGCGGCTGCTGCTCGAGACGCCGGGGACGTACCACCACAGCGTCATGGTCGGCAACCTCGCGGAGCGGGCGGCCGAGACGATCGGGGCGGACCCGCTGCTGGCTCGCGTCGCGGCCTACTACCACGACGTCGGCAAGATGAAGAACCCGCTGGCGTTCATCGAGAACCAGGCCGGGGCGCACAACATCCACGACGACCTGGACGCCGAGACGAGCGCCCGGATCATCGCCGGGCACATCCGCGACGGCATCGACCTCGGCTACGAGCACGGCCTGCCGGTCCAGATCATCGGCTTCATCCCGCAGCACCACGGCACGAGCGTCATGAGCTACTTCCACGGCAAGGCGGTCCTCGAGGCCGGTGGCCGGGAGGACCTCGTCGACGAGCGGCGCTATCGGTATCCGGGGCCGAAGCCGCAGTCGCGCGAAGCCGCCATCCTCATGCTCGCCGACGGCGTCGAGGCGTCGGTCCGCTCGCTGGACGAGAAGGACGAGGAGAGCATTCGGGGCATGGTCGGGCGGATCGTCGACGGGCGCGTCGAGGACGGCCAGCTCGACGACGCGGAGCTCACCCTGCGCGATATCGCCCAGATCAAGGACGCGTTCGTCGCCCAGCTGCTCGGGATGTACCACTCGCGGATCAAGTACCCCGACAACGTGGTACCGATGGAGTCGCGTCGGGAGCAGGCCTGACCTAGGTGACCCTTGAGCCGCCGCCATGCAGGCGGCTAGGATGGATCGCACATGGGCTGCACGGTCACCGTCCACGACCGGATCGGCCACGATCGCCTCGCAGACGCGGTCGAGCCGATGGGGGCAGATGCGGCCCTCGCCCTCATCGAGTCCGCGGTGTGCGAGACCGTGCAGGTCGCGGCCGGCACGACGGACGCCGAGGTCGAGCTGACGCTCACCGGCGACGCCGAGATGGAGCGGCTGAACTTCGACCACATGGGCGAGCGCGGGCCCACCGACGTCCTTTCGTTCCCGCTCCACGAATGGTCGCTCGACGGCGACCGGCTCTCACACCTGTCCGATGACGACGGCGTCTCTCCGCCCGGGGCGCTGCTGCTCGGCGACGTGGTCATCGACCTCGACCAGGCACTGCGCCAGGCCGCCGAGGGCGACTGGGGCGTGACCGAGGAGCTCGTCCTCCTCGCGATCCACGGCACGCTCCACCTGCTGGGGCACGACCACGCGGACATCGACGAGGAGGAGCGGATGCGTTCGCTCGAGCACCAGGTGCTCGGCGTCCTTCACCGGCGCCATCGCGACATCGCCTGGCAGCCGGGCTCGCTCTTCGATCGAGCCGGCCACGCGGTGACGACCGGCAGCTGAGTCAGGCGGCCTCGAGCAGCGGCGCCAGATCCGCGTCGGTCACGACGACGCGCGGCTCGCCGGCGCGAGGGCGGTCGGGTGCGAGGATCCAGGCGACGAGCAGGATCGCGAAGCAGACGAGGGCGGCGACGACCATCGGTTGACCTCCGGCTATGGCTGGTAGGCGATCTCGCCGTGCTGGGCGAGATCGAGGCCGGCCTCCTCGGCCGGGCGTGGCACGCGGATCGGGACCGCGAGGTTGACGACGAGCAGGATCGCGGCGGTGGCGATCGCGGAGTAGACGGCGACGACGCCGACACCGAGCGCCTGGACGAGTAGCTGGCCCGGGTTGCCCGCGAGCAGGCCGTCGACCCCGGCCGCGTTCACGGCGGTGGTCGCGAAGATGCCGGTCGCGAGCGCACCGACCGCGCCACCGACTCCGTGGACGCTGAACACGTCGAGCGCGTCGTCGACCCGGGCGCGGAGGCGCAGCAGCGCGGCGCCGTAGCAGATGACCCCGACGCCGAGGCCGATGAGGATCGACGCCGCGGGGGTCACGTATCCGGCCGCCGGCGTGATCGCGACGAGCCCGGCGACGGCCCCGATCGCGGCGCCGAGCACCGATGGCGTCCCGCGGTGCAGCCAGGACAGCGTGACCCACGTCAGTGCCGCCATCGCCGCCGCGGTGTTCGTCGTGACGAACGCCGTGGCCGCCAGCCCGTTCGCCCCGAGCGCCGAGCCGGCGTTGAAGCCGAACCAGCCGAACCACAGGAGTCCGGCGCCGAGCACGGTCATCGGCACGTCGTGGGGCTCGGTGGCCGGGGCGATGAGGCCGGTGCGGCGACCGATGAACAGCGCCGCCACGAGCGCGGCGACACCGCTCGAGAGGTGGACGACCGTCCCGCCCGCGAAGTCGAGGACGCCGAGGCCGAACAGCCAGCCGTCCGGCGACCAGACCCAGTGCGCGATCGGCGCGTACACGAGCGTCGACCAGGCGACGGCGAACAGGACGAATGCCTTGAACCGCTTGCGCTCGGCGAACGCGCCGGTGATCAGGGCCGGGGTGATGATCGCGAACATCATCTGGAACGCCATGAACGCCAGGTGCGGCACCGTCGTTGCGTACGTGTCGGACGGCGCGCCGGTCACGCCCTCGAGCGCGAGCCAGTCGAGGCCGCCGATCAGGCCGAGCCCGGTGTCGGGGCCGAAGGCCAGCGTGTAGCCCCACAGGACCCACGTGACGCTCACCAGCCCGAGGATGAAGAAGCTGTGCATGATCGTGCTGAGCACGTTCTTGCGGCGGACGAGACCGCCGTAGAACAGGGCCAGCCCCGGCGTCATCAGCATGACGAGGGCGGCGCTCATCAGCACCCAGGCGGTGTCTCCGGCG
>CBFGTN010000103.1:0-4796 GCA_965652075.1 uncultured bacterium
CGGGCCGATCCATCGGCCCATCGAGCGGGGTGACGATCCGAGCCGAGCCAGCGGAGCCATCCAGTGCCGGTGGTATCCTTCTTGCCCTTCCCCGGAACGACCATCTACGCACGAAGGGACGCTATCGCCATGTTCAGCCGCGTTCGAATCGCGATCCGTTTCTTCTTCGTGGGCCTGGCGGTGGGCGTGCTGCTGGCACCCCGCAGCGGCGAGGAGACACGACGCCTGCTGCGCGAGAAGGCCGACGGCCTGCTGAACGACATCCTCGACGCCGCGTCGCTCGGCGCGGGCGGCGGAACGAGCGCCACGGCACCTGCCACAACGACGGCCAGCGCGACCGAAGCGGCCGAGACGGCCGACGAGGGCGAGGCGCCGAAGCGCGCCCGCGGCAACGGCGGTCGCACGCGCTCGACCTCGTCGACGACCGCCAGCGAAGCGGGCGTCTGACCCGGCGCCAATCGCAGGCGCCGAAGCAGGACCGATGCGCTGGCCGCGGCTGTCGCGGCGGCGACGCCCCTGGCACTCGACCGAGCCTCCTGATCCCGCGCGCGATCGCGCGCGCATGGTCGCCGAGCAGCTCGAGGCGCGCGGGATCCACGACCCCGAGATCCTCGACGCGTTCCGCGCCGTCCCACGCCACGACTTCGTCGAGGGCGACCAGCCGTACGGCGACCACGCGCTGCCCGTCGGCTCGGGGCAGACGATCAGCCAGCCGTACATCGTCGCGCGGATGACCCTCATCGGACGGCCGCGGGACGGGTGGCGTGGCGCGCGGGCGCTGGAGATCGGGACCGGGTCGGGCTACCAGGCCGCGATCCTCGCGTACCTCGGCGCCGACGTCACGAGCATCGAGCGCCACGAGAACCTCGCGACCGATGCGAGACGGCGGCTCGCCCAGGCCGGCTACCCCGAGGTGACGGTCGTCGTCGGCGACGGGACGGAAGGCTGGCCGGCGCACGCTCCGTATCGGTCCATCCTCGTCACCGCCGGCGGCCCGTCCGTGCCGCAGCCGCTCCTGGCGCAGCTCGACCCCGAGGGAGGCCGGCTCGTCATGCCGGTCGGTTCGCGCGAGCACCAGTTCCTCACCCTCGTCGAGCGCAACGGCGACGACCTGACGGGCACGGAGCTCGAACCGGTCGTGTTCGTGCCGCTCATCGGCCGATATGGCTTGCACGGCGACTGAGCAAGCAATGGCACGAAGCGTGCAACGTTCCCAGCGGAGGTGATTCGCACATGACTTACGAGCAACGCCCACCGCCGGCGGATGACGGCACGACCGTCGTCGAGCCCGCACCGGCTGCCTACTCCACGCCACCGCCATCCACGAGCAACGTCAACGTCTCCGGCGGCGAGGGCGGGTACGTCACGACGGCCGCGCCAGGCCCGCTGTACTGGGCGAAGCGGATCGTCTCGCTCCTGTTCGGGATCCTGTTCGTCCTGCTCGCGATCCGGATCGTGCTGCTGCTGCTCGTCGCGAACCCCGGCAACGCGATCGTGGACTTCGTGTACTCGGTGACCGAGCCGTTCGTGGCCCCGTTCCGCGGGATGTTCCAGATCGACCAGGTCGTGGCCGGCGACGCGACGTTGGACTTCTCCGCGGTGATCGCGCTCGTCGCCTGGTTCCTGATCTACCTGCTGATCATGGCGATCCTGCGCATCGGAGACCGACGCTCGTACGACTGACGCGCGGTCCGGCCGCCGAACGATCGGGCAATTCTCAGCACGAATGCCGTTCCTGCTGGATTTCGCCCCGTTGATCGGGCAGAACCACACATGAGGCGCGTTCGTGCGCGATTCCGCCCGATTGATCGGCGCCTAGACGGGCGGCGCCTCAAGCGATCCCCGCTCGAGCGGCCGTCCCTCGGCGATGACCGCCTCGCCGACCCCCACGCCGGCGCGGGCGAGCTCCTCGTCGTAGACGTCCTGGATCCGCCACACCTGGGCGTCGATGCTGAATCGCTCCTCCACCGTTCGCCGTCCGGCCTCGCCAAGGCGGCGGGCGAGCTCCGGGTCGCGAAGCAGCTCCGTGATCGCGGCGGCGAGCGCGGGCGCGTCGCCGGGCGGAACCAGGCGGCCGTCGACGCCATCGGTGATCACCTCCGGGATGCCGCCGACGTCGCTGGCGACCACCGGCACGCGGCGGGCCATCGCCTCCAACAGTGAGATGCCCTGCGCCTCGCGGAGGGAGGGCAGGACCGCGACGGTCAGGTCCGCGGTGACCGCCGACACGTCGTCGCGGCGCCCGGTGAACACGATCCGGCCCGCAACGCGGCGACCGAGGGAGGCGGCCTGGGCGCGAAGCGCATCGGCCTCGGAGCCCTCGCCGATCACCGCCAGCCAGGCGTCGGGAACGGCCTCGAGGATGGCGGGCATGGCCGCGACCAGATGGCGATGGCCCTTCTCGGGCTCGAGCCTCGCGATCACGCCGAGGAGCGGCGCCGACGACGGGATGCCGTATTCGCGACGCAGCGCGCACGGCCGCACCGGGCCGCTGAACCGCGACAGGTCGATCCCGTTCGGAACGATCGCGAAACGCGCCGCACCCCGTCCCTCCGCGCGGACCTTTCGCTCGATCGACGCCGACGGAACCACCAGGCGGTCCATTTGCGGGGTGAGCGACGCGAGCGTCCCCACGTCCTCCGCGGAGCGGACGCGCGACGAGTGCACCGTCGCGACGATCACTGCGGTGCCCGCGGCGACCGCGGCCCGCGTCCCGATCACCTCGGCGCGGTACATGTGGGCGTGGACGAGGTCGATCTCCTCGCGGCGCAGCCAGGCGGCGAGCTCGCGGACGGCCAGCTCGTCATCGGCCTCGTCGATCACGTCGACCGCGACGCCCAGCCCGCGCAGGCGCTGCACGGCGCTGCCCGCCGACAGGGACAGCGCGCGGACGTCGTACCGGGTGCGGTCCAGCCCGAGCAGCAGCCCGGTGTAGCTCTCCTGGGCGCCGCCGCTCCCCCCGGTCGCCAGCAGCTGCAGCACGCGCGGCCGCGGATGGCTGCGGGACCGATGGATCCGCCGGTGCCGCGTGTACGCCGCGCCGGCGATGGCGCTCTCGTGATCGGGCTGTCTCACTCTCGCCCGATCCTAGCGCGGTCGGCTTCTGGCCGAGTTGCGCCCGTTGTGGTGCCGGTTACGAAAGGATGAGGATCGAGGCGGTGTTCGTCGCGAACCCGAGGAGGCCGATGCTCGTGGCCGCGGCGCCGCCCCACACCAGGAGCCGCGGGAAGTCCTCGTGGGTGGCGACGAGGATCGCGATCGTGGCGATCAGCACGCCGAGCTTCACGATCAGAACGGACCCGAGGCCACCGGAGTGATAGAGCGCGGCGGCGATGCCGTTCGACTCCAGGCCGATCCCGAATCGGCTGACGCCGATGGTGAAGGTCAGGGCATCCACGAGCTGGGCGAGGACGAGTCCGAACAGGATGATGCGGGCAGTCAGCACGATCGGCTCGGGATGCAGGACATGGGCCAACCGTACTATGCCTCCGGTACGGAGGACACTCCCCCGTGCTCCCGCGCACCACATTGATCCGCCCCGAAGCGCACCACCCGGCGCGCGGACGCACCGTCTTCAGCCCATCAGTCCCGCGACGCGATGGCGCGGAAGAACCATGTCGCTCGAAGGCACCGGTGCCCATACTGCGACCCATCCATCCACATCCGCGAGGGGATCGCAGATGCCACAGGCACTCATCGTCATCTTCCTGCTCTTCTTCGCAGTGCTCGCCTTCGCCTGGTTCTATCTCCAGCGCGCGAAGGCCCGAGATGTCGATGCGTCCGAGTCGACCGAGAGCGCCTCGACGCCCGCCATGGCGGCCTCAACGCCGTCCGGCGACACGTCGTACGCCGCGTCGACCGATGCGTCGCACGAGCACGACGAGCACGAAGACCACTCCGACCACCAGCACTGAGCCGACGCGCCTCGGGTCGAGCCGCCGCTTGACCCGCGGCGCATGCTGAGCGCGCCATGCGAGCGATCCTGCTCCTCGCGCTTGCGGTGGTCCTGATCGGCGGCGGGCTGAAGCTCGCCGGCGTCCCGCTGCCGTTCGTCGACTACGCGGTGGGCCCGTTCGGCGAGGGCCGCGGGCCGGGGATGCCCGACGTCGTGATCGAGGCGCCCGGCCTCAACGACGACCCGCTCCAGGATCTTCCCTAGCCGGCCTCGGTCGACGGCGAGCCTTCCGCGCCGTCCTCGCTCATGAACGAGGCGATCAGCAGGACGGCGGCGCAGATCCCGAGCACAAGGCCCAGCAGCGAGAAGACCGTCTGCATGGTCGAGTACCAGTCGGGAAGCACGATGCCCGGTGGCACGTCCACGATGCCCAGCAGCCATGGCGCACTCGGGACGATGTAGACGACCGCCGCGACGGCGTACGCCCAGCGCGCGTTCCGCCGAATGCTGTTGGCAAGGAAGATCCAGAACCAGCTGACGAGCACGACGACCACCGCAGTGATGCCGATCACGAGCGCGTTGACCTCGCGGCCGGTCACGAGCGTCAGCAGCGCCAGCAGGAAGACCAGGACTCCGCCGATGATCCCGAGCCAGCCCGTGAGCCACGTCGGCCAGGCCACGACCGCCGCCAGGATGCCGAGCTTCGCGTCCAGCCGATTGCGCAGCGCGTACCCAGGCGCGGTCTGTTCCTTCAGCGACCCTGCCTCGACGGTCAGCTGCTCCTCGCGCGGGGTCTTGCACCGATAGCAGCGGTCGTCCTGTGGACGGTTCGACTTCCAGCAAGCACGGCAGACCCAGCCTCCCTGGATCATCTGGACTCCCTCCCTCTCCGTTCTGACGA
>CBFGTN010000104.1:0-4770 GCA_965652075.1 uncultured bacterium
CACGGACGGCCATCCATCTGTGCGACCTACCCGGGAGCTGAGCGAGCCACCTGCTGCGGCCGAAGCCGCCTTGCGCTCCCCTATTCGGTCTTGCTCCGGCTAGAGCTTGCCGCGTTTCACTCCCTCCCGGCGAGCCGGGAGGGCATCGTCACTGTGGCGCTGGTCCTCGCCTCGCGGCGGACGGGCGTTACCCGCTAGCCTGCTCTGTGGAGCTCGGACTTTCCTCGGACGCGGCCTTTCGACCGATGCGCCCGCGACCGTCCGGCCGCCTCCAGGGACCGTCATTCTACTCGATTCGAACGCCCGTTCGATCAGCTCCGTCGGGACCGTCGATGGCGACGTTGCTCAGGCGATCCGCATCGGCGTTCAGCGCTCGCGGGACGTGACCGACGGTGTAGCCGTCGAGTCGCGCCAGGAGCTGCATGACCGCCGCGTGGATCGGCTTCAGGTCTGGATGCTTGACCCGGTAGATCCCGCTGATCTGGCGCGCGACGAGCTCCGAGTCCATGCGCAGGTCGACGTGGCTCGCGCCCAGGCGCGCCGCCTCCTCGAGCGCGAGCCGGACCGCGGTCCACTCGGCGACGTTGTTCGTCGCCCAGCCGAGCGGCTCGGCAATCTCGGCGACCACGGTGCCGTCGGGGTCTCGAAGGATCGCTCCGGCCCCGGCAGGCCCCGGGTTGCCGCGCGCCGCGCCATCGGTGTGGATGACGAGCCTCACGAAATGCCGGCGCTCCGGATCTCGTTCGTCACCTCGAGGATCGCGCGGGTGATCTTGATGTCGCGCGGGCAGGCCTCGACGCAGTTGAAGGTCGTGCGGCAGCGCCACACGCCGTCGGGGTCGGCCATGATCTGCAGCCGCTCCTCGTGGGCGCGGTCGCGCGAGTCGACGATGAACCGATGGGCGTTGACGATCGCCGCCGGGCCGACGTACTTCTGGTCGGACCAGAACACCGGGCAGCTCGTCGTGCAGGCGGCGCACAGGATGCAGCGGCTCGTATCCTCGAAGCGGTCGCGCTGGGCCTGCGACTGGCGCCGCTCTCGGCCGTCGGCGGGGACGTCCGGGTTCACGAGGTACGGCATGACCTGGCGGTACGAGTCCCAGAACGGCTCCATGTCGACGAGGAGGTCCTTCACGATCCCCATCCCGCGGATCGGCTCGACGGTGATCCGCGTCCCCGCGTCGCGAACGAGGTACTCGCAGGCCAGCCGGTTCCGCCCGTTGATGAGCATCGCGTCGGAGCCGCAGACGCCATGGGCGCACGACCGGCGGAAGGTCAGCGTGCCGTCCTGGTACCACTTCACCTGGTGCAGGAGGTCGAGGACGCGATCGGTCGGCTCGGCCTCGACGGCGTACTCCTCCCAGTGCGGCTCGCGATCGGCCTCCGGGTTGTACCTCAGGATGCGGACGGTGACGTCCATCAGTACACCCTCGGCTTCGGCTCGAACTTCGTGATCGTCACCGGCCTGTAGTCGAGCCCAACCTCGCCGGTCCCCGGCGCGCGGGTGACGAACGTGTGCTTCAGCCAGTTGTCATCGTCGCGCTCGGGGAAGTCCTCCCGGGCGTGGCCGCCGCGCGACTCCGTCCGGGCAAGCGCCGACGCGACGGTCGCCTCGGCGCAGTCGAGAAGGAAGCCGAGCTCGAGGGCCTCGGTCAGGTCGGTGTTGTAGCGGCAGCCGCGGTCGTCGACGCGCAGGGTCCGCGCGCGGGCGCGCAGCGCCGCGACCCCGTCGCGCGCATCGGTCAGCAGCTGCTCCGTGCGATAGACGCCGCATTTCGTGAACATCAGCTCCTGCAGCTCGGTCCGGATGACGGCCGGACGCTCGCCGTCGGTCCCCGCCAGGAGCCCGGAGACGAGCCCCTGGGCCGATGCCTCGGCGGCGTGGTCATCGGACGGCTCCGGCAGCTCCGCGAGGTCGGAGGCCATCCGCTTCCCGGCCCGACGTCCGAAGACGAGGATGTCGAGGAGCGAGTTCGTCCCCAGGCGGTTCGCCCCGTGGACGGAGACGCATGCCACCTCGCCGGCGGCGTACAGCCCGGGCACGACCCGCCCGGCGGCGTCGGCCAGCGCGCGACCGTCGATGTCGGTCGGGATGCCGCCCATCGCGTAGTGGGCGGTCGGCTGGATCGGCACGAGGTCGGTCAGCGGCTCGAGCCCGAAGTACGTCCGGATGAAGCCACTCATGTCGGGCAGCTTCTTGTCCAGGACCTCGGCCCCGAGATGGCGCACGTCGAGGTGGACGTAGTCCTGGCCCCCGATCCCCCGTCCCTCGGCAATCTCGAGGTAGATCGACCGGCTGACGACGTCGCGCGAGGCGAGGTCCTTCATCGTCGGCGCATAGCGCTCCATGAAGCGCTCGCCCTCATCGTTGAGGAGGACGCCGCCCTCGCCGCGCATCGCCTCGGACAGGAGGAAGCCGAGCTTGTACATGCCCGTCGGGTGGAACTGGTAGAACTCCATGTCCTCGAGCGGCAGGCCCCGTCGATACGGGATCGCCATCCCGTCGCCGGTGAGGGTGTGGGCGTTGCTCGTGACCTTGAAGACCTTGCCGTAGCCGCCGGTGGCGAAGAGGACGGCCTTCGCGCGGAAGGCGTGGAGCTCCGACGTCGCCAGCTGGAGGGCGATGACCCCGCCGACCGGCCCGTCGGGCCCCTCCGGCAGGATCAGGTCGAGCACCTGGTACTCGTCGAAGAACGTCACCTCGCGGCGGATGCACTGCTGGAAGAGCGTCTGCAGGATCGCGTGGCCGGTGCGGTCGGCGGCGAAGCAGCTGCGCCGGACCGGGCCCTCGCCGTAGTTCCGCGTGTGCCCGCCGAAGCGGCGCTGGTTGATCAGGCCCTCGGGCGTCCGGTCGAACGGCAGGCCCAGGTGCTCGAGGTTGATGATCGTCTCGATCGCGTCCCGGCACATGACCTCGGCCGCGTCCTGGTCGACGAGGTAGTCGCCGCCCTTGACCGTGTCGAACCAGTGCCACTCCCAGTGGTCCTCCTCGGTGTTGCCGAGCGCGGCGCACACGCCGCCCTGGGCTGCGCCGGTGTGCGATCGGCTGGGGTAGAGCTTCGAGACGACCCCGACCTGGGCATCGGGCCCGAGGTCCTGCTTCAGCTCGAGGGCCGCGTACAGGCCCGCGCCGCCGGCGCCGACGACCACCGCGTCGAGGTCATGGACCCGGCTGGGCGGGATGACCGGGACCCCGGTGACGAGCGTCACGAGAACGGTCCTGTTGGCGGCGCGCTGCTCGGGTCGAAGAAGAGGATGACCGCCATGCCGAGGATGAGCCAGATGGCGCTGATCACGAGCAGCGCGCCCACGATCAGGCTCCGCGCGCGGCGGTTGGCGACGTAGTCGCCGATGACGACCCGGGTCCCGTTCGCCCCATGGATGAACGCGAGGAGCAGGAGCGCGAAGTCGTAGATCCGCCAGAACGGCGTCCCCCATCGGCTCTGCACGAACGCGAAGTCGATCTCCTGTCCGGCGAGCGCCACGAGCACGTGCATGATGAACATGTGCCCGAGCGCCAGCAGCACGAGCGCCAGGCCGCTCAGCCGCATGAAGTACCACCAGAACCGCTCGCGACCCGATGCCTCGGGGAGTGGGCGCGCGGCGCGCGACGGATTCGTGTAGACGACGCGCGGCTGACGGGCGGCGGTCATCGGCTCAGGCCCACGGCATGAACGGGCGGGTCATGATGAACGCCAGCGGGATCATCGCGACGATCGTCGCGCTGATGACGCCGTAGGTCAGCGGCCGGTAGTAGACGGTGAGCCCCGGCCAGAAGTCCATGGCGATCACGCGCAGCCCGTTCAGCGCGTGATAGACGAGCGCCGCCATGAGCACGACCTCGCCCAGGCGCGCGGGGAGGTTCTTGAAGATCCCGATGGCGGCGTTGTAGACGTCCGGGCCGAACAGGACGGTCGACGTCTCGACGATGTGCATGAACAGGTACAGCAGCACGCCCAGCCCGCTGATGCGGTGGCCGAACCAGGCCAGCTCGGCCCATGACACGCGGTATCCGAAGACGGTGATCACGTCGGCGCGTCGATCCTCCCACGGGGCACCGCCCGACAGGAGCGGTGCGAGTTAGCGGCGCCCCGATTCTATCGCGAGACCCGGGCCGCCACCGTCTCCGCGAACTCGCGCGTGCCCGCCGTCCCGCCCAGGTCGTAGGTGACCGTCGTGCCCTCCGCGATCACCTCGCGGGTCGCCGACTCGACCGCGTCCGCCGCATCGGTCTCGCCGAGATGGCGCAGCATGAGCGCGCCGGAGAGGATCAGGGCCGTCGGGTTGGCCTTGTCCTGGCCCGCGTACTTCGGGGCGGAGCCGTGGACCGGCTCGAAGACCGCCGCCTTCTCGCCGATGTTCGCCCCGGGTGCGACGCCCAGCCCGCCGACCAGGCCGGCCGCGAGGTCGGAGACGATGTCGCCGTACAGGTTCGGCAGGACGAGGACGTCGTACAGCTCCGGCTTCTGGACGAGCTGCATGCACATGTTGTCGACGATCCGGTCCTCGAACTCGACGCGACCGGCGTACTCGGCCGCGACCTGCTGCGCCGACTCCAGGAAGAGGCCGTCGGACAGCTTCATGATGTTCGCCTTGTGCACGGCGGTCACCTTGCGCCGCCCGTTGCGCACCGCGTACTCGAACGCGTAGCGAGCGATCCGCTGCGAGGCCGCACGGGTGATGATCTTGATGCTCTCCGCCGCGTCGGGCCCGACGCGATGCTCGATCCCCGCGTACAGGTCCTCGGTGTTCTCGCGGACGATGATCAGGT
>CBFGTN010000105.1:0-4761 GCA_965652075.1 uncultured bacterium
GCGATCGTCGCCTGCTTCGCCGTTCAACGCGGTTACCGAGTGGAACCGGGGCTTCCTCCCGTCCTCAGTCACCCGCAGCATCAGGTGCCGTTTCAGAGGTCGAACGCCGCCGTGATGGCCGCGCGGATCGCCTCGTCCGACTCCTCCACCGACCCCGAGCCGTCGACGATCCGGTACCGCTCGGGCTCGGCCTCCGCGAATCCAAGATAGGCCGCCCGCACCCGATCGAAGAACGCTCGGCCCTCGGTGTCCTCGAATCGATTCCACTCGCGCCGCCGGCGGGTGCGCTCGAGGCCGACGTCGACCGGAACGTCCAGGAGGATCGTCAGATCGGGGCGGAGGTCGCCGGTGGCGAAGGCCTGCAGCTGGCGCATCTCGTCGGGGTCATTGCCGTAACCGGCGCCCTGGTAGGCCATCGACGAGTCGATGTACCGGGAGCAGACGACCCAGTCCCCGCGCTCGAGTGCGGGGCGAATGACGCGGCCGACATGCTGCGCGCGCCCGGCCGCGTAGAGGAGCGCGTCGGCGCGGGGGTCGAGGTCGTCGCTCATCCCGCGCATGTGCAGGACGATGCGCTTCACTTCCTCGCCGAGCGGCGTGCCGCCCGGCTCGGCGGTCAGCACGGTCGGAATCCCTCGGGCACGGAGCCATTCCGCGAGGTGCCGCGCCGCCGTCGTCTTGCCGCTTCCCTCCGGACCCTCGAGGGTGATGAACCGGCCGCGGGTCACGCCGGCGGGATGACGCTGGTGGCGATGACCGCGAGCGCGACCAGGGCGAGGACCACCAGCATGAGGACCCTCGTTGCGCGCCGGCTCACCGCCAGCGTCCGCCGTCCTCGGGGATGAGCTCGACGCGCCGGTTCGGCTCCGAGCCGCGCGACCGCGACATCAGCGCGTTCCGCTCGGCCATCTGGTGCTGGAGCCGGCGGACGTAGGCGTTCTGCGGCGCGAGCTCGACCGGCCGGCCCGAGGCCTGGACCAGGCCGATCGCCTCGGCCGTCTCGCGCAGGGCGGCCTCCTGCGGATCGGCCTCGAGGTCGAACAGCGAGGCGAGCATGTTCTCCATCTGGAGGGTCGTGTTCGTCTTCAGCACGTAGATCGGCACGCCGTTCGACTCCGCATCGCGAAGGGCGGCGGGCTTGCGCTTGTAGTAGTTGCGCAGGGTGACGACGGCATCGGCCTCGTCGAGGTCGCGGGCGACATTGACCGGCACCCCGAGCTCGCGCACGGCCTGCTCGAGGCGCTTGCGGCTGATGCCGAACGGGAAGACATGCATGGGCCGCTGGGCGCGGGCGCGATCCGAGGCTGGCCGCTGTGCCCCGATCGGCCGATCGACGGCGCTGCGCTCGTCCATTTCGGCGATCGCCTGCTCGAGCTCGCGGCGCGCGTTTCGCTCCTCGGCGGGCTGCGCCCCGGCGATCCGTTCGCCGGGCAGTGTCCGGGTTCCGCGTGCGCCGGCGCCACCCGGGAGCGGTCGCAGGCCGCGCTCATAGCGCGCGCCGGCGCTGCCGCGCCCGCTCCGCCCGAAGGCACCGAAGCCGCCGGTCGGCTCGAGGGGCGCGAAGGCCGGCGTCCCGGCGGCAGTCTCGCTGATGCGGTAGTCGTACTTCGTCGTCGCCCGGACCTGGCCGTTCTCGTCGCGCGCCCGCGACTCGGGCGGGACCATGTGGCCGCGCAGGATGGCGTCGACGGTCTCGGCGACGCTGCGGTGGACGATGACGTTGTCGCGCTCGACGATCTCGACGAGCACGTCGAACGTCGGCGGCGCCTTGCGCTCCAGGACCGTCTTCTGCGTCCCGCGCCGCCGTGCCTCCTCGTCGCCGAGCGTCACCGGCTGGATGCCGCCCACGAGGTCTGACAGCGTCGGGTTGAGCATGAGGTTGTCGAGCGAGTTGCCGTGAGCGGTGCCGACAAGCTGGACCCCGCGCTCGGCGATCGTGCGCGCCGCGCCGGCCTCGAGCTCCGTCCCGATCTCGTCGATGACGATGACCTCCGGCATGTGGTTCTCGACCGCCTCGATCATCACCGCGTGCTGCTCGGTCGGGGTGCGTACCTGCATCCGGCGCGCATCGCCGATGCCGGGGTGGGGGATGTCGCCGTCGCCGGCGATCTCGTTCGAGGTGTCGACGACCACGACCCGCTTGCCGAGGTCGTCGGCGAGGACGCGCGCGACCTCGCGCAGCATCGTGGTCTTGCCGACGCCGGGACGGCCGAGGAGCAGGACCGACTGCCCGCCCTCGACGATGTCGCGGATGATGTCGATCGTGCCGAACACCGCGCGGCCGATGCGGCAGGTCAGCCCGACGACCTTGCCGGACCGGTTGCGGATCGCGCTGATGCGGTGGAGCGTGCGCTCGATGCCCGCCCGGTTGTCGTCTCCGAAGACGCCGATGTGGTCGATGACGTAGGCGATGTCCGCATCGGTCACCTCCCGGTCGAGGAGGTCCTCCTCGCCGGTCGTGAAGCGTGCCTCCGGCCGGCGACCGAGGTCCATCACGACCTCGAGCAGGTCGGTGCGGTTCGACAGCTCGCTCAAGCGCGCGACGATCTCGGGCGGCAGCGCCGCCATCAGCGCGTCGAGATCGTCGGTCGTCTCGCGGCGTTCCACGTGTGCTCGTGACCTCCCCTGGCTCGTCAGTGGGTGACCGGCACCATCGCCGGCTGGCGGACCTGCGCACGCACCTCGCGTACCAGCATCGTGACGCGTCCGATCGGCTCGAAGCCGGTCGCCTCCGCGGCGCGCATGCCCGCCGACTCGTATGTTCGCACCGGTGACAGGATTCCCGCACCGATGGCATCGCGGCCGACCTTTCCGAGCGTGGCGTGCAGGAATCGCGCGCCGTCGACTCCGTCACGGACGAGAAAGCGCAGGTAGTGCGGCCCGCCGCGGCTGGCGCCGTGCTGGGCGAACCCGCCGGCCCGCTGCTCTGAGGGCTGGAGCCACGCGTTGACCTCGGCGAAGTGAAGCAGCGGGTTGAGCGCGGAACGCGGCACGATCGCCTCGTGGCCGACCGCCTCCCAGTCGCCGGCGCCGTACCCCTCGAGCCGCGCGATCGCCGGCGGCGTGGCGTGGGTCCACAGGTCGAAGAGGTGCCAGGCATCCGGCGCGCCGGCCGCCTGGAGGTCGAGCGCCCCGTCCGCGGCCTCGGCCTTCGCGGATCCGCGCCCGTCGCGCCGGACGAGCGATCGGAACCACGAGCGCGGGCGCTCGACGTCCGGCGGCCGGTACCAGATCTCCTCCTGGGCGTAGGCCATGAAGCCGGCCTGGCCGAACAGCTCGAGGTTCTCGCGCACGTCAGCGCAGGCGGCGTGGAACCGGCCGACGTCGTGGCGCGCGCCCTCCTCGACGAGCGCACGGAGCAGGTCGAATCGGGTCTCGGCGGCCATCGGGTCGTCGGCGGCGTCGAGCTCGGTGATCACCCAGTCGTCGCGGTGCGGCTCCTCGATCGCCCGGCAGCTGCCGACGAGATCCCCATTGACCTCGGCGACGAGGTGGACCGACGGCGTGCGCAGCGGGAGCCACGACGGGATGAGCGTCGACAGGCTGATGCGCTGCGTCTCGGTCGTCGGGGCGGGCACGCCGAGACTGCGCCGGTGAGCGTCGCGGGCTTCGTGGACGCGACGTGACAGGTCGGCCAGCGCCTGGCGATCGGTGAGGCGCGCGCTG
The DNA here is from genome assembly GCA_965652075.1 of uncultured bacterium. Taxonomy (GTDB): domain Bacteria; phylum Chloroflexota; class Limnocylindria; order QHBO01; family QHBO01; genus JACDBZ01. The sequence goes on from CBFGTN010000105.1 coordinate 3,667, forward strand.
CGGATCGTCCGCTCGACCTCGATCACGCCGGGCGTCTCGCCTCCTCTCCGATCATCTGCAGCAACAGCCGATGGAGGCGCCGGTCGCCGGTCAGCTCCGGGTGAAAGGCGGTCGCCAGCACGCGGCCCTGGCGCACCGCCACGGGGTTGCCATCTGGATCTCGTGCCAGCACCTCGGCATCCGGACCGACCTCGGTCACGAGCGGGGCGCGGATGAAGACGCCGTGGATCGGCTCGTCGCCGAGCGCCGGCGCATCGAGATCGGCCTCGAAGCTGTCGAGCTGACGGCCGTAGCCGTTGCGGCGGACCTCGAGGTCGAGCAGGCCGAAGTACGGGGCCTCGCCATCGGCCAGACGGTCGGCGAGCAGGATCATCCCCGCGCAGGTGCCGAGCACCGGCGCCCCGGCGCTCGCCAGCGCCGCGATCGGGTCGCGGAGCCCATAGGCGTCGATGAGCCGGCGCATCGTCGTGGACTCGCCGCCGGGCATGATCAACGCGTCGAGGTCGACGAGGTCGCGCGGCAGCCGAACCTCGATCGGCTCCGCGCCGATCTCGCGGATGGCGGCAACGTGCTCGCGCACGGCGCCCTGCACGGCGAGCACGCCGATCCGGGCACGTCGCTGCGGCTCCACCGATGCCGGCCCGCTACCAGCCGCGAATGGCGAGCCGCTCCTCCGGCGGAATCTCGCCGAGCGAGGTGCCGCGCATCGGCTCACCCAGGCCGGCGCTGACCTCGGCCAGGATCTCCGGGTTGTCGTAGTGCGTCGTGGCCTTGACGATCGCGGCCGCGTAGCGCTCCGGGTTCTCGCTCTTGAAGATCCCAGAGCCGACGAAGACCGCCTCGGCCCCGAGCTGGCGCATGAGGGACGCGTCGGCGGGGGTCGCGACGCCGCCGGCGCTGAAGTTCGGAACCGGCAGCGCGCCGAGCTCGGCCGTCTGCTGCACGACCTCGTACGGGGCGCGCAGCTCCTTGGCGGCCGCGAACAGCTCGTCCTCGCGCATGGACTGCAGCTGGCGGATCCCCTTCTGGACGGCGCGCATGTGGCGCACGGCCTCGACGATGTCGCCGGTCCCGGCCTCGCCCTTCGTGCGGATC
>CBFGTN010000106.1:0-4691 GCA_965652075.1 uncultured bacterium
GCGCTCCATCTCGATGAGCGTCAGCTCGAAGGTCTCGTTGCCGTTGATCGCGAGCCGGGTCATCAGCAGCCGATCGGCCGCGCTCGTCAGCTCTCCGTGGTCCTTGTGTGGCGGTTGCGCGGCGGGCATGAACAGCACGCGGTCAAGGCCGATCGCATCGGCCGCCAGCGTGGCGAGCCAGAGGTGCCCGACGTGGGGCGGGTCGAACGTGCCGCCCAGGATGCCGATCCGGTGCGGGCGGGCCGGGTCCGCGGTCGGCTGGGGTGCGGGCTCGGTGCGGAACGCCTGCATGAGCTCGGTCATTCGTCGTCCTCGCCCCACTCGAGCTCGGCGGGCCCGATGTGGACGGTCGTCCCTGGCCCCGCGCCGCGGCGGCGCAGCTCGGCGTCGACGCCGAGCCGCTCGAGGAGCCGCCAGAAGCGGTCGCGAGACTCGTCGTTCTCGAAGTCCGTGCGCGCGGCCGCGGTCTCGACGCGCCGGCCGCGAACGCGCAGTCCCTCACCCTCGGCCACGACCTGCCAGCCTTCGGCGAGCGGATCGAAGCGGTGGACGACCCGCTCCTCCGTCGAGGGCTCCGCGGCGGCGATTGCCTCGGCCTCGTCGAGCGCGGCCGCCAGCCGGGCGCGGAGGTCGTCCAGCCCGGTCCCGTCGTGGGCGCTCACGCCGATCGCTCCGGGAAGCGCGGCACGCAGCTTCGGCCAGCGCTCGCGGACCTCGGGCAGGTCGAGCTTCGTCACCACGAGCGGCATGGGCCGCTCCCCGAGCGCCGGGTCGTGGAGCCGCAGCTCCTCGGCGACGGCCTCCCACTCCTCCACCGGCTCGCGGGCCGCGCCGTCAACGACCGCGACGATCACGCGGGTGCGCTCGACGTGGCGCAGGAACTGGTGCCCGAGGCCCCTGCCCTCGTGGGCGCCCTCGATGAGGCCGGGGACGTCGGCGATCACCGCCAGCCGCTCGCCCTCGTCGTCGAGCGTCACGACGCCGAGGTTGGGCGTCACCGTCGTGAACGGATAGGCGCCGACCTCGGGGCGTGCCTCGGTCAGGGCCGCCAGCAGCGTCGACTTGCCCGCGTTCGGCGCCCCCACCAGGCCGATGTCGGCGATGAGCTTCAGCTCGAGCTCGACCCAGCGTTCCTCGCCAGGCGTGCCCTTCTCCGCGTGTCGCGGGGCGCGGTTCGTCGGCGTCGCGAATCGGGCGTTGCCCTTCCCACCCCGACCGCCCCGCGCGACGACGAGCCGGTCGGCGCTCTCGAGCAGCTCACCGATCCATTCACCCCCGGGATGCGCCCGAACGACCGTGCCGGGCGGGACGCGGACGAGGACGTCCGATGCGCTTCGGCCATGGGCCTTGCGCCCCGTGCCGCGGCCGCCCGGATCGGCACGGAAGTGGCGTCGACGCTGGAAGTCGCCGAGGCTCGTCTGGCCGGCCGCGACGACGAGCACCACGCTGCCGCCGTGGCCACCGTCTCCGCCGTCAGGCCCTCCGCGAGGCACGTGCGCCTCGCGCCGGAACGTGCTGGCGCCGTCGCCGCCAGCTCCAGCGGCCACGTGGATGCGCGCGCGGTCTGCGAAGCCCGCCATCAGGTGCGGAGCATACGGCCCCGGGCGCGAGGGCTCGCGATGGGAGCCGGGACCTGGAGGGGCGCTCGCGTGCTAGAGGTAGCGGAGCGGGTTGTCGATCACGCCGTTCACGATCACCTCGAAGTGAACGTGGGGGCCGGTGCACATGCCGGTGCAGCCGACGCCACCGATCGCCTGGCCGGCGGAGACGATCTGCCCGGGCGAGACCCAGATCGAGCCGAGGTGGTTGTAGACCGTGATCATCCCGTTGCCGTGATCGATCGAGATGACGTTCCCGCCGCCGTTCGTCCGCCAGCCCGCGCCGGTGACGACGCCGGACTGGGCGGCGACGACGGTCGATCCGTACGGGGCGGCGATGTCGAGCGCGAGATGCCCGGCGTGGTAGTACTGGCTGATCGAGCCGACCGGCACCGGCCAGAGGAGGGAGGACGGGGCGGCAACGGGCGCACGCACGGTGGTCGTGCCGGCCGCGGTCGACGTCGAGCCGACCTGCGCGCTGTTCGGGGCCGGCAGCGGCGTCGCGTCCGGGTCGACGGCGACAGGCTTCGGCAGCGGCCCGCTCGGATCGGGAATGACGGACCGCGCGCTGCGATCGAGGATCGCGACTTTCTCGCTCACGTCACGCGTGTCGAACTGGCTGACCGTGAAGTTCTGGGTCGGCGGCGCGTAACCGTACACGGTGGTGACGAACGGCGCCGACCCGCTGAAGTGCCCGTCATCGGCGGCGGTCTGCGACGTCCCGGAGAGGCCGGCGAAGCCGGCGGCGGCGACGAGGCTGACGACGGACAGGTGGGCGATCACCCGAGTCGGCAGAGTGCTGGTCGTAAGTCGGCGGAAAAGCCGGCGCGGATCAGGCAATAGGTAACTGTGCTCCGCCTACACGGGTTGATGGGTCAACGCTGCTGCACGAGTCTCCTGTCGGTCCGACCCGGTGGGCGAGCGTCCCAAGACGGTGGCCGATGGCCGGAACTCATGCTCGGCGCATGGTAGCAGCGATGCCAAATGAGGGGCAACCGGATTCTGCACCAGCCCATGACGGTACCTGCGGGTCATCGGGTCGAGTGCGGTGCGCACCACTTCAGGGCGCTTCGCTCGAGAGCTGCAGCGCCGCCACCCCCCGGTCCGCCAGGGATGCACGCGAGCCCAATAGCGAGATCCATGCCACGGCCCGATCTCCCGCTGGCGGAGGTGGCAGCTCGACCGTCACGACGACCGACTCCCCGGGCTCGAGCGCCGGGATTGCCGGTCCGATGGGAGCGACGCCATCGGGCGCCTGGGCGAGGTAGGGCGCATCCGTCGCCGCCCAGCCGGCGACAAGGCGGAGGTCGTCCGGCCACGACTCGGTCCCGGTGTTCGTCAGCCGCAGGCGCACCGGATCGGCGGGCGCGACCTGCGGCCAATAGGGCGGCCCGTCGCCGGCGACCGGCTCGGGCGCGGTGCCCGGCGTCTCGCCCTCGAGGCCGATGCGCGCGGCAACGCCGCGGTTGCCGAAGTAGTCGACCAGCCCGTCGAACAGTCCGTCGGCAAGGGCCTGCTGGCCGTCGTCGGAGGCGATGAGGTCGTGCTCGGCGCGTAATGTGATCGAGCCGACCTCGGAGAGCGCGGATGGCATGAGCAGGCCGCGATGCGGCTTGCAATACTCGTCGCCCTCGCGCTCGCAGGTGTCCCCATCGGCCCACGTGCGGCTGATCACGAAGTAGGCCACGGCCTCGGTCCCCCGATCCTGGCGCGGGTAGGTCGTCAGCGGGTCGAGCGCCGCGACTGCGCCGTCCTGGATCGCGGCCGCGAGCCGTCCGCTCCCATCCGCGCCCCAGGCGGTCTCATCGTCGTAGAACGTCTGGCCGAAGGCGATCTCGATGACCTGCCCGGCCTCGGACGGCGAGTTGATGTGGATGCTCACGAACGCATCGGCCCGGGCGAGGTTCGCGAGGTCGATCCGCGCCTGGAGCTCGTCGCGCGTCCGGATCCGGCCGGTCTCCTCGAAGCCGGCGTTCCCGTCGCCGTCGACGTCACGCCACGGCGGGCCGTCGCACCCGAGATCGGGTTCGTCGTCGCCGGCGAGCGCCACGTCGTCGTCGCGGATCATGAGCACACCGATGCCGTCCGCTTCCAGGCGGTCGCGGAGCCGCTGGGCGATCCCGAGCGTCAGGGTCTTCTCCGCCAGCTGCGCGCCCCGCTGCGACGGGTCGGGCACGCCCCAGTCGAGGCAGCCGCCGTGGCCGGCGTCGATGGCAACGACGATCGCGCCGGGGTTCGGCCGATAGGCCACGCTCTCGGATCCGGGAGCGGGCTCGACGACGCCAGCGGCCGGCGTGCTCGACGGATCCGCGCGTGCGGACGGTCGGACGCTGTCCGCCGCCGACGGCGACGCCGTGGGGGTCGGGCTGCCGGCATCGCAGGCCGCCACCCCGACGATCAGGGCGATGGCCAGGACGAGCCGGCGCAGCGCGCGCATCGGCGCAAGCATGCCGGACGGCCGCGGGCGCAGGACGGGCTAGGCCCGCTCGGACGCCTCGACGCTCTTCGAGAGCGAGACGAGGAACTCGGCGTTGTTCTTCGTCTTGCCGAGCCGCTGCATGAGGAGCTCGATGCCCTCGTTCGGCCCGACGGCGGACAGCATCCGGCGCATCGTCCACACCATCCGCAGCTCGTTCTCGTCGAGCAGCAGCTCCTCGCGGCGGGTGCCGGAGCGGAGGACGTCGATCGCCGGGAAGATCCGCTTCTCGCTGAGCTTGCGGTCGAGCGCCAGCTCCATGTTGCCGGTGCCCTTGAACTCCTCGTAGATCACGTCGTCCATCCGCGAGCCGGTGTCGACCAGGCAGGTCGCGATGATCGTGAGCGAGCCCCCGTTCTCGATGTTGCGCGCCGCGCCGAAGAACCGCTTCGGCGGGTAGAGCGCGACCGGGTCCACGCCACCGGACAGCGTCTTGCCGGACGCCGGGAGCGCGAGGTTGTAGGCACGCGCGAGCCGGGTGATCGAGTCGAGCAGGATGACGACGTCGCGGCCGGTCTCGACCTGGCGCTTGGCGATCTCCAGGCACATCTCGGCGACGCGCGTGTGGTTCTCGGTCGGCTCGTCGAAGGTGCTCGAGTAGATCTCGCCCTTCACCG
>CBFGTN010000107.1:0-4392 GCA_965652075.1 uncultured bacterium
GCCTCGGACGCTGCGGGCGCGGCGACCGCGACGGCGGCCTCCTCGGCCACGGCGGCTGGCGCCTGCTCTTCGGCCGGAGCGCCGTCAGTGGCGGCGCGGCCTCGGGTGCGCGGGGCCGGCGCCGTTCGGCGCGGTGCGCGAGGCTCCGTGCGCGCGCTGCCCGGCCGCTCGCCGAGCTGCTCGCCACGGTAGACCCACGCCTTGACGCCGATGCGGCCGTATGTCGTGTGCGCGTGGACGACGCCGTAGCTGATGTCGGCGCGCAGCGTCCCGAGCGGGATCCGACCCTCCTTGTCCCACTCGGTGCGGCTCATCTCCGAGCCACCCAGGCGGCCGGAGACCTGGATCTTCACGCCCTTGGCGCCCGCCTTGATCGTGCGCTGGATCGACTGCTTGATCGCCTTGCGGAAGGCGATGCGTCGCTCGAGCTGGCCCGCGACGTTCTGCGCCAGCAGCATGCCGTCGAGCTCGGGCTGGAGGATCTCCTTGATCTCGAGCTTGACCTTCTTGTCGGTCAGCTTGCCGATGTTCGTTCGCAGCGCCTCGACGTTCGCGCCGCCCTTGCCGATGACGATGCCCGGCTTCGCGGTGTGGACGGTCACGGTCACGTGGTTGATGCCACGCTCGATCTCGACCTGGCTGACGCTCGCGTTCGACAGCTGCCTGGCGACGAGCTCCCGGATCCGCATGTCCTCCTGGAGGAGCGTGGCGTAGTCGCGGTCCGCGTACCACTTCGCAAGCCAGGGCTTGATGACGCCGATCCGGAAGCCGTAGGGATGGACCTTGTGTCCCAACTTACGACTCCTCCCGGTCAGCCACGGCGACGGTGATGTGGCTGGTGCGCTTCAGGATCTGAAAATACCGGCCCTGGGCACGCGGACGTCCGCGCTTGAGGGTCGGCCCCTCGTCGGCGACCGCGCTCACCACGCGCAGCTCATCGGCCGACAGGTTGTAGTTGTTCTCGGCATTGGCCGTGGCGCTCTTCAGCACCTTCGCGACGTCACGCGCCGCGGCGTTCGGCAGGAAGCGCAGGATGGCCGCCGCCTCCTCCACCGGCTTGCCGGCGATGAGGTCGGTGACCAGCCGCGCCTTGCGCGGACTGACGCGGACGTACTTGGCCGTTGCACTCACTCGCATCGATGACCTACTTCAGCGCCGTCGAGCGCTCGGTGGCGCGGCCGGTGTGGCCGCGGTACGTGCGCGTCGGCGCGAACTCGCCGAGGCGGTGGCCGACCATGTTCTCGGTGATGAACACCGGGACGTGGCGCCGACCGTCGTGGATGGCGATCGTGTGACCGATCATCTGCGGGAAGATCACGCTCGCCCGCGACCAGGTCTTCAGCACCTTGCGCTCGCTGCGCTTGTTCATGTCGTCGATGCGGCCGAGCAGGCGCGCGTCGACGAATGGTCCCTTCTTGACGGAACGACTCATCTGGATCGGCTCCTAACCCCGCCCGTACCGACGGCGGACGATCAGCTTGTTGGACTTGTTCTTCCGCACCCGTGTGCGCAGGCCCATGGCGGGCTTGCCCCACGGCGTCTTCGGCGGCATGCCGGTGGGCGCCTTGCCCTCGCCGCCGCCGTGCGGGTGGTCGCGCGGCGTCATGGCCGACCCGCGGACCTGCGGGCGTCGCCCGAGGTGGCGCGAGCGCCCGGCCTTGCCGAGCTTCTGGTTCTCGTGGTCGAGGTTGCTCACCTGCCCGACGGTGGCCATGCACTCGATGCGGACGCGGCGCACCTCGCCCGACGGCAGGCGCAGCGTCGCGAATCCACCCTCCTTGGCGAGGAGCTGGGCGCTGCTGCCGGCGCTGCGGACGATCTGGCCGCCGCGGCCGGCGACGAGCTCGACGTTGTGGATCTGGGTGCCGAGCGGGATCCGCGACAGCGGCAGCGCATTGCCGGTGCGGGCCTCGACGTCCGGGCCGGAGGCGACGGTGTCGCCCACCCCCAGGCCGTGCGGCAACAGCATGTAGCGCTTCTCGCCGTCGGCGTAGTGCAGGAGGCCGATGCGCGCCGAGCGGTTCGGGTCGTACTCGACGGTCGCGATCCGCGCCGGGACGCCGTGCTTGTCGCGCTTCCAGTCGATGACCCGATACAGGCGCTTGTGCCCGGAGCCCTGGTGGCGCACGGTGAGCTTGCCCTGCGCGTTGCGCCCGGCGTTCCGAACCAGCCGCTCGGTGAGCGGCTTGTGCGGCTTCTCGGTCGTGACCTCCTCGAAGGTGGAGCGCGTCGTCTCGCGCAGCCCCGGCGAGGTCGGTCGGTAGTTGCGAAGTGGCATCGTCAGACGGCCTCGAACAGCTCGATCTTGTCGCCCGGAGCGACGGTGACCACGGCCTTCTTCCAGCCGGGCACCATGCCGAGCGTCCGCCGGCCGCGCCGCTTCTGCTTCGGGCGCACGGAGACGACCCGGACGGCGAGGACGGTCACCTTGAACTCGGCCTCGACGGCCGACTTGATGAGGAACTTGTTCGCGTCGCGCGCGACCGCGAACGTGTAGTTGTTGCGCTCGGTCTCGAGCGTGCTCTTCTCGCTGATCACCGGGCGGAGGAGGACGTCGTGGAGGTTCGTCGCGCTCACGCGTACACCTCCTGGGCCCGATCCAGGGCCTCCCGGGTGAAGACGACCGTATCGGCCTCCAGGAGGTCGACGACGTTCAGGCTGTCGGCGAGGATCACGCGGACCGCTCGCAGGTTGCGGCTCGAGCGCTCGACGGTGAGGTCGCGCGCCGGCAGGACGAGGAGGACCTTGCCCTCCGCCTTCCACGCCTCGAGTCGCTCGCGCATCGCGGCGGTCTTGATCTCGTCGAGGTCGAAGCCGGTCACGATGCGGACCGCGCCGTCGGCCTGCTTCGCGCTCAACGCGCCGCGCAGCGCGGATCGGCGCATCTTGGCGGGCATCTTCTGCTCGTAGCTCCGCGGATGCGGCCCGAAGACCACGCCGCCGCCGGCCCACTGCGGGGCGCGCCGCGTTCCCTGGCGCGACCGGCCGGTGCCCTTCTGCCGCCACGGCTTGCGGCCACCGCCACGGACCTCGCCGCGGGTGAGCGTGTCCGCGGTGCCGATCCGCCGGCCGGCCTGCTGTCGCACGACGGCCTGGTGGATGAGCGTCTCGTTGACCGGCGCGCCGAACAGCGACTCGGACAGGTCCACCGAGCCGGCGTCGCCGCCGGTCGCGTTGAGGATCGTCGTCTGCGGCATCGTCTACTTCGCCTTCCGGACCACGAGGAGCCCGTTTCGGGCGCCGGGGACCGCGCCGCGCACGAGGATGAGATTGCGCTCGGGATCGACCTTCATGATCGTCAGCTTCTTGACGGTCACGCGGTCGTCGCCCATGTGGCCCGCCATGCGCGTGCCCTTCCAGACCCGGCCCGGGTACGTCCCGGCGCCGATCGATCCGGGCGCGCGGTGATGGTCGGAGCCGTGCGACTTCGGCCCGCGCCGGAAATGATGACGAGCGATGACGCCGGTGAACCCGTGGCCCTTGCTCACGCCGGTGACGTCCACCAGGTCGCCGGCCTCGAACAGGTCGACGCCGATGCGCTGGCCGACCTCGAAGCCCTCGACGTCGTCGACGCGGACCTCGCGCACATCCTTCGGATGCTGCTGATCCTTCGGGAGATGCTTGAACTGGCCCGCGACCGGCTTCGTCGATCGGCGCGCGCTGCCGCTGCCGAGCTGGACGGCCGCGTAGCCGTCCTTCTCGACGGTGCGGATCCGCGCGACGGTGTTCGGAGCAGCCTCGATCACGCTCACCGGGACGACGCTGCCGTCGTCCGCGAAGAGCCTCGTCATGCCGAGCTTGCGACCGATGAGTCCTGCCATCACATCTTGATCTCGATGTCGACGCCAGCCGCCAGCGACAGCCGCATCAGCGCATCGACCGTCTTCGTCGACGGGTCGATGATGTCGATCAGGCGCTTGTGCGTGCGGATCTCGAACTGCTCCCGCCCATCCTTGTGGACGAAGGGGCCACGGATGACCGTGTACTTCTCGATCCGAGTCGGCAGCGGCACCGGGCCCGCGACGTCGGCCCCGGTGCGCTGCGCGGTCTCCACGATCTGCTCGGCCGACTGGTCGAGCAGCTTGTGGTCGTACGCCTTGAGTCGGATGCGGATGCGCTGCTTGGCCATGCGTGCTAGCCGGCGACCTCGGTGATCACGCCCGCGCCGACCGTGTGGCCACCCTCGCGAATCGCGAAGCGCTGGCCCTGCTCGATGGCGATCGGGGTGATCAGCTCGACGTCGATGTTGACGTTGTCGCCGGGCATGATCATCTCCACACCGGCGGGCAGCTCGATCGCGCCGGTCACGTCGGTCGTCCGCAGGTAGAACTGCGGGCGGTAGCCGGCGTAGAACGGCGTGTGGCGGCCGCCCTCCTCCTTGGAGAGGACGTA
>CBFGTN010000108.1:0-4305 GCA_965652075.1 uncultured bacterium
GGCCGGACGGTCGCGTTCATCGACGAGCTGCATCGGTTCAACAAGAGCCAGCAGGACGCGCTGCTGCCACACGTCGAGGACGGGACGATCGCCCTGATCGGCGCGACGACCGAGAACCCGTACTACGAGCTGAACAACCCGCTGCTGTCGCGGATGCGCGTCTATCGGCTCGAGCCGCTCGACGAGGCGGCGCTCGGGACGATCGTCGACCGCGCGCTCGCGGATCCCGACCGCGGCCTCGGCGGGCGCGTGCGCCTGACCGACGAGGGGCGCGCCACGCTGCTCGACCTTTCCGGCGGCGACGCCCGCCAGGCGCTGAACGCGCTCGAGTCGGCATCGGTCACGGCCGGGGACGGCGGCGAGGTCGGCCCGCAGGAGGTCGCCGAGGCGGCGCAGCAGCGCCTGCTCGCGTACGACCGCGTCGGCGATCAGCACTACGAGGCCGCGTCGGCGTTCATCAAGTCGATGCGCGGCAACGACCCCGACGCCGCGCTGTACTGGCTGGCGTCGATGATCGCGGCGGGAGAGGATCCGACGTTCGTCGCGCGCCGGATCGTGATCGCCGCGTCCGAGGACGTCGGCAACGCCGATCCGCGCGCGTTGTCGCTGGCGGTCGCGGCGATGCACGCGACCGAGATGATCGGCCTGCCGGAGGCGCAGTACGCCCTGGCACAGGCCGCCGCGTACGTCGCCTCGGCGCCGAAGTCGAACCGCGCGGGGGCGGCGTACTTCGCCGCGCTGGCGGAGGTCGAGGAGCACGGGCGCCTGCCGGTGCCGCTCCACCTGCGTCCGTCCGCGCACCGGCGGCTGGCGCGCGAGCACGGGTACGGCAAGGGGTACCTCTATCCGCACGACTACGACGACGCCGACGTCGACCAGCAGTACCTGCCGGACGCCCTGGCCGGACGCGTCTTCTACGAGCCGACGGACGAAGGGCTGGAGCTGAAGATCGGCGAGCGGCTCCAGCGCCTGCGAAGGAACCGTCTCGAGGCACGGCGAGGGAAGGACGGGGGGAAACCGCGCTGACCGCGCTCGACCGACTCACCGCCGACGAGCTCCACGTCGACCAGATCGACCGCGGGCCACGGCTTCGCGACCGTCAGGCTGGCCCGGGATCGGTTCGCGCGGTGATCGCGACGCAGGCCGGACAGGAGCAGTCGGTCCAGCACTCGTAGGTGTCGTCCGATGACGCGGGCATGTGCCTCCGACGCAGGACGAGCCACCCGCCAACCGCGAGGGCGACGAGGATCCCGACCACGATCAGCGGGCCGGTCGCCTGCCGAATGAGCTCGCTGGCGTACGCGCCGAGCACGAACCCGAGGCCGAAGTGGGCGGTGACGAAGACGCCGTTGCCGGCCACGATGCCGGGGAGGAAGACGACGTAGGGGAGCGTCGCGAGGGCCGCGGCCGGAATGACCGCGATCCGCACGCCCGGCGTCATCCGTGCGATGGCCACGCCTCCGGCGCCGCTCCCACGGAGGCGATCCGACAGCCCGCCGATCCGAGCCTCGCCGACGCCGAGCCGGTTCAACGCCCCGAGCAGCGGACGCCGCAGGGCGCTGCCGAAGAGGAAGAACTGGATGCTGGCCCCGATGAAGCCGGCGACGAGGATGATCGCCAGCACCGTGCCGGCCCCGAGGAGGTCCCCGGCCAGGGCGGCACCGGCACCGATGATCACGAGGTCGCCCGGGACGGGAAGCGGAAGCCCGGCCTCCTTGGCCAGGATCAGGAGCGCCAGGCCGGCGATGGCCAGCGCATCCATGTGGCCGCCCGTGCTACAGGCCGAACGGCCGGATGATGTCGAGGATCAGCCACACCGCGATGAGCACGGCGAAGAGGATCGCGGTGAGGATGCCGATGTTGCGGAGGTCGCGCTCGACGTAGTGGTACTCGGCGCGCTCGCGGTCGGTGAGGGTCGACCCGCCCCCGGCATAGGCGCGGGCGGCCGAGGGCGCCGAGACGGCCGGCGCGGACGCGCGGCGCGGCTCGTCGCGCGACTCCTCGCCGCGTTCGTCGCGCTCCCCCTCCTCGACCGACGGCGTCGCCGCGACGCGTGGCGGCGGTGCCGAGCGGTTGACGCGGCGCTGGCGGGAACGGCGGGAGGCGGCCTTGCCGGCTCGTCGGGCCATCGGTACCTCGCGGATCGGCTTCGTGAACGGCATGCCACGGTCGGGTGGGCGACCGCGGGGCCGGTATGATACCGCCGATTTCATGGCCGATCTCAACGGGTGGCTGCTCGACAACCTCGCGCTCGCCTTCGGCGTGCTGGCCGCGCTGGTGCTCCTGCTCCTCATCGGATTCGCCGTCCAGAGCGCCCGGCTCGGCCGCGCGGTGCGCGACTACAGAGAGCTCGTGCGGGGGACCGATGGCGCAACGCTCCACGATCGCCTCGTCGGCAGCGCCGAGCAGGCGGTGAAGGCATCCGAGCGGATGGGCGAGATCGAGGCGATGCACGCGGTCATCGAGGCGCGCACGCGGCGGAGCCTTCAGCACATCGGTCTCGTGCGCTTCAACCCGTTCGAGGACACCGGATCCGACCAGTCGTTCGCGATCGCACTGCTCGACGACGCGCGCGACGGCATCGTCATCAGCTCGCTCCACGGGCGTGCGAACACGCGAGTCTTCGCGAAGCCGGTGACGAACGGCGGGTCCGCCCACAACCTGTCCGACGAGGAGACCCAGGCGATCCGCATCGCGATCGAGGGGACGCCGTCGGCGCAGGCGGGGTGACGATCGGCGCAATCGACCCGGAGCAGCGCCGCGTCGCGGAGCGCCTCGTCCTGGCCGCGCTCCGGAAGTTCCATCGCGAGCAGCCGCTGTCGGTCGACCTGCGCGTCGACGGCCTCGTCTCGCGCGTGCGGGCGGCCGCCGGTCGCAGGCCGCCGCCCAGGCACCGTGGCTCCGCGCCGTTGACGCTCGATGACGCCGAGCTGCGGCGGGTGATCGACGACATGGCGTCGGACGGCCGCCTGGCACGCCACGGTCGCCGGGTCGGCCTGCCCGAGGTGGAGCCATCGCTCGACCCGGAGATGGCGGAGCGCGTCGACCGGCTGCTGGAGGGACTCCGGTCGGCGGGCGCGGCCCCGCCTCGCGTCGACGGCATCGCCGCCCGGCTCGGGATCCCGCCCGCGGTCGTTGACCAGCTCCGGGCCGGAGGGCAGCTGCGCCAGGTCGCGCCCGGGATCGACTATCCGGCCGACGTCTGGTCCGCGCTGCAGGAGCGGCTGGACGGGATGCGCGGGCCGATGAGCGTCGCCCGGCTCCGGGACGAGCTCCACACCAGCCGGCGCCACGCCGAGGCGATCCTGGCCGCCAGTCGATCCGTGAGGGCCGCGTCGACACGGCGTCGATGACGAGGCCCGCGGACGGGCGCGACAGACGAGCTGTCCGGTAAGTCGCCGATAACCGCGGGGTGAATCGGCCAGCGGCTACCATCGAGGAAATGTCACCGGTCGTGCCGTCGCCCGATCAGCTCCCGTTCTTCGAGGAGCTGGCGACGCCGACGGCGACCCGGCAGCGACGGCCGCACCTGCGGATCCAGCCGCCGCTGCTCGCGGACCTTACCGCCCGGCAGCGGAAGGCGGTCACCCATGGCGAGGGACCGCTGCTCATCGTCGCCGGCGCCGGCACCGGCAAGACGACCGTCATCACGCGGCGGATCGCCTGGCTCATCGCCGAGAAGCTGGCGACGCCGTCGCAGGTTCTCGCCCTCACCTTCACCGACCGCGCCGCCGACGAGATGACCGAGCGCGTCGACCGGCTCGTGCCGTACGGGCACAACGACGCGCAGATCGGCACGTTCCACGCGTTCGGCGATCGGCTCCTGCGCGAGCACGCCTTCGAGGCGGGCCTCTCGGACCGCTCGACGGTCCTGGGGCGCGCGGAGCAGGTGATCTTCCTGCGCGAGCACCTGTTCGAGCTGCCGCTGGACCGGTACCGCCCGCTCGGGGACCCGACCCGCTTCCTCTCGGCGCTGGTCACGCTCTTCAGCCGGCTGCGCGACGAGGACGTCGACCCCGAGCGTTATGCCGAGGCCGCCGGGCGCCTCATGGAGGCGTCGGCCGCCGCGCCGCTCGACGCCGCGCTCGCGGAACGCGCCGCCAACCAGCGGGAGCTGGCGGCGACGTATGCCGCCTACGAGCGACTCATGCGATCGTCGGATCGGCTCGACTTCGGCGACCAGGTGAGCCTGGCGCTCCGGCTGCTGCGGGATCACCCGGCCGTCCTCGAGGAGGAACGCGGCCGGTATCGGTACATCCTCGTCGACGAGTTCCAGGACACGAACCACGCGCAGTGGGAGCTCGT
>CBFGTN010000109.1:0-4244 GCA_965652075.1 uncultured bacterium
CCGGGAAGTTGCCGACCTGGTAGCCGCCGGGGCCGACGTCCCACGGCTCGGCGATGAGCTTCACCTGGCTGATGATCGGGTCCTGGTGGATGATGTCGAAGAAGCTGCCGAGCTTGTCGACGTCGTGGAGCTCGCGCGCGAGGGCGGATGCGAGGTCGAAGCGGAAGCCGTCGACGTGCATCTCGGTGATCCAGTAGCGCAGCGAGTCCATGATCAGCTGCAGCACGCGCGGCGAGGTCGCGTCGAGGGTGTTGCCGGTGCCCGTGTAGTCGACGTAGCGCGAGGGGTCGTCGGGACCGAGGCGGTAGTACGCCGCGTTGTCGATCCCGCGGAACGCGAGCGTCGGGCCGAGGTGGTTGCTCTCGCCGGTGTGGTTGTAGACGACGTCGAGGATGACCTCGATCCCCGCGTCATGAAGCCGCTTCACCATCGACTTGAACTCGCCGACCGGCTCGCCCGTGGCGCTGAAGCGGATGTCGGGCGCGAAGAAGCCGATCGTGTTGTAGCCCCAGTAGTTGACGAGCTCGCGCTCGACGAGGTGCCGCTCGTCGACGTGCTGGTGCACGGGCAGCAGCTCGACCGCGGTGATGCCGAGCGTCGTGAGGTGATCGACCGCCGGCGCGGAGGCCAGCCCGGCGTAGGTGCCGCGCAGGTCCTCGGGCACCTCTGGGTGGAGCTTCGTGAAGCCCTTGACGTGGACCTCGTAGATGAGCGTGCGCTCGAGCGGCCGCCGCAGCGGCGCGTCCCCACCCCAGACGAAGGCCGGGTCGACCACGACCGCCTTCGGCACGAACGGCGCGGAGTCGCGGCCGTCGGGCTCGTCCTCGTCGGAGCCGATGCGGTAGCCGAACAGCGCGTCGTCCCACTCGACCGCGCGATCGATCCGCTTCGCGTACGGGTCGATCAGCAGCTTGGCGGGGTTGAACCGATGGCCGCGCCGCGGGTCGTACGGCCCGTGCACCCGGTAGCCATAGCGCTGCCCGGGCCTGCCATCGGGCAGGTAGCAGTGCCAGACGAGGTCGGTCTGCTCGGTGAGCCGGATCCGCTGCTCCTCGCCTCCCTCCTCGTCGAAGAGGCAGAGATCGACGGCGTCGGCATGCTCGCTGAAGATCGCGAAGTTGACGCCGGACCCGTCCCACGTGGCTCCCAGCGGGTACGGATCACCGCGCCAGACCCTCAGCGCCACGGCGACAGGGTCGGGGCGGCCGGGACGAAGGGACTCACCCCTCGAAGGGTACCCGGCCCGGCTGGCGTCCGACGGCCCCGGCCCGCTTGGCGGCGCACCGGCGCGATCGGAGCGGTCAGCCTCCGACGAGGCGGCCAACCGCGGCGAGGGGCAGCCACATCCAGTCCGGCCGCATCGCCGCCTCGTAGCGCACCTCGTAGCAGGCCTTCTCGAGCTCGAACGCCTCCAGCAGGGCCGGGTCGGCCGCGCCGTACGCCGCGAGGAACGTCTCGCGGGCCCCGCCCAGCCAGGTCTCGGCATCGAGACCGTGCTCGCGCTCCGCGCTGCGGGCGGCGTAGTCGAGGCTGCGGAGCATCCCCGCCACGTCTCGGAGCGGCGAGCTCGGGGCCCGGCGCTCCGCCAGCGGCCGCGCCGGCTCGCCCTCGAAGTCGATGACGCTGAAGCCGCCATCCGCCCTCGCGAGGAGCTGCCCAAGGTGGTAGTCGCCGTGGATCCTGCTGACCGTCGCACCGCCCGCGGCCGATCCGAAGGCGTCGGCGAACCGCGCGCGGACGGCCGGGGCGACCGCCACGAGGCGATCGTGGTCGGTGCCGCGGACCGCCTCCGTCGCGCGCATCAGCTCGCGCTCGGCCGAGGCACGCCACGCCGCCGACTCCTCGACGGTGGCGTCGCGCGCGGGGAACGACGGGTCATCGGGCCTCGAGGCGAGGGCGCGGTGGAGGCGGGCGGTCACGTCGCCGATGCGTTCGACCATCCCGGTGGCGCGGCCGGGATCCTCGGCCAGCGCCGAGCGCAGCGCCCCCCACGCGTCACCCGCTCCGGGCACGTACGCCTGGAGCATCGCCGCCGAGGCCGGCTCGCCACCCGCCTCGTAACGGACCGAGCCGGCGAGCGCCGGCGTGTCCGCGAAGCCGGCATCGGTCAGGAAGGCGCCGATCTCGAGGTCCGGGTTGTCGCCGGGCTCCAGGAGCCGATACAGCTTCAGGATCAGGCGCTCGCCGAGGACGACCGAGGTGTTCGACTGCTCGACCGCCAGGCGCCGCTCGCCGGGTGGCACCGGCTCGAAGCCGGCGGCACGGCTCGCCGCGAATGGGCCGATCCGATCCTCGCGCCCGATCGCCTCGGCGAGTGCGCTCCAGAGGCCCTCGCCGTCGAGCGGATCGCGCTCCTCGACGACCGGGACGAGGTACCGCTCCGCGTCGCACGCATCCTCGAACGCGACCTCGAGCACGGTGAGCGCGCCTGGGCCCAGCGGGACGCGGTCGACCTCCGTCATCGTCGTGATCTGGCGCTGCTTCGAGCGGAACCAGCGCCGCGACACGAGGTCGGCGGGGTTCATCCCGGCCCGGTCACCGGCCAGTCGATCCGGAACCGAACGATCGGACACGGGACGCCGCCGAGCACCCACTCGTGATCGGGAACGTCGATCGTCAGGCCCTTGGACCCGTAGAACCGCCGCGCACGCTCGTTGTCGCGGAAGGCCCACAGCACGAAGGGATTGAAGCCACGCGCGCGAACGTCGGTGACGGCATGGTCGTAGAGGGCGCTGCCGACCCCGGAGCCGATGACGTCCGGGTCGAGGTACAGGTTCGTGAGCTCACCGGATCCCTCGATTGGCGGCAGCCACCAGTCCTTGCCGGGCGACGTCGTGGCATAGCCCACGATCGTCCCGGCCCGACTGGCGACCCACGGTCGCCACGGGCTGTCGGGCTCCTGCTGGTCAAAGCCCTTCTGCCAGGTCGATGCAGCCGACTCGATCCACTCGGCAAGGACGTCGGGCGGGACGATGTCCGGGTACGTTGCGGCATACGCGAGGCGGCTCACCCGGGCCAGCGCGTCGACGTCGGCGGCCGTCGCGAGCCGGATCGTCGTCGCTGGAGCCGGCTCAGCCGCCATCGGTCAGCTCGAACCAGAAGAAGTCGTGCGGGCCGAGGGTGAGCAGGTACGGCAGCTCGCCGATGCGCGGGAATTGGACCCGGCCGATGAGCTCGACCGGCTGGCGGCCGCCGTACCTCGAGAGGTCGAGCTCGACGTACTGCGCGAAGCGGCTGAGGTTCGCGACGCACAGGACCGTCACGCCCGCGTGCTCGCGGAGGTACGCCAGCACGCGCCGGTTCTCGGGGTGCAGGAACTCGAGTGAGCCGCGCCCGAAGACCGGGTGCGAGCGGCGGATGCGGATGAGCCGCTTCGTCCAGTTCAGCAGCGACCCCGGGACGCGCTCCTGCGCCTCGACGTTCACGGCCTGATAGCCGTAGACCGGATCCGCGACGAGCGGGGCGTACAGCGCGTGGACATCCGCCCGGCTGAAGCCGGCATTGCGGTCGCCGGTCCACTGCATCGGCGTGCGGACCCCGTTGCGATCGCCGAGGTAGACGTTGTCGCCCATCCCGATCTCGTCCCCGTAGTAGAGGACCGGCGTGCCGCGCATGCTGAACAGCAGCGAGTTGAGCAGCTCGATCCTCCGGCGGCTGCGGTCGACGAGGGGGGCGAGCCGCCGGCGAATGCCGACGTTGATGCGCATCCGCGCGTCCGACGCGTACTCCGCGTACATGTAGTCGCGTTCCTCGTCGGTGACCATCTCGAGCGTCAGCTCGTCGTGGTTCCGCAGGAACAGCGCCCACTGGTTGGCGTCGGGGATCTCCGGCGTCTGCGCCATGATCTCGACGATCGGGTAGCGGTCCTCCCGGCGCAGCGCGATCCAGATCCGCGGCATGAGCGGGAAGTGGAAGGCCATGTGGCACTCCGGCTCGTCCGGCGTGCCGAAGTACGGCAGCACGTCCGGCGGCCACTGGTTCGCCTCGGCCAGGAGCATGCGGTTCGAGAAGCGCGCATCGACCTCGGCGCGAAGCCGGCGCAGGATCGCGTGCGTCTCGGGCAGGTTCTCGCCGTTCATGCCGGGGCGCTCGACCAGGTACGGGACCGCGTCCAGCCGCATCCCGTCCACGCCGAGATCCAGCCAGAAGCGCATGACGCGCAGGATCGCGCGGACGACCTGCGGGTTGTCGTAGTTCAGGTCCGGCTGGTGGCTGAAGAACCGATGCCAGTAATACTGCTGCGT
>CBFGTN010000110.1:0-4045 GCA_965652075.1 uncultured bacterium
TCTGCGGCAGCCCGGTGGCCGGCAACTACTGCACCGAGTGCATGCCGCGCAAGGCGGACGACGGCGAGGACGCCGGGCGCCTGCTGAGCGCAGACGACCTGCCGGGCGACGGGGCGAACCGGCTTCGGGAGGAGGCTGACGAGTTCGACCCGATCGCACGCGCGGAGGCCGACTTCACGCTCGAGGACCACCTGACCTGGAACCTCCACGCCCTCCTCCCGTCGCGACTCCACCCCGTGGCCGACCACGTCATCGGCGCGCTCGACTCGAACGGCTTCCTGACCGAGACCGATGCGGAGATCGCCGACGCGACCGGCGTCTCGCTCGAGGACGTCGAGCAGGTGCTGAGCGCGATGAAGGGGCTCGAGCCGATCGGGATCGGCTCGCGATCGATCACCGAGTCGCTCCTCGCGCAGATCGAGTTCCTTCGCGAGGTGGGTGAGCTGGAGGTCCCGGACCATGCCGAAGCCGTCGTCGGCGAGCACCTCGCCGACCTTGGCGAGCGACGGTTCCGCGAGGCGGCCGTCTCGGTCGGCATCACCCAGCGCGAGGTGACCGACATCTGGCAGTTCGTGAAGTCGAACCTCAACCCGTATCCAACCGCAGCGTTCACCGCCGCCGTGAGCGGGGACAGCTCGAGGACGATCGTTCGTCCCGACGTCCTGATCCGCATGATCGATGGTGAGCTGGCCGTCGAGGTCGTCGAGTCGCGCCGGTTCAACCTGCGGGTGGCGCCGATCTACTCCGCCCTCAGCTCGAAGCTGCGCAGCAACGAGACGACCGAGGACGAGAAGCAGCACGTGCGCCAGTACGTCGGCCGCGCGAAGTTCTTCATCGACAACATCAACCGACGGCGCGCCACGATCCAGCGCATCGCCGAAGCGCTCGTCGATCGTCAGCGCGACTACCTGGAGCACGGCGTCCAGCACCTGGTTCCGCTGACGCGCGCCGAAGTCGGTGAGCTGATCGGCATGCACGAGTCGACCGTCAGCCGCGCCACCGCCGAGAAGTACGTCATGGTCCCCTCCGGCGAGGTCGTCCCCTTCAGCCATTTCTTCACGGCGTCGCTCGGCGTGAAGGATCAGATCAAGCGGATGATCGAGGCCGAGGACCCGGCACATCCGCTGAGCGATCAGGAGATCGCCGATGCTCTGGCTGCCGAGGGGGTGGCCCTTGCCCGACGGACGGTCGCGAAGTATCGCGACGAGCTGCAGATCCTTCCCGCGCGCCTTCGGCATCGCTGACCGACCGCGGGCGCCGGGAACGTGCGGGCCGTCCTCCTCCGCAGCCTCGCGGTGATCGGCGTCGGCGGGATCGTCCTCGCCGGCGTCCTCTACGTGGCATCGACCTTCGACGCCCGCCCGCCGACCGTCCTCGCGACGCGGCTGACGGCGCCGTCCGCCGACGACGATCGCGTCGCCCTGATCACGACGAGCATCGAGGTCGTCTTCAGCGAGCCGGTCGCGACCGTGGGGGCCGAGGAGGCCCTTGGGATTGAGCCGGCGGTCGCCGGGGCGGTGACGTGGACCGGGAGCACGATGCGCTTCACGCCAGCGGACCCCCTCGAGCTCGAGACGTCGTACACGGTCAGCGTCGCCGAGGGGATTCGCGACACCGCCGGAAACGTGATGGCCGAGCTGCCTCCGCCCTTCGAGTTCGTCACCGCGGGCCGGCCGTCGCTGATCGCCTCGGAGCCGGAGGACGGCGCGGAGGAGGTGCCGCTGGACGCGCCGATCGCCCTGACGTTCTCGACCGTGCAGATGGACACCGCATCGGTCGAGGACCAGCTCCGAGTGACCCCGAGCTTCGACCACGAGCTTCGCTGGAGCGGCGAGCTGCTCGAGATCGTCCCGGTCGAGCCGCTCGACGCCGACCGGGAGTACGAGGTCCTCATCGGCGCGGACGCGGCGGACTATGCCGGCGTCACCCTCGGATCGCCGATCACGCTGTCGTTCCGGACGATCGCACCCGGCCTGCAGGCCGACACGCTCGTGCCCGCCGACGGCATCGACGGCGTCGCCCCGACCTCACCGATCGCGGTGATCTTCGACCGGCCGATCGACCCGAGCTCGGTCGCCGCGGACCAGCTGACGATCACCCCGGGGGTCGCCGGCACGCTCGAGGTCGTCCCGATCGCCGCCGACCCGCTCGATGAGAGCGGAGCGGGCAGCCTGCTCCGCTTCACCCCGTCCGGGCCGCTGCCGCCGAACACGACCTACGACGTCGAGCTCGCCGCCGACCTCGTGGCGACCACGGGCGACGCGATGGCCGAGCCGCTGACGTGGTCCTTCACGACCGGAGCGCCGACTGCGGCGATCTCGAACGGGATCGCCTTCCTGACGGATCGGGCCGGGATCGCGAACGTGTGGGTCATGAACCCGGACGGCACGGGCCAGCGCCAGGTCAGCGCCGAGCTCGAGCCGGTGCTCGACTTCGCCGTCGCCCCGGACGGCACCTCGCTCGTCGTCTCGGACGGGCGCCGCCTCGTCTACCAGCTCGCCGACGGGAGCGATCGGCGGGAGCTGACCGATGCGGGGCATCTGGAGTTCGACCCGACCTACTCGCCGGACGGGCAGCACGTCGCGTTCGCCCGCGCCGACGCCCCGACGGGCGCGGCCCTCGGCCTGTGGGAGTGGGACGTTGGCGGTGGGGATGCGACCCCCATCGAGCTGACGAGCGGCGAGTCGCCAGACCCGCAGTCGTCGGACGATCAGAACGGCGCGGCCCCGCTGCGAGCGCCGCGCTACTCGCCCGACGGGCAGGCTGTCGCGTTCGTGGACGTCACCGGTGCGGTCGGGATCCTCGAGCGCGACGACGAGCGAATGACGCTCGTGTCCTTCCACGCCGCCGAGGCGCCGATCTGGCTTCCCGACTCGTCCGCGATCCTCCTCACGGGGTCGCGCTCGGGAGACGGCGGGGCGGACCCGGGGTTCAGCGAGCCGGTTGCGCCCCTCGCGAGCGACGCGACCGACGCCGTGCACCGGCTCCTGCGGTCAGGTGGCGCGGTCGGCGAGCTCGGATTCGGTGTCGGCTCGGTCGTGCTCGACGTCGCCCTCGACGGGCGGATCCTGTACGCGGACCGGAGCGGCAGCCTGCGCATTGCCGACACGCCGACGGAGGCACCGGTCGGCGCGCCACTCGCCGACGGCCCGGTCTCCGCTGCGGCGTTCGCGCCGAGCGAGCCGGCGGCGGTCGCCGTCTTCGCGGAGGCAGGGCAGCCCGGCTCGGTCGAACGGGTCGATCTCGTCGACGGCGGGCGGACGCCGCTCGCGCCGGCCGGCGCCGACCCATGGTGGCTGCCCTGATCGGCCTCCGCGCGCCGTGCTACCATGCGCCCGCCATCGCTGGCGGGGCACGTGACCTGGTCCTCCCGCCGGCGTTTCGTGTGCGTCAACCCCCGGCTGTGAGCGTGCCACCCCATGGCCGCCGGCCGCGCTCGGAGGTCTCATGGAGCTGATCACCTGGGTGATCCCGGTCGCTGGTCTCGCGGCCGTCCTCTTCGCCCTTTACCTCGCCCGCGACGTCATGTCGCGCGACACCGGAACACCCGAGATGGTCGCCGTCGGCGACACGATCCGCGAGGGCGCCGACGCCTTCGTGAAGCGCCAGTACACGACGATCGGCCTGCTCGCCCTCGTTGGCGCCGTGCTCATCGGCATCGTGATCGGCCTCGTCGAGACGGCCGATGTCGCCGACGTCCCGTCGCTCGCCGGCGCCCCCATCGGGATCATGACCGGGATCGCCTTCCTCGTCGGCGCGGCCTGCTCGATGGCGTCGGGGATCATCGGCATGTTCGTCAGCGTCCGCTCCAACACGCGCACGGCCGCCGCCGCGCGCACGAGCCTCGTCGGCGCCGTCCAGGTGGCGATGCGCGGCGGGGCCGTCTCCGGCTTCCTGGTTGTCGCGCTCTCGCTGCTCGGCGTGTGGGGCATCTTCACGGTCTACCAGGCCTTCTTCGACGTCACCGTTGCCGAGGCGCCGTTCCTCATCGTCGGATTCGGATTCGGCGCCAGCTTCGTCGCCCTCTTTGCCCAGCTGGGCGGCG
>CBFGTN010000111.1:0-3874 GCA_965652075.1 uncultured bacterium
GCGTGGGCTCGGAATCCCGCTCACGATCCTGCGCCCCGAGGCGTTCATGGAGCTCATGACCGACAGTGGCTACTACCCGGCCGTCGGGGTCTGGAGCGTCATGCCGAAGCTCATGGGGGATGGACGCCCGGTGCCGTGGCTGGCCGTCGACGACCTCGGAGCGATCGCCGCGCGCGTCTTTGCCGACGCGGATCGGTTCACTGGCGAGGACATCCCGCTCGCAGCTGACGTGAAGACGATCGACGAGTGCCGGGCGGCGTGGCGCGAGGTCCATGGCAGCAATCCTCGGAGCTTCCCGATGCCCGTTTGGCTCTTCCAACGGGTTGCCGGCCACGCCGGCGACGACCTGCCGAACATGTGGCGCTGGCTGCGCTCGGGATCAGTGCCCGAGGACACCCGACCGACGCGCGACATCCATCCCGAGGCGCTCACCGTGCACCAGTGGCTCGCGAACCAGGTCTGACACCCTCCCTGTGAGTCGTCGGCCGGCAGCCCTGGCGGAGCGTCTGCGCCGGGCCTCAGACGACCTCCTCGCGGTGATCGAGCCGATCGACGATGGCGACTGGCGGCTCGTCCCGGCGCCCGGCGTCTGGTCGATCGGGAAGGAGGCCGACCACGTCGCCGAGGCGGCTGCCTACCATCAGTGGATCGTGCGGCTGACGATCGGCGAGAAGGTCTCGTCACGCCGCCCCGCGATCGAGCGCGCGGAGATGACCACCGACCGCTCACCTGCCGAGACGGCGGCGCTCATTCGTCATCGGACCGATGACGGCGCACGCCTGATCCTCGCGCTGAGCGACGCGCAGCTCGATCTGCCGACGAAGCCGCCACGGGCTCGCGGGCAGCGGCTGGCGGAGACGATCGAGCAGGTGCTCATCGCCCACTACGACGGCCATCGGCAGGAGATCGAGGCGAAGCTTCGCGCTACGCAGTCAGGCGGGAGGATCGGGCCCGGCCGCCCTCGGTGAGCCACGGGCCGGCGCCCTCGCATCGACCGCCTTCAGCCGTGGTCGCCGGCGGCGCGCGATGTATTCCTCCATGAGGGCTCGCACATCGGCATCGTCGAGGTCGTCGTCACCGCGCAGGGCCGCCTCCACGCGCTGCGTCGGCAGGATCGGCCCACCGTCCACGAACCCGAGCTCCGTGCCGATCTCATCGGTGGACACGTGCAGCGCGCGGGCGAGCTTCGCCGCCGTGTCGAGGGACGGCGTCCTGTCGCCGGCGATCAGCCGCGAGATCGTCGAGTGGTCGACGCCCGAGAGGTGCGCGAGCTGCCGTTGGCTCATGCGTCGCTCTCTGAGCTGACGCCGAAGCCAGAGGTTGAAGACGATCGCTCCGGCCCAGCCATGTCCGGCCTTCCCGAACTCCACGGCCACGCTCACGGTGTTCGGAATCCGCGGCGTGGCGATGACGATGACCGACGCCGCCGAGGCCGACACCACCTCGGCACAGCCCTCGAGGCGACCGACGCCGCACCCATCGCGCTGCAACCTGCTCCGGGACGGATGATCCAGGACGAGCGCATCGGGCGCGTTGGCAACTGGCGGCGCGGATCGTTCGCGATTGGGCCCTGGGCTCTTCGGCACCGCGGCCGGCCGGGATGGCTGCGTGCGGACAGCCGCGACCGGGTGCGTCGTTTCGCCCTGCTCGGGCGCGATGCCCGCCCGTTCAAGCGGACCGTACATGCGTGGATCGCGAACCCCGGGTCGAGGTGACCCATCAGCGTCCGGTGATGGCGCGTCGGCAATCGGAGCCTCCGGGGGAAGCTCATCTTCCTGCGCGACCGGGAGCGGCTCGGTGGGTTCGGCGGGGGCGGGGATCGGTTCCGACGGGACGGTCGCGACCGGGTCCGTTGGCGCGGGCGTCGGCTCCGCCTCCGGCGGGTCGGTCGGAGCGGGCGATGGCTCGACCTCCAGCGGCTCGGGCGCCGGCGTCGGCTCCACCTCCGGCGGGTCCGTGGGCGCGGGCGTCGGCTCCACCTCCGGCGGAGCGGGTGCCGGCTCCACCTCCGGCGGGTCGGTTGGTGCCGGTGTCGGCTCCGGCGGGAGGGGCGCCGGCGGCTCGGTCTCCGGAGGCGGCTCCGGCGTCTCCTCGAGAACGGGTTCGCCCGCCGATGCTTCGACCGCCAGGCCCTCGGGCGGCTCAGCTCCCGCGGCGTCAGCGACCTGAGTGAGGAGGAACGAGAGCCCCAGGACGAGGGCGGTCCCCAAACGGAGGAGGACCACCGTGACGGAGCGCAGACCGCCGCCGCTCGGTCCGGCATCGAGCGCGCGGGACGCGATCTCCGATCGACCTGGCGATCCCCGAGTCATGCGATGACCCACAGCAGGTTGACGGCGAGGACGGTGCCGGCTGACAACGCGTCCGTCGGCCTCGTGCTCGCCCCAAGCATGCGCCCGCTCGCCGCGCTCGTCCAGCGCCGCGGCAGGCTCGCATCGTGCGGTGCCTCGGAGGCGATGAGGATTAGAACGAGGACCGGTCGAAAGTGATATGAGCAAGGTACGAGTCCACATCTCGACGTCGCTGGATGGCTACGTGGCGGGCCCCAACCAGACTCAGGAGGAGCCGCTCGGCAGGGGCGGCGAGAGCCTTCACGATTGGCTCGTGGCACTGAAGTCGTGGCGCGAAGGGGCTGGCATGGAGGGCGGCGAAGAGAACGTCAGTGATTCCGTCTTCGCTGAAGCGACCGCGAACGTTGGCGCCGAGATCATGGGCCGCGGCAAGTTCGGCCCTGCCACCCGAGGTCCATGGGGCGACGATCCGTGGCAGGGCTGGTGGGGCGACGACCCGCCGTTCCGCAAGCCGGTCTTCGTCATCACCCACCACGAGCGGGAGCCACTGACGCTGACGGACACGACGTTCACCTTCGTCACCGATGGGATCGAGTCGGCACTGGAGCAGGCCAGGCAGGCGGCCGGCGACAAGGACGTCTTCATCGGCGGCGGCGCCAGGACGATCAACGAGTACCTGGCGGCCGGGCTCGTCGACGAGATCGAGCTCCACGTCGTGCCGATGCTGCTCGGCGGTGGCGCGCGCCTGTTCGAGGACGTGGCGCCGGAGGTGAAGCTCGAGCCGATCCGGACGATCGAGGCGCCCGGCGTCACGCACCTGAAGTACCGCGTCGTACGCTAGCCGCAGATGGCGGCGCCCGAGTCGATTCCCCCGGACCTGTTCCTGGACGGCTATCCCGACGGCATTCGCGACCTCGCCGAGCAGCTCCGTGCCGTCGTCGGCGAGGCGGTCCCCGAGGCGACGGAGCGGGTCCGAACCGGCTGGCGACTGATCGGCTACGACCTCCCCGTCGGCCGGCGGACGCGCTTCTTCGCATGGGTCGCACCGGAACCGAAGCACGTCCATCTCGGCTGGCAGTCCGGCATCTGGATGAGCGATCCGGACGGCATCCTGCGTGGCGCCCACCTGAAGCTGAAGAAGGTCCGATTCGTCACCTACCAGCCCGGCGACGAGGTGCCGACCGAGACGCTCATCGGCTACACCCGCGAGGCTGCCGAGCTCATGGGCCTGGCGGCCGCCGGGGTCCAACCCGGCGGCTGATGCTCGGGCGCCTGCCGGGACCGATCCGCCGCTGGCTGTATGCCGGTGGCACGCGGGCCGATCGGCTGCGCGATCCGGATGCGGTCGTCGCGGTCCTGGACCTCCGGCCGGGGATGATCGTCGGCGACCTCGGCCCGGGCTACGGGCACTTCACCATCCGCTTCGCCCGAGCGGTCGAGCCCGATGGCGTCGTCTACGCGATCGATGCGAGCCAGTCGACGCTCGACGACCTCGTTCGTGCCGCCGAGGATCGTGGGATCACGAACCTGCGTCCGGTGCGGGTTCCACGCGACCGGCTCGAGATCCCGGAGCCCGTCGACCT
>CBFGTN010000112.1:0-3841 GCA_965652075.1 uncultured bacterium
ACCTGGAATCAGAGGTCGGGCTTGTGGCTCCGCATCCGCACCGACTGGAGGATGCCCAGCCCGAACAGGAGGCTGATCAGGCTCGACCCGCCATAGGTGACGAACGGAAGCGGGATGCCGGTGACCGGCATGATCCCGATGACCATCCCCACGTTCACGAGCAGCTGGAAGAGGATCATCGACGCGAGGCCGGCGGCGATCAGCATCCCGAACGCGTCGCGCGCCTGCCAGCCGATGAGCAGGATCCGCCAGACGAGGAGCCCGAACAGCACGAGCAGGACGGCACCGCCGACGAAGCCGAGGTCCTCGGCGACCACGGTGAAGATGAAGTCGGTGGAGTGCACCGGGATGTATCCGCGCTGGCCCTCGCCGCCGACCGTCAGGCCACGGCCGAGCCAACCGCCCGAACCCACGGCGTTCAGGGCCTGGACGAGCTGATAGCAGGCGCCCTGCGCATCGGCGTACGGGTCCAGGAAGCAGAACAGGCGAGTGCGCTGGTAGTCGTGGAGCATGCTGACCGCCACCGGAGCGAGGCCGATGACGCCCGCGGCCATCAGCCCCATCCAGCCGAGGCTGGCGCCGCTGATGAAGAGCATGCCGATGAGGATCCCGACGAAGACGAGCGCCGTGCCGAGGTCGGGCTGCCGGAACACGAGGATCGTCGGTACGGCCATGATCGCGCCGGCCACGACGATGGTGGAAAGACGACCGATGCGCTCTCGCCGCCCGGCGAGGTACGTCGCCAGCACCGTGATCATCAGGACCTTCGCGACCTCGCTGAACTGGAAGTCGAGCCCCGCGACGGTGACCGACATCTGCGCGCCGAACAGGTTCGTGCCAACGAGCATCGTCAGGGTCAGCAGCCCGAGCACCACCAGATAGATCGGCGTCGCCAGGGTTCGCAGCCACGCGTAGTCGACGCTGGCGGCCACGAAGAACAGGGTCAGGCCAATGGCGGCCCAGATCAGGGTCTTGACCGTCTGCGACATCCCGATCGCGGGCGCCGGGTCGTTGAAGCTGGCCGAGTAGCCCATGACGATGCCGACAGCGATGAGCAGCAGCACGTACAGGAGCAGCTGCAGATCGAAGAAGCGCCAGCTGCGCGCCTTGAAGGTCTCAACAAATGTTGCAGTCGTGGCGCTCATCGGTCAGTTCGCCGTCACGAGGCTGAAGTCGTTCGGGTCAAGCCGCAGGTCCTGGTCCAGGCCGTAGTAGAGCTGGAGGAAGTACTTCACGACCTCGGCCGAGACGTTCCCCGGCACGACCGCCGAGTAGTTGAACGAGATCACCGCGAGGTCGGCGTCGGTCGCGCCGGCTGAGCTCGGCAGGTACGCAACGAACCAGGAGTGGAAGGGGAGGGTGCCCTGCTTCGTGAGCTCTCCGAACTCGGCGGTTCCGGTCTTGCCGGACAGGGCGCCGGGCAGGTCGAGGTCGCGGATGTTGTACGCGTGCCCCGAGGTGATGACCTCGCGTGCCCCGATGCGCATCGTCTGCAGCGTCGCCGGATCCGCCGCGAGGTCGCGGATGACGTGCGGCTCGTACTCGCGGACGAGGTTCCCCTCGTCGTCCGTTTCGCCGCGGACGATCATCGGCTCCATCAGGTGGCCGCCGTTCGCCACGGCGGCGTACGCGTTCAGCACCTGCAGCGGGGTGACGGCGATCACGTTCTGACCGATGCCCGCCTGCGCCAGCTCGCCGGTGAAGACACCCTGCCGACCCTGCGCACGCGCCCACTCGGTGCTGGCGATGATCCCCGCTTCCTCGCCCGGTAGGCGGATGCCGGAGCGTTCGCCGAAGCCGAGGTCGTTGGCCCACTCGGCGAGCGGGTCGACGCCGGTGTGGACGGCCATCTGATAGAAGAAGGTGTCGGAGCTCACCGCGAAGGCGTCGACCATCGCGAGCGGGCCGAAGCCCTGCCGGTTCCAGTCGTACAGGCACTCGCCGCGCGGCGCGCCCGGGATCTGGTAGCAGCCGTACGTCGGCCAGACCTGGGACGGCGTCGTCACGCCTTCCTCCATCGCCGCGATCGCGGTGACGAGCTTGTACGTGGATCCCGGCGGGTAGATGTCGCTGATCGCGTGGTTCCGCAGCGGTCGGTCCGCATCGCTCAGGTACACGTTGAAGTCATCGACGCTGATGCCGGACGCGAACTTGTTGTTGTCGTAGGCCGGCAGCGAGACCATCGCCAGGATCTCGCCGGTCTGGGGGTTCATCACCACGGTCACGCCCTGGCTGACATTCGCGGCGCGCATGCCCCAGGTCAGGGCGCGGGTCGCCAGCCGCTGGATGCGGCCGTCGATCGTCAGCATCAGGTTCGTTCCGGGGACCGGCTCACGCACGGTCTCGATGACACTGCCGAGGCGGCCGGAGGCGTCGCGCTCCACGCGCTCGACGCCATACTCGCCGCGCAGCTCGTCCTCGAACGACGCTTCGATCCCGGCCTTGCCGAGCACGTCGTCGCGCAGATAGCCATCGTCCTCGAGGCGCTCGAGCTCGTCGCGATTGACGGGCCCGGTGTACCCGACGACATGCGCCAGCAGGCTGCCATCGTCGCCACCGCGGTTGTCGAGGTAGCGGCGGATCGGCTCGACGACGACGACGATGCCCGGGAGCCGCTCGGACTCCTCCGACAGGATGAGCGCCGCCCGACGCGTGACGCCGCGCTCGATCGGCACGAGGTCGTATGGCGACCCCTGGAAGGCCGCAAGGCGCTGACGCAGGAGCGACGCCTTCGCACCGGTGATCTGGGCGACCCGCGCCAGCACCTGGTCGGTCGATCGCTCCGGGAGGTCCGCCGGGCGCACCTTCACCGTCCACGACGGTGCGTTCACCGCAACCGGTCGGCCGGCCCGGTCGAAGATCAGCCCACGTGCGGCCGGGATCGGCACCTCAACGGTTCGATCGGCGGCGGCGCGCCGCGCGTACTCGTCACCCTGGACGACCTGCACCTGGAACAGCCGCCCACCGAGCGCGGTGATGAGCACGATCGCCACGACGCCGAAGGCGATGAACCGCGGACGCGAGCGCGGAAGGTCGAGGCGACCGTCGTTCAGGTCGGCCATCGGCTCACCATGCCGGCGCCTCCTCCGCGGCATAGCGGGCGGCGATGAGGCGAGCGGGATACAGCAGGAGCGCGGCGATCGCTGCGTTGAGGGTCGCGGCCGCCAGGATCAGGTCGACGGGGATCGGCGTCGGCGCCGCGTCCGTCACGAGCTGCGAGATGCCGAGCGTGACCAGGTCGGCGACGATCGAGCCCGCGAACGTTGCCACGATCGGATAGATCCAGCCGACGCGGCCGAGCAGGCGCGCCCCGCCGGCGACGAGGGCGGCGACGATGAGCATCGCGAGCGGGATCGAGCCGAGCGGATCGCCGACGAGCAGATTGGCCGTCAGTCCGGCGGTGAAGGCCCAGGTGATCCCCGGCAGCACGCCGAACAGGCACGTGACGAGGACGACGGCGACGAGCACGAGGTTCGGCTTCACGCCGCCGACGACGATGACCGGCGCCAGCGCCGCGTGGACGATCCCCACCAAGATCGCGAGCAGCGGGCTGAGATACGAGATGATGACGCCCCCGGAGCAGTCGGATCGGCCCCCGTGCCGTGGGGCGAGTATACGGTCGCCGGCGTTCGCTTCGACCCGGACATTCGACTGTCAAACGTGAAACATCGGTGTGGATAAGTCGCACGCTGGGAGCTCCGCGCACGGCACCGATAAGCCGCCGGTAAGCGCCGAAACTGGTAGAATTCGAGATGCCCAACTGAACTCGCAGCGGAGCGCTCGTGGTCCGGGTCACGGCCTGCACAAACCAGAAGGGCGGCGTCGGCAAGACGACCACGGT
>CBFGTN010000113.1:0-3726 GCA_965652075.1 uncultured bacterium
GCACGTGGACTTCGTCGAGCGCGACCGGGCGGCGCTCACGGCGCTTCGTGCCAACCTCGAGCGGACGCGCCTGGCCGGAGGCGCCACCGTCCACGGCGTCGACGTCGCGCGGTTCATCGAGGGCGGCGGGCCGTGGCACCTCGCGGTGCTCGATCCGCCGTACGAGGGCCATGCTATCGTGGCGCCGCTTCGCGCCCTGGTGCCGCACCTGGAGCCGGGCGCGACGGTCGTGATCAAGCACTTCTGGCGCGACGAGACGCCCGAGGTCGAGGGGCTGACGGCGACCCGCCAGCGACGGTTCGGGGAGACGATGCTCACCTTCCTGGAGGCACGGGACGAATGACGCGAGTGGCAGTCTTCCCCGGCTCGTTCGACCCGATGACGAACGCGCACCTCGACGTCGCCGAGCGGGCCTCGCGCCTGTTCGACCGGCTCGTCATCGGCGTGCTCAACAACCCGAAGAAGCGACCGCTGTTCGACATCGACGAACGCGTCGACCTGATCCGCGCCTGCGTCGCCGAGCTCGGCGAGCACGTGACGGTCGATGCATTCGACGGGCTGACCGTCGACTTCGCGCGGCGGCACAGTGCCGGGTTCATCGTGCGCGGCCTGCGCGCGGTGAGCGACTTCGAGGCCGAGCTGCAGATGGCGCTCACGAACCGCAAGCTCGCGCCGGAGATCGACACGACGTTCCTGATGACCGCGCTCGAGTACGGCTTCGTCAGCTCGTCGCTGGCGAAGGAGGTGGCGCAGTTCGGAGGCGACGTCAGCGCGATGCTCCCAGCTCCGGTCGTGGCGGCGCTGACCGAGCGTGTCCACGCTGGGCCACGCGTATAATCCGGCGCAAGGAGGGTCGCGGCCACGGACATCATCTTTCTCGTCGAGCGGCTGGAGTCGCTGGTCGCCGCCGGCAAGAAGCTGCCCTTGACGAACAACGTCGTCCTCGACCAGCCCACGGTGCTCGAGCTCATCGACCAGCTCCGCGTTGCCGTGCCCGAGGAGGTGCGACAGGCGCGCCGCATCACCGAGGACGCCGGACGGATCACCGAGAAGGCCCGCGAGGAGGGCGATGCGATCGTCGCTCGCGCGCAGGAGCAGGCCGTCCAGATGCTCGAGGAGCGCGAGCTCGTGCGCGCCGCTCAGCAGCGGGCCGCGGAGATCCTCGATCGGGCGCAGGACGAGGCGCGCGAGGTCCGTCGCGGCGCCGACGAGTACGCGGCCGGCGTGCTCATCCGCCTGGAGGGGGAGTGCATCAAGGCGCTGACGAGCATCAAGCGCGGCATCGACATGCTCGACGAGCGGCACCGGGCGGCCTCCGACGACGGCGTCAACCCCGAAGCGAGCGGCGACGCGATCGCGGTGGATCCGCAGGAGAAGGCCCAGGCCGCACCCCGGCCATGACCGCGTTCCACGTCGCGGGGCTCCTGCACGAGCCACCGGGCGCGACCCGCGAGATCCGCCTGCGCGACCATTACGTGACGCTCGGCCCCGACGTCGAGCTGGCCGGACCGATCGACGCGGACCTTCGCCTGCAGCGCACGAATCGGGGGATTCTGTTGCGCGGCGAGCTCAGCGCGACGCTCCGTCGCACCTGCTCGCGGTGCACCGACTCGTTCGTCGAGGAGGTGCGCGTCCCGATCAGCGAGGAGTTCCTGCCGACCGTCGACCCGCTGACCGGCGCGCCGGTCCGGGCCGACGCCGAGGACGCGGAGACGCCACGGATCGACGAGCACCATCAGATTGAGCTCGACGCCGTCTTCCACGACGAGCTCTCGCTGACCGATCCCGTGTTCGCCCTCTGCCGGCCCGACTGTCCCGGCCTCTGCCCCACGTGCGGCGAGCGAATGGATCGCGGCGAACACGCTCACGGCGACGAGGAGATCGATCCACGGCTCGCCGGCCTCGCCGCGCTGCTGCGCGATCGGGGCGAGTCCTAGCGGCTCGCTCGCCGGGTCGGAGCGGTCCGGCTATACTGCGGCGTCCCCGAAATCATCGGTCCCAAGGAGTTTCCGCGTGGGCGTCCCCAAGCGAAAGGTTTCCAAGGCGCGCCAGGGTGAGCGCCGCGCGCATCTTGCGATCAGCGCACCGCCGCTGGTCGAGTGCGAGCATTGTCACGAGCTGAAGCGCGCCCATCACGTGTGCCCCACCTGCGGCTGGTACAACGGGCGCGAGGCGGTCACGATCGAGACGGTCGGACCGGCCGAGGCTCAGCAAGCCTAACGACCGATGCGCATCGCGGTCGACGCGATGGGTGGCGATCACGCCCCTCGCGAGATCGTCCGCGGAGCGCTCGACTACGCCGCCGCCGCCCCCCAGGACGAGGTCATCCTCGTCGGTGACCTCATGCGCATCGAGCGCGAGCTGGAAGATGGCGGGCGTCCCAGGCCCGCGAACCTCCGCCTCGTCGAGGCGCCGGATGTCATCGAGATGGGGGAGCACCCCGCCACGGCCCTTCGCACGAAGCGTCGCGCCTCGATCGTCGTGGCCACGGATCTCGTGCGCGACGGAGCGGCCGATGCGGTCGTCTCGGCCGGCTCCACCGGCGCGACGATGGCCGCCGCGATCTTCCGCCTCGGGCGGATCGCCGGGATCGATCGCCCGGCATTGCCCGCCCACATGGTCACCGCGACCGGCCCGATCATGCTGCTCGACGTCGGCGCGAACATGGACTCGGAGCCTGAGAACCTCGTCCAGTTCGCGGCGATGGGGGCGATCTTCGCCGAGCACGTGCTCGGTGTCGCCAACCCGCGGATCGGCCTGCTGAACATCGGGGAGGAGGTCGAGAAGGGCGACGAGCGGGCGCGCGAGACGCACACGAAGCTCGCCGCCGCCGACCTGAACTTCGTCGGCAACGTCGAGGCGCACGACATGATCGCGCACCGCGCGGACGTCGTCGTGTGCGACGGCTTCGTCGGGAACGTCGTGATCAAGTTCTTCGAGGGCATCACGACCTTCATCTTCCGATCGCTCCGGGAGGACCTCCAGCAGGGACCGATCGCGCCGCTGGCGCTCCTCGCGCTGAAGCCTGGCTTCGATCGGACCCGAGCGCGGTTCGACCACGAGCGGTACGGCGGCGCGCCACTGCTCGGGGTCAAGGGGGTGAGCATCGTCACCCACGGTCGTGCGCAGGCGCGGATGATCGAGCACGCGATCCGGGTCGCCTCGGAGGCGGCCGAAGCGCGCGTCCCGCAGCTGATCGACGAGTGGTCGCGCGAGCACCCGGCCCTCGCGCATCGCGGCGTTCGATCGCGCATCGCGGCCAGGCTGCACCGAGAGCGGACGCCCGCCCCGTGACGAGTGCCTCGAAGAGGCGGGCCACGTCGGCAGGGCTCCTCGCGCGTCGGCTGGCGATGCTGGCGCTCTTCGAGGGCGAGTTCCGGCCGGGAGCGGCGCCCGGCGCGCTGGTCCGGCTAGCGGACGAGCGCGAGGTGCCCGACGACGTGCGAGCGCACGCCGCGGACATCGTCGCCGGAGTCGACGAGCATCGGTCCGACCTGGACGCCCGAATCGCCGCCGAAGCGCCACTGATTCCCGTCGCCGAGCTCGGTCGCGTCGAGCGGACGATTCTCCGGAGCGCGCTCTACGAGGTGCTATACTCCGCCGCGACCCCGAGCGGGGAACCGATGCGGGATGCGGTCTCCCTCGCCCGGATCTACGCCGGCGATGCGGCTCGCCGCCTCGTGAATGGCGTTCTCGGGAGCGTTTCCAGATCGGGTGGAGGAGCCT
>CBFGTN010000114.1:0-3709 GCA_965652075.1 uncultured bacterium
AAGAGCCAGCGCGAGATCTTCGACGCGCAGATCGTCGACGAGCGCGAGGAGGTCCACGAGCGCCCCGGCGAGGCGGAGGCGGAGGTCGCCTACATGTTCGAGGAGGACGGGCTTCCGCACGATCGCGCTCTCGAAGTGGCGCGGATCATGGCCGACCACCCCGACGTGCTGCTCAAGACGATGGTCGAGAAGGAGCTGAGCCTCTCCGTCGAGGAGCCGTACGGCTCGCCGATGCAGGGTGCCCTCGTGATGGGAGCCGCCTTCGGCCTCGGGAGCCTCGTGCCGATCCTCCCCCACGTGGTCCTCGACGACGGGGCGGCGGTGTTCGCCTCGGTCGCGCTGACCCTGGCCGTCCTCTTCGGGATCGGTGTCGTGAAGAGCCGCTGGACGTTCCGAACCTGGTGGGCATCAGGTCTCGAGATCCTCGTGATCGGCGCGGTCGCCGGCATCGCGGGCTACTTCTTCGGCAGCGTGGTCCCGCCGCTGCTCGGGGCGCCCGCCGTCGGAGCCTAGATCCCCTCGAAGACCATCCCGAGCACGAGGATCACCGCGGCCACCACGTATGCCCACGCGCCGGTGACCTCGCCGCTGACGCCGGCGATCTCGGGTACGGCCCCGACGAACGTCCCGAGCAGCCCGACGAGCACGAACGCGAGCGCGACGATGATCGTCGGCATCCGCGGCGCGAAGTTCATCCGGGCACCCATGGCTCAGATGCCCGGCAGCAGCGAGCCGGCGATCAGCAGGGCATCGCCGGCGAAGAGGAATAGCCAGCCGACCTCGGTGCTGACCACGAGGTTCGTGCCGATCGCCTCCTGCACGATGTCGAGGGCTGCGTTGACGAAGTCGAGCGGAAAGACCGTGGCCGACAGCCCGACGAGGATCAGGGCGACGGCGATGACGACGGTGATCATCCGGGGCGGGTTCGGATTCAGCACGGGCGGGAGTATAGGGCGCGCTCAGCCCTCGACCGTGAGCGTTCCGACCATGCCGTACGCCTCATGGCCCGGCAGGTGGCAGATGTAGGCGAGCTGCCCGGGCTCGTCGAACGTGATCGTCGTTCGCCGCGTCTCGAGGGCCGGGACCGTCACCTCCGCCGGCACGTCGCCGTGCGACGCGTGCGTCCCGGTGCGGTGCTTCTCGTGGAACCGCTCGTCGCCGATCAGCCACTCGTGATCGATCGGGTCCTCGTTCACGAGCACGAAGGTCACGGGCACGCCGCGCGGAACGCTCACCTGGCGGAGGTCGAAGGCCGAGTGGTGGATCGTGATCGTCACCGTCACCGGGCCACCGGCGCACCCGGCGGTCGCCGATGCCGCGACGAGCAGCACCGCGACCACCAGGCGCAACCGGAGGCTCATGCGCCGGCCAGCGGCGGTCGCCCGGACGCGCCGCGTGCCAGCCGTTCGAGCCCGAGCGGGACGGCTACGACGAGGGCCGCCGCCAGGGCGAGGTAGAGCGCGACCGGCGGGCGCGGCACCTGCGTCCGTCGGAACGGCGCGAGACCCGCGTCGACGGCCGACGGCCGGCCGCCCGAGGCCGCGATGGCGAGGTCGAAGTTCAGCTCGGCGGCGCTGGCATCGATGACGACCTTCGTCAGCCACGCCTCATCCGGGACCCACTCCATGCCGGCGTCCGATCGCAGGTCGGTGAGCAGGGACTCGCTCGCTGCGGCGCTGTGGTCGAGGATCAGGCCCGCGGACTCTCCGAACGCGCCCGCGTTCGGGAGCATCGCGGGCTTCTCGTCGGTCAGCAGGTAGACGTCGGCCTCCACGGTCTCGGCCGCGGCCTTGCCGAGCGCCAGGATCCGCAGCGGGACCCACGGCTCGTCCGTCGGGATCGTCAGGTGCACCGGCGTGCCGTCGCCGATCGCCTGGCCGCGCTCGGCGGCCGCATCGGCGTCGAACGCCGCGGCCATGAAGATCGGCGAACGGTCGGCGTAGAAGTCGAGCACCTCGGGCGCGTCGGGTGGGAGGCGGAAGCCATGGTTCTTGGCCCACAGCCCGACCTCGTCGCCGCCGCCACGCAGGATCGTGATGTCGAGTGCGTCGACGGTCGTCTGGAGCAGGACCTCCGCTTCGCCGGGGGCTGCGGCCTCTGCGAGCGCGCTGTCGAACGTGAGCCGTCGGTCGGCGGGCTCCGTCTCGAGGACCAGTCGCTGGAGCGTCCAGTCGCCGCCGCGCTCGACCGTGGTCGGAACGTCCGGGAGGGGCGTGATCGAGCCGAAGGCGCCCCCGCCGCCCGCGAACTCGAAGGCGGTGACGTAGTGCTCGACGCCGTCGTGGTAGCCGGCGAAGGTCGTGGTGCGAAGGAGGTTGACCGCCCCGTTCGGACCGATCAGGCCGCCGCACGCGAGCGTCGGCGCAGCGGTGGCGAGGATCGCGACGATGGCCGCCGCGAGCGAGAGCAATGGACGTCGCATCGAGCCGTCTCCCTTGAGCGAGGGT
Organism: uncultured bacterium; assembly: GCA_965652075.1. Lineage (GTDB taxonomy): Bacteria > Chloroflexota > Limnocylindria > QHBO01 > QHBO01 > JACDBZ01. The sequence continues at coordinate 2,448 of CBFGTN010000114.1, forward strand.
GATTCGATGCTGCGCAGCGTCAGGGAGTTGGACGGCATCCCCTGCGGATCGGTTCCCTAGCGGAACATCCGCTGCTGCTTGGCCAGCGGCAGCCGCTCCGGCGGCCCGTCGAGCGTGTCGTCGACGCTCCGCAGCCGCGCGGCGACGACGTTGAGCACCGCGCCCTCGACCTGCAGCCGCCCGTCGATCACGAGCAGCGGATGGCGGTGCAGGAGCGCCCGATGCGCCTGGTACACGTTCGGTCGCAGGGTCACGTTCATCATCCCGGTCTCGTCCTCGAGCGCGATGAACACGAAGCCCTTGGCCGTCATCGGATGCTGGACGCTGACCGCCAGGCCCGCCAGCCGGATCATGGACCGATCGCGCCGTCGGGACGCCTCGGCGATCGAGAGCACCCCGCGCGCGGTCAGCCGCTCGCGAAAGAGCTCGACAGCGTGGAGGTTCGGGGCGACGCCGGTGTCGCGGTAGTCGGCAGCGACCCGCTCGGCGGCGGTCATCGGGGGCAGCGTCGCGCCCAGCGCGCGCTGGGCATCGTCGGTCAGGCCGAGCGCGGGATGCTCCGGGTCCGCATCGGCCAGGGTCGTGCGCAGCTGCCAGAGCAGCTCGCGGCGGGGCGCATCGGTCCAGTCGAAGGCGCCGATGCTGATCAGTCGCTCGACGACCTGCTCGCCGAGCCGGGTACGGGCGACGAAGTCGCGGACGCTCCGGTACGGGCCGAGCTCCCGCTCGCGCTCGAGGGTCTCGCGCGCTCGCTCGTCGATCCCCTTCACCTGTCGCAGGCCGAGGCGGATGGCATACGGGTGCGCCTCGTCATTCGTTGAGCGCGTGTCGTGCTCCCAGGCCGACTCGTTCACGTCGATCGGCAGCACCGCGATGCCGTGGCGCTTCGCGTCGTTGATGACGACCGCCGGCGAGTAGAAGCCCATCGGCTGGTTGTTCAGGACGCCGACCGTGTAGTGCGCCGGGAAGCGGCGCTTCAGCCAGGCGGTGTCGTACGCGATCTTCGCGAACGCCGCGGCATGCGCCCGCGCGAAGCCGAACTCGGCGAAGGCGCTGCATTTCTGGAACAGCTCCTCGGCCTGCTCCTCTGTCAGGCCGGTGCGCATCGCGCCGCCGATGAAGCGCGGCCGCTCGGCCTGCATCTTCGCGTGGCTGCGGTGGCTGCCCATCGCCTTGCGGAAGATGTCGGCCTCGACGGCGGTGTAGCCGCACACCTCGATCGCGACCTGCATCACCTGCTCCTGGTAGAGGATCACGCCGAG
>CBFGTN010000115.1:0-3654 GCA_965652075.1 uncultured bacterium
GAGGCGTGCGCGCGGTGGGCGGCGCCGAACGCGTCGTTGACGTAGAGGTCGGCGAGGCTGGCGAGCGACTCGGCGAAGGCGGGGTCGTTCGCCTCCTCCGCGGCGTGGAAGCGCAGGTTCTCGAGCAGCAGGAGGTCGCCGGGTCGGAGCTTGTCGACCGCCACCTGGACGCCCGGCCCGAGCGCGTCGCCCGTCATGCGCACCGGCCTGCCGAGGAGCTGGCTCAGCCGTTCCGCGACGGGTCGCAGGCGCAGCGGATCGACGATCTTGCCCTTCGGCCGCCCAAGGTGGCTGGCGAGCACGACCGATGCCTCCCGCTCGAGCAGGTTGACGATCGTGGGCAGGCTCGCCCGGATCCGGTTGTCGTCGGTGATCCGCCCGTCCTCGAGCGGCACGTTCAGGTCGGCACGGACGAAGACCCGATGGCCGGCGACGTCGACGTCTCGGACCGTCTTGGCGTCCATCTGCGGACGGCTCAGAGCCGCTCGGCCATGAACGCGGCGAGGTCGGCGACGCGGCAGGAGTAGCCCCACTCGTTGTCGTACCAGGCGATCACCTTCAGCAGGTCGTCCCCGGCGACCATCGTCGACGGCGCGTCCACGATGCTCGAGCGCTCGTCGCCCTTGAAGTCCATGCTCACCAGCTCCTCGTCTGCGACGCCGAGCAGCCCCTGCATCGGCCCCGCGGCAGCCGCGCGCAGCGCCTCGTTCGCCGAGTCGGCGGTGACGGGTCGCGAGGTGATGGCGACGAAGTCGATGACCGACACGGTCGGCGTCGGCACGCGCAGCGAGAAGCCATCGAACTTGCCCTTCAGCTCGGGGATCACCAGCGCCAGCGCCTTCGCCGCGCCGGTCGTGGTGGGGATGATGTTCTGGCCGGCGCTGCGCGCTCGGCGGAGGTCCTTGTGGAAGACGTCGAGCACGTTCTGGTCGTTCGTGTAGCTGTGGACCGTGGTCATCAGGCCGCGCTCGATCCCGAAGCTGTCGAAGATCACCTTGGCCGGCAGCGCCAGGCCATTCGTCGTGCAGCTTGCGTTGCTGACGACGTGGTGCTGCTCCGGGTCGTATCGGTCCTCGTTCACCCCGAGGACGATCGTGATGTCCTCGTTCTTGGCCGGGGCGCTGATGATCACCTTCCTCGCGCCCGCGTCACGGTGCGCGCTCGCCTTCGTGGCGTCGGTGAAGATGCCGGTCGACTCGACGACGATGTCGACTCCCAGGTCGCCCCACGGCAATGCGGAAGGATCCCGCTCGCTGAACGATCGGATCTCGCGGCCGTCGACGATGATCGCGTTCTCTCCCGCGCGCACCTCGCCGTCATAGCGGCCATACGTCGAGTCGTACTTGAACAGGTGGGCGTTCGTCGCGTCGTCGGCCAGGTCGTTGACGGCCACGACCTCCAGCTCGTCGGGATGGCGTTCGAGCATGGCCTTCAGGGTCTGGCGGCCGATGCGCCCGAAGCCGTTGATGCCGATGCGGGTCGTCACGAAAGCGGTGCTCCTTGCTGTGTGGGCGTCCCGGCCGCGTAGGCCGGGTCGTCGATGCGGTCGTTGACGATCGGCAGCGAGCCGATCAGCGAGACGTCCCCGCCGAGAGCGGCAGGCACGATCCGTACCTTGTCCAGGAGGATCGGGAAGGCTCGGCGCTCCATCTCGACGGCGATCTGCTCGAACAGCGGGCCCTGGTGATGCTCCGCGATGCTCCCGCCGATGACGATGACCTCTGGATCCAGCAGGTTCACGAGCGAGGCGACCAGCGCGCCGACGGCGACCCACGCACGATCGAGGAGCGCCGCGGCTCGCGGATCGCCCGCGTCCGCGGCCCTCGCGACGAGCTCGGCGTCCACCTCCGGCGCATCCTCCGCGAGCCGAGCGATCGGCGAGTCAGGATGCGCGGCAACGAGCGCGCGACCCTCGCGGGCGAGAGCGGTGCCCGATCCGATGGCCTCCACGTGCCCGACCCCGCCGCATCCACATCGCGGGCCGTCGAGCTCGACCGTGACGTGGCCGACCTCGCCGGCGGTCCCATTCGAGCCCCGGACCGGCCGGCCGTCGACGATGAGCCCGCCTCCGATGCCGGTCGAGACGGTGATGTAGATCGCGTTTCGCGCGCCGCGGGCGGCTCCGTATCGCCACTCGCCCATGACGGCCACGTTCGTGTCGCGCTCGAGGAACGTCGGCAAGTCGAGGTCGGCGTGGACCCGCGGGCCGAGCGCGATGTCGGTCCAGCCGGTGAGATTCGGCGCGGCGCGCACGATCCCGCGCCATGGGTCGAGCGGGCCCGGCGAGGAGATGCCGACGCCGATCGGCTCGGGAAGGCCGTCCGACGCGGCGTCGTCGCGCACGGCGGCGGCGACCTCGACGATTCGGTTCAGGACCGCCTCGACTCCCTCCTCGTCGGCGGTCGGCACGGCGCGGCGGCAATGCACGGTGTGATCGGGGGTGACGAGGGCCGCGCGGATCTGGGTCCCGCCGAGGTCGATCGCGAGGATCGGGCGTTCGGCTCTGCGCTCCACCCCGCGGATTCTACCGGCAGCCCCGCTGCCGCCACGTGTGGGGCATAAAGAACGGGCGCGCCTCGGTGGCGCGCCCGTCGTGGAACGAATCGGCGTCAGCCGCCGATCTTGAACATCTTCGTGCCGCAGACCGGGCAGGTGCCCTGCGTCGCCGGCTTGCCGTTCTTCATGGTGATCTTCGTTGCGTCCTGCATCTCACGCTTTGCCTTGCACTTGACGCAGTAGGCCTCGGTCGCCATTGGTGATCAGTGCCTCCTAGTGGCCGGCATCGTCGCCGGACGTTCCTTGTGACCACCCCGCCTGACGGCCGACCAGGCTCCCTCGTGCGGCGAGCGTGTCGCCGCCCTCGGTGTCGACCTGCCAGAGCAGGTGGATGCCGGCCAGTCCGGCATCGATGCAACGAGCCTCCGCGGCCTCCTTCGCCGCGCCTTCGAGGAACGTGCCGTCCGTCCGCTGCGCGTACGCCGCGCAGATCGTGCCGGACCGCAGTCCCGCAAGATGCGCCAGCACGAACAGTGCCGACGATTCCATCTCGAGATTCGCCACACGCTGGCGGCGAAGCTCATCTGCGAGCTCAGGATAGCGAACGGGGAGCGTGCGCATCTGCCGTCCCTGCGGAGCGTAGAACCCGCTCGCCGTCGCCGTGAGCCCCACGTGGTGCCGGATCTCGAGCTGCCGGCATGCCGCCTCGAGCGCCCACACGACATCTCGATGGGCCACTGCCGGGTATCCGGGATGGACGTAGTAGTCGGTCGTGTTCTCGAGCCGGACCGCTCCGGTCGACACGATCAGATCGCCAAGGGCGATCTCCGGCTGCAGCGCGCCGGACGAACCGATGCGGACGAAGGTGGCCGCATCGGTGATCTCCATGACCTCGGCCAGCACGATCTCGACGTTGTCCGTGCCCATCCCCGTGGACATGCAGCTGATCCGCATGCCCCGATGGGTCCCCGTCGCGGTCGTGATCTCGCGGTTCGAGCGCTCGAGCTCGATCGCGTCCCAGCGCGAGGCGACCTTGGCCACTCGGCCGGGGTCGCCCACGAGCAGGACGTACTCGGCCAGCTCACCGCGTTCGAGCCCGATGTGGTACTGACGCTCCCCCGTTCGGGGTGCGTCGGCCTGGCTCAGGCCGGTCAAGGC
>CBFGTN010000116.1:0-3578 GCA_965652075.1 uncultured bacterium
GAACGGACCGATGCGACCGAGGTCTTCCCCACGACGTGGGCGCCACCCCCGCCACCGCCCAGTCGCGCCGAGGCCGGCGCTGGGCCGCGCGCAAGTGACATCCGCACGACGTTTGGGCGGGCCGAGGCGGAGATCGAGGAGGAGCCCGCGGAGGACGTGACGACCGCGGAGCAGGCGGTGCCGTGGCTCATCGGCGTCATCCTGCTGCTGGCCGGGATGGTGATCGTCCTGCTGGCCCTGATCTTCGCCGGCGACGGGTCGCTCGGGGGTGGAGGCGACGCGTCTCCGACGCAGGCCGCCGCAGTCATCCCGACGATCATCCCGTCGCCGCGGGAAAGCTCGCGCGTCAGCCCGTCGCCCGCGCCGCGGGGGTCGCCGAACCCGTCGGCGTCCGCGAAGCCGGTGCCGAAGTACGGCGACCTCGAGATGGTCTACCAGGGTCGATCGACCGCGTTGGCCCACATCTTCCTGCTGCGGCGCGACTTCACTGAGGAAGGCGAGCCCGAGGTCCTGGCCCAGGACCCGAGCCTCGACGTCCGGCGCTTCGCGTGGTCGCCCGACGGCCGGCGCGGCGCCTTCCTCTATGCGGACCTGCTTGCCGCCATCAACCCTGGGGTGGACGTCCATCGCCTGAGCGACGGCATCAGCGCGATCACGTTCGGCGACGGGACGGAGATCGTGTACGCCGTCCGCGTGCGCGCCGACGGCGGCAATGACGTCGCGACGGTCCTGGCGGTGAACCAGGAGACGGGTCACGAGCGGGAGCTCGACCGCGTCTCCTATCGGCGACCGGCGATCGAGGAGGAGCCCGCGCTCGCCGAGGCCCAGTTCAGCGACGACGGGGGCGCGATCCGCCTGTACTGGATGAACGACGACACCCTCTACCTGTGGATCCTCGGCGGCGGGGCATGGACGCTGGATCCGGCCGAGGGCAACGCCCGCAAGGTCGACGAAGAGACGCTGCCCGTCCTGTACGCGCCCGAGGGTGAGCGCAGCGTGACCCTGACGCTCGAGGACGGGCAGACGAGGATGCGCGTCGTCGACCGCACCGGCGACACGATGGCCTCGGCGAGGATCGACGGTCGCGTCAGCCACCTGCGCTGGTCGCCCCGCGGAGACCAGGTCGTGTTCACGCTCGGACGATCGGCGCCCGCGGGTGGCGTGCTCCAGAACCTCTACCTCTGGAACCTCGGCGACGATCGGCCGGTGATGATCACGAACAGCGGTGCCGCCTTCGGCGCAGAGTGGCGCGGCAGCCAGAACCGGTGGGAGGAGGACTGAGCATGGCGCTTCCACCGGTCGTCAACCCGATCGGCGTCGAGCTCGACGAGACGGCGCGCCTGATGCGGATCCGCTGGGACGACGGCCACCTCGGCGAGTGGTCGTGGTTGGCACTCCGCCGAGCGTGCCCGTGCGCGCTCTGCGCGGGCGAGGGATCGCTCCCGGGCGTCGTCACGCTCGAGACGGCCTTCGACGAGCGCCAGACGACGATGAGCGAGGTGCGCTGGATCGGCCGGTACGCCCTCGCGCCGATCTGGGCCGACGGCCACGACACGGGCCTCTTCACGTACACCAAGCTGCGTGAGCTGTGCGAGTGCTCGGAGCACGGCGCGCCGGACCGATGACCGGGGGCCCGGACTTCCGCGACGGCTTCACACTCGCGCTCGGTGGGGGAGGCGGCCGGGGCTGGGCGCATGTCGGCGTCGCCCGCGCGCTCGCCGCGAACGGGCTCGCACCCTCTCGCATCGTCGGCACGAGCATGGGCGCGATCATCGGAGCCGCCCTCGCGGCCGGACGAGACCCCGACGAGATCGAGGAGCGCGGCCGCAGCCTCTCCCTGTACCGCCACGTGCGGCGCGGCCGCCTGTCGCTCTTCGACCCCCGGCCGCTGCTCGATCGCCTGGCCCGCGACCTCGGCGACCCGCGGATCGAGGATCTCCACGTCCCGCTGGGGGTGAGCACCTACGACCTCGTCACCGGCACGCCGCGGCTGATCACCTCGGGTCGCCTGATCGACGCGCTCGAGCGGAGCATCGCGGTGCCGCTGTTCTTCCCGCCGCGCCGCGATGCCGACGGGATCTGGTGCGACGCCGGACCGTGGGAGGGCGTCCCGGTCAGCCTGGCGCGGGCGTGGGCTCCGGACGATCCCGTCATCGGCGTGCTCGTCGACATCCCGAAGCCGGCGTTCCTGGCGCGCCCGCCGAGCGCCGCCTTCCTGCGAGCCGCCGCGGCGCGCCTCGGCACGGCGACGCCCGCCGAGCGGCTCACCGCGCGACGCTATCTCGGCCTGCTGACGGCGCGCTGGGCCGATCCGGTCGTCGTCGAGCCGCCGGACCTGCTGATCGCGCCGCGGCTCGGCTTCGCGAACGCGCTCCAGTTCGGCCGCGTCGCGCCGGTCGTCGCGATCGGTGAGCGCGATGCCACCGACACGCTCGCGACCATCGGTCTGACGGACGGAGCGGCGCATGCCGCCTGACACAGGAGGCGTCCTCTTCGTCCACGCCCACCCCGACGACGAGTGCGTCGGCACCGGAGGCAGCATCGCGCGCCTCGTGGCAGATGGCATCCGCGTCGACCTCGTGACCTGCACCGATGGAGCGGAGGGGGAGGTCCACGACCCGAACCTCGATCCCGAGGAGGCTCGGCCACGACTGGCCGCCATTCGGGCCGAGGAGCTGGCGTGCTCGCTCGACGCCCTCGGATCGGGCGCGATCCGGCATCACCTGCTCGGCTACCGCGACTCGGGGATGATGGGCACCGAGGCCAACGAGCACCCGGAGTCGTTCTGGAAGGCGGACCTCGCTGCGGCCACCGCGCGCCTCGTCGAGATCGTCCGGGCCGCTCGCCCGGCGGCGATCGTCACGTACGACGAGAACGGCAACTACGGCCATCCGGACCACATCAACGCGGCGCGGATCGCACGGGACGCGTACACCGCGCTCGCCGGCGGCCCGGACGCCGTCTCGCGGTTCTACGAGCTCGCGTGGGCGCGCGAGCGTTGGGAGGCGATCTTCGCGGCGATGGCCGAGCGCGGCATCCCCGTCCCGTGGGCCGGTGACGAGGCCGAGGCAGCCGCGAGCGGCGAGGCCACCGAGGGAGAGTCGGCGTCGACGGAAGACGAAGGCTTCGGCCGCCCCGAGGCTGAGGTCACGACGCGCGTCGACGTCGGGGCCTTCCTCGACCAGAAGCGTCGCAGCATGGAGTGCCATCGGACGCAGCGCCAGGACATGGGCTGGATCCTCGAGCTGCCCGACGACCTGGGTGCCAGCGTGCTCAGCCCGGAGTCGTTCGTGCTTCGCTGGCTCGACGGTGCCGAGGTGCCGTCCACCCTGGACGAGGAGTGGCTCCTCGGCTGACGCCCTCATCGCATTCCGCGGGCGAATGAGGCGGGAACGTCGTCGCGGGATATTCGTCTGAAGCATGCGGTGACAACGCAGCGCGGCCGAACTTCCCCGATGGACTCGTCAACCGCATCAGCCGGGGACATCCTCGTGGCCTCATCCGCCGGGTGACTGCCGAGCGTCGCCCGTGGAGCGGGTACCATCACCGACCGATGGCCACCCGATCCCTCGACCTGA
>CBFGTN010000117.1:0-3486 GCA_965652075.1 uncultured bacterium
GCTGCGCAACGTCCCGAAGATCAGCGACGTGACGATCCTGCGCGAGGTGATGAGCGACATCGGCTTCGAGGTGAAGCGCGCGAACGGTGACGGGCTCGACCTGCGGGCGGTCGAGGCGACGTGGCCGTTCGTCCCGCTCGAGGCGGCCGCGAAGATGCGGGCCAGCTTCATCCTGCTGGGGCCGATGCTCGCCCGCTTCGGCCGCGTCATCCTGCCGAACCCGGGCGGCGACCGGATCGGCCGGCGGCCGGTGAACTACCACGTCATGGCGATGGAAGCCCTGGGCGCGACGATCGACTATCGCAACGGCTACTACTACGCCTCTGCGCCCGCCGAGGGCCTGTCCGGCGCGCGGATCGAGTTCCCCGAGGTGACGGTCATGGGGACCGAGAACGCGATCCTGGCCGGGACGCTGGCCCGCGGCACGACCGTGATCGACAACGCCGCCCTCGAGCCCGAGGTCGACGATCTCATCGCGATGTTGTGCGGGATGGGGGCGCGGATCGCCCGGACCGCCGAGCGTCGAGTCGAGGTGGAGGGGGTCGACGCGCTTCGCGGCACCGAGCATCGGATCCTCGGCGACAGGCTCGAGGCGGAGACGTTCGCGATCGCGGCCGCGATCACGGGCGGCACGGTGACCCTCGACGGGATCGACCCGAATCACCTGCGCTCGTTCCTGGAGGCCGGGGACCGCATGGGAATCGCCTACGAGGCCGATGCCGGCGCCCTGCACGTGCGACCGTCGGCCCAGCCGCTGCGCGCCATCGACGTCCGAACCGAGCCGTACCCGGGCTTCGCGACCGACTTCCAGGCGCCGTTCTCAGTGCTCATGACCCAGGCCGACGGGGTCTCGCACATCCGCGAGACGATCTTCGAGGACCGGCTCGACTATGCCCGCGAGCTGACGCGAATGGGCGCCGACATCGAGCTCGTCGACGAGCGGAACGCGCGGATCACCGGCCCGACGCCACTGCACGCGGCCGAGGTCGACATCGCCGACCTGCGCGCCGGCGCGACCCTGATCCTCGCCGCGCTGGCCGCGACGGGGACGTCGGTCATCGACGGGATCGAGCACGTCGACCGCGGCTACGAGCAGATCGAGGCGAAGCTCGTCGCGCTCGGCGCCCAGATCAACCGGATCGAGGCGTAGGGCCGGGCTGGCAGGTCGGGCACCAGTAGGTGGGGCGAGCCAGCTCACCCTGTCGGGCGGAGCGAATGATCGTCCCGCACCGACGGCACGGACGGCCGGCGCGGCCGTAGACCCAGAGCTGCTGTCCCCGTCGAGGGTTACCGGTCGTCACGCGCGCGCCCCCGCCGGTGTTCGCCTGGAGCAGCCGCCGAGCGGTCGCGAGCGCCGCGCGCAGCGCGTCGTCGTCATATGCCCTCACCGGCGCCCACGGGTCCAGCCGCTCGACGAACGCGGTCTCGCTCTTCACGACGTTGCCGACTCCGGCGACCGCCCGCTGGTCGAGCAGTGCATTGCCGAGCTCTGCATCATTGCGCTCGCGGAGCCGCCGGAGCGCCTCGTCGGCGTCGAAGTCCAGCCCCAGCAGGTCGGGACCGAGCTCGGTCAGCGATCGCGACCGGCGCCGGTCCGCATCGGTCAGGAGCTCGACGACCGGGGCGTCGAAAACGACCGCCACGGAGCGCTCGGTCTCCAGCACGGCGCTCGCGCGGGACGCGGGCCGACGCCACGGCTCACCCGGCCGGTATCGGTGCCATGAGCCGGTCATCCGCATGTGGCTGCGGAGCGTCATGCCGTTGCTGAAGCCGATGAGCAGATGCTTGCCGCGGGACTCCACGCTCGTGACCTCTGTGCCGACCAGGCGGGAGAGATCCGGGACGCGGCGCATCCCGGGCCGAGCCTGCGCGCGTGCCGCGGTGATGCGGCCACCCAGCAGCGCCTCGCGGAGGACCGTCGCCGTGCGGTAGATCGTGTCGCCTTCGGGCATACCGCATTTTGAGGTGCGGTGGGGCACCAACGGTGCCGTCTCGGTACCTCTGATGGGCTTCCCATGGCCCAGATGGGGGAGCAGAATCCGGCGACCTGATTCGTGCCCCGAGTGTCCTGGACTCATCTCATGCGGCGTCGTCTCTCGGCCCGTCTCATCGCGATCGCGGGGTCGCTCGTCGTTGTCCTGATGTCGGCGGCGCCCGTGATGGCGTCGCCCCCGCAGGACCAGGGCGGCGATCCGAGCGGCAGTCGCTCGTGGATCGTCATGCTCGAGCCCGGGCGCGCGGCGCCGCGGATGGCCGCGAGGCTGACGCGCGAGGTCGGCGGGGAGGTCGGCCTCACGTTCACGCAGGCGATCGACGGCTTCCAGTTCAAGGGGTCGGCCGCGGCGGCGGCGGCGCTGCGCCGGAACCCGAATGTCGTCTCTGTCACGCCGGACCGTGCGATCACGCTCGAGGCTGAGACTCTGCCGACGGGAATCGAGCGCATCGCGGCCTTCGACAACGACGCGCCCAATGCCGACGCCTATCACAACGGCTACCGGGGCAACGGCGCGAGGATCGCGATCGTCGACACCGGCATCGACCTCGACCACCCCGACCTCGTCGCCAGCATCGATCAGGCCTCCGGCAAGAACTGCGTGAACCCGGCCGCGCCGCCCAATGACGGCTACGGACACGGCACGCACGTCGCCGGGACCGCCGCGGCGCCGCTGAACGGCATCGGCGTCGTGGGCGCCGCTCCGGAGGCGGACCTCGTGGCGGTCAAGGTCTTCGACGACGCCGGCAACTCGAGCGAGGCGCTCGTGCTGTGCGGCTTCGACCACGTGATGTCGCTGAATTCGGACGGGGACAGCTCGAACGACATCGACGTCATGAACATGAGCTTCGGCGAGCAGCGCCAGTGGGGGACCTGCCAGACCGACCCGCTCCACGCGGCCGTCTGCGCCGCGCACGCCGCGGGCGTGATCATGGTCGCCGGGGCCGGGAACTCTGCCGTCGACGCGGGCAGCTTCGTCCCGGCGGCGTTCCCCGAGGTGATCAGCGTGTCGGCCCTCACGGACTTCGACACGACGCGCGGCGGGCTGGGCGGCTGCAAGTTCATCCTGGAGCTCTTCACGACCGAGTGCGACGACACGCTCGCCGCCTTCAGCAACTTCGGGGCATCGGTGGACGTCGTCGCGCCAGGCGTCTTCGTCTACTCGACGTGGCCGAACGGGACCTACCAGACGAGCAGCGGGACGAGCATGGCGACCCCGCATGTCGCCGGCGTCGCCGCGGTCATGGCCGCCGCCGCTCCCGGGCTCAGCCCGGCCGATGCGTTGGCGCATCTCAAGTCCTCGGGCGAGTGCCCGGACGGGACCGTCGCGGGCGCCGACCAGGGCTGCGCGGGCCAGGGGACGTGGCCTGACGATCCGGATGGGACCCCCGAGCCGATGATCCATGCCCTGCGCGCGGCCGTGGCCTCGACCGGCGTTCCGCCCGCACCCACGCCGCCGGGCGCGCCGACCCTGACCAGCGCCACCCCCGGCA
>CBFGTN010000118.1:0-3484 GCA_965652075.1 uncultured bacterium
TGCTCGACGAGATCGACAAGGTCGGCATGGACTTCCGCGGCGACCCGTCGTCGGCACTGCTGGAGGTCCTCGACCCGGAGCAGAACAACAGCTTCCAGGACAACTACCTGGAGGTGCCGTTCGACCTGTCGAAGGTGCTGTTCATCGCCACCGCCAACATGCTGGACACGATCCCGCCGGCGCTCCGCGACCGGATGGAGGTCATCCAGCTGCCGGGCTACACGCAGCTCGAGCGCGTTCGGATCGCTGAGCGCTTCCTCGTGCCGAAGCAGCTCGACGCGCACGGCCTGACCGATGACAACCTCACCTTCGAGGAGGCCGCCCTCGTCCGCCTGATCCAGGCGTTCACCCGCGAGGCGGGCGTCCGCAACCTCGAGCGCGAGATCGCCAACGTGGCGCGCAAGGTCGCGCGCAAGGTCGCGATGGACGCCAAGACGAAGGTCGTCGTCAAGCCTGAGGATCTGGAGGAGTACCTCGGACCCGCGCGCTTCGACTACGGAGAGCTCGAGGCCGAGGACCAGGTCGGCATGGTCACCGGGCTCGTGGTCAGCGACGCGGGCGGGGACATCGTCCAGGTCGAGGCCACGAAGATGGACGGCAAGGACGACTTCCTGCTGACCGGACAGCTCGGCGACGTGATGAAGGAGTCGGCACGGGCCGGGATGAGCTACATCCGGGCGCGGACGAACGAGCTCGGGATCGATCCCGCCGCCTTCGAAAAGACGACGGTCCACATCCACGTCCCGGCGGGGGCGACCCCCAAGGACGGGCCGAGCGCGGGCGTGACGATGGCCACGGCCATGGCGAGCCTGCTCACCGGGCGTCCCGCGCGGCGCGACCTGGCCATGACGGGCGAGATCACGCTTCGCGGCCGGGTCCTGCCGATCGGCGGGTTGAAGTCGAAGCTCCTCGCCGCGCACCTCGCCGGCGTGAAGACCGTCCTCATCCCGAAGCGGAACGAGAAGGACCTCGTCGACGTGCCCGAGGAGGTGCGCAACGAGCTGCGGATCGTCCCGGTCGAGAACATGGACCAGGTGCTGGCCGAGGCGCTCATCGATGCGCCGCGGCCGGCCGCCCGCATCAAGGCCGAGCGCGAGGAGCGCCAGGCGCGGGTGGCGCGCCGACCACGACGGCCGCGCAAGCCCGCGGAGGAGCCGCCGATCGCCGCAACCGGCGACGGCACGACCGATCAGCCGCCCGCCGGGCAGCCCGCCTGACGGTCGACGGAGCGGCGCCGATCCGGCGCCGCTCCCTCTGATCCATGGAGTACAAGGATTACTACGACACCCTCGGCGTTCCGAAGACGGCCTCGCAGGCCGACATCAAGAAGGCCTATCGTCGGCTGGCCCGCGAGCTCCATCCGGACACGAACAAGGACCCCACGGCTGAGAAGCGCTTCAAGGAGGCGAACGAGGCGCACGCGGTCCTCTCCGATCCGGAGAAGCGCAAGCAGTACGACGAGCTCGGCGCGAACTGGCAGGCCTACCAGCAGGCCGGCTTCGGCTCCGGTGGCGCGACGGACTGGGCCGGGTTCGGCGGCGCCCCTGGCGGGACGCGCTGGACGTACCGAACCGTCCGGCCCGAGGAGATGGGCGCCGGCTTCAGCGACTTCTTTGAGCAGTTCTTCGGCGGCGGCGCCGGCAGCCCCTTCGGCGGCGCGTCGCCCGGTAGCTCGCAGAGCGGCAGCTTCGAGTACGTCGACCTCTCCGATCTCGGTGGCGCTCGCACGAGTGCGCGGGCGCGCGCGATTCCGGCGGCGCAGGCCACGGCCGACGTGACGCTCGCCGAGGTCGCCACCGGAACCGAGCGCCTCGTCAACGTCAACGGACGGCGCCTCCACGTGAAGATCCCCGCCGGCGTCGGCGACGGCTCGAAGGTCAAGCTCAGCGGCGCGGCAGACGGTCGCGACGTCGTCATCAACGTCAAGGTCACGCCCGACCCGCGATTCGAGCGCCGCGGCACCGAGCTGCGGACGGTGCTCCCGCTCACGCTCGAGGAGGCGGTCCTCGGCGCGGAGGTTCCGGTGCCGACCCCAACCGGCAACGTGAAGCTGCGCATTCGACCGAATACTCAGAACGGGCAGGAGATCCGGCTGAAGGGCCGCGGCCTGCCGAAGCGCGGCTCGTCACAGAAGGGCGACCTCGTCGTGACGGCACAGGTCGTGCTGCCGAAGCTTGGCGACGAGGAGCGTGCGAAGCTCGAGCCGATCCTTCGCGAGATTGCCCAGCCGAGCCCACGAACGGAGCGCTAGGCAGATGCGAACCGATCGATTCACCCAGCGCGCGGCGGAGGCCATCGTCTCGGCCCAGGCCCTCGCCGAGTCCGAGGGGCATCCCCAGCTGGAGGTCGCGCACCTCCTCCTCGTCCTGGTCGAGCAGCCGGATGGCGTCGTGCCGGCTGTCCTGAGCCGGATCGGCGTGACGCCGAGCTCGGTCGCGGCGGCGCTGCGCGCGGAGCTCGACAAGCTCCCCAAGGTCACCGGCGCGGCACAGCAGCTGCAGCTCTCGAACGAGGCGCGGCGCGTCCTGACCGATGCGCACGCGGTGGCGGAGCGGATGCGCGACGAGTATGTCTCGACCGAGCACCTCCTCCTCGCCGCGATCGAGGCCGGCGACAGCGGCGCGGCACGCGTCCTGCGCGGTACGGGCGTGGAGCCCGCATCGGTGCTGGAGGCGCTCACCGCCATCAGAGGGAGCCAGCGCGTGACGAGCGAGAACCCCGAGGCGACGTACGAGGCGCTCCAGAAGTACGGCCGCGACCTGACCGAGGCGGCGCGCAAGGGCGTCCTCGACCCGGTCATCGGCCGCGACGAAGAGATCCGCCGCGTCATCCAGGTGCTCAGCCGCCGGACGAAGAACAACCCGGTCCTCATCTGAGAGCCCGGCGTCGGCAAGACCGCGATCGTCGAGGGCCTGGCCCAGCGCATCGTGCGCGGCGACGTCCCCGAGGGGCTGCGTGACAAGCGTGTCGTGGCGCTCGACCTCGGTGCGCTGATCGCCCGAGCCCAGTATCGGGCCGATTTCGTGGAGCGTCTGAAGGCGGTGCTCAAGGAGGTCACCGACTCCGACGGCAGCATCGTCCTGTTCATCGACGAGCTGCACACGGTGGTCGGTGCCGGCGCCAGCGAGGGCGCCATGGACGCCTCGAACCTCCTGAAGCCAATGCTCGCGCGCGGCGAGCTGCACTGCATCGGCGCGACGACGCTCGACGAGTACCGCAAGCACATCGAGAAGGACGCGGCGCTCGAGCGACGCTTCCAGCCGGTGCTCGTCGACCAGCCGACGGTCGAGGACACGATCAGCATTCTGCGCGGCCTGCGCGAGCGGTACGAGGTCCACCACGGCGTGCGCATCACCGACTCCGCGCTGGTGGCCGCGGCAATGCTCAGCAACCGATACATCACCGAGCGCTTCCTGCCGGACAAGGCGATCGACCTCGTCGACGAATCGGCCAGCCGCCTGCGGATGGAGATGGACTCGATGCC
>CBFGTN010000119.1:0-3295 GCA_965652075.1 uncultured bacterium
GTCAGCAGCAGCGTCGTGATGTGGGCACCGTCCACGTCCGCGTCGCTGAGCAGGCAGATCGTGTGGTAGCGCAGCTTCGAGATGTCGAACGTCTCGCCGATGCCCGCGCCGAGGGCGATGACGAGCGGGCGGATCTTGTCCGAGCTCAGCACGCGGTCGAGGCGTGCCTTCTCGACGTTGAGCATCTTGCCGAACATCGGAAGCACCGCCTGGAACCGTCGGTCGCGTCCCTGCTTCGCCGACCCTCCCGCGGAGTCCCCCTCGACGATGTACAGCTCCGACCGCGCCGGATCGCGCTCCTGGCAGTCGGCCAGCTTGCCGGGAAGGGCCATGCCCTCCAGTGCGCCCTTGCGGATGACGAGGTCGCGCGCCTTGCGCGCCGCCTCGCGCGCTCGTGCTGCGGTCACGCACTTCTCGATGATGCGCCGGCCGTCGGCCGGGTTCTCCTCGAGGTGCCGGACGATGCCCTCGGCCACGACGTTCTGCACGATGCCCTTGATGTCCGCGTTGCCGAGCTTGGCCTTCGTCTGGCCCTCGAACTGCGGGTCGGTGAGCTTGACGCTGATCACCGCGGTCAGGCCCTCGCGGACGTCATCGCCGGAGAGGTTCGCCTCCTTCTCGCTCAGGGTCCCAGACTTCCGCGACCAGGCGTTGAGCGAGCTCGTGAGAGCGGCCCGGAAGCCGGCGACGTGGGTGCCGCCGTCGATCGTGTGGATGTTGTTGGCGAACGGAAGGACGGTCTCGGCGAAGCCGTCGTTGTACTGGAGCGCGACCTCGACGCTCGTCGAGTCGACGAGGCGCTCGACGTAGATCGGGCGCGCGTTCAGCACGTCCCGGCGCCTGTTCAGGTGTCGCACGAAGCTCGTCACGCCGCCCTGGAAGAAGAAGTTCTTCTCGGCGTCCATCCGCTCGTCGCGAAGGCGAATCCAGAGGCCCTTGTTCAGGTATGCCGACTCGCGCAGGCGGGTGCTGATTGTCTCCCAGCTGAAGTCGAGGGTCTCGAAGATCTCCGGATCCGGGTGGAAGAACGTGCGCGTGCCGTGCTGCCGCTTCCACGCCGGGTCCAGGCCCTTGTTCCCCTCCGAGGCGCCGCCGGACTGGCGCACCGTCGACTTCGGCACGCCCCGCACGTACTCCTGGACGTGCCGCTTGCCGTCGCGCAGCACCTCCACTCGCATCTCGGAGCTCAGGGCGTTGACGACGCTGACGCCGACGCCGTGCAGGCCGCCGGAGACCTTGTAGCCACCCCCGCCGAACTTCCCGCCGGCGTGCAGGACGGTCATGATCACCTCGAGGGCGCTCTTGCCGGTGCTGTGGCGGTCGACGGGGATGCCGCGGCCGTCGTCGACGACCTCGAGCCTGCCGTCGGCGTGGACGGTGACGTCGATCCGGGTGGCCTGGTTGGCCATCGCCTCGTCGATGCTGTTGTCGACGACCTCCCAGACGAGCTGATGGAGGCCGCGGGCATCGGTCGAGCCGATGTACATGCCCGGCCGCTTGCGGACGGCGGTCAGGCCCTCGAGGACCTGGATGTTCGCCGCGGTGTAGCTTGTGGCGGCCTTGGTGCGAGGCGTGCGAGGTTTCGTTGCGCGTTCGACGGTCATGTCTGCGGGGGATCCTCGTAGTGGATGTCGTCCGATACCGCCATGCCGTCGGGCGGCGCCCCCGCGCTCCCCCCAGCACCACGGGTGATGATCGAGTACAGCCGGTCGAGCTCCTCGTCCGAGTAGAAGTCGATGACGAGGCGGCCGCCGCGCCGGGTGCGAACGATGCCGACCTTCGTCGCGAGAAGTCCTCGAAGCTGGGCCTCGAGGTCCTGGAGGTCGTGACCCAGGGGCCGTCGCTCGGCGGTCGCGGCCGGCTCTTCGGCGCGCTTGCGACGGACGAGCTCCTCCGTCTGGCGCACGGAGAGCCCACGCTCGAGCACGACGCCGAGGACGGCGCGCTGAAGCTCGGGGATCGTGATCGCCGCCAGCGCACGGCCGTGCCCCTCGCTGATCCGGCCGTCGACGATCGCCTGGCGCGTCTCGTCCGCCAGGTCGAGCAGGCGCAGTGCGTTGCTGACGGCGACCCGGCTCTTGCCCACCTGGCGGGCGACCGCCTCGTGGGTCAGCCCGAAGCGGTCGATGAGCTCGCGGTACGCCAGCGCGGTCTCGATCGGGTTGAGATCGGTGCGCTGCAGGTTCTCGATGAGCGCGAGCTCGAGCGAGTCGGTGCCGTCGGTCGCGTCGCGGACGATGGCGGGGATCGTGTCGAGCCCGGCCAGCCGCGCGGCGCGCAGCCGGCGCTCGCCGGCGATCAGCTGGTAGCCGCCGTCGGCGAGGTTGCGCACGATGACCGGCTGCAGGACGCCATGGACGGCGATCGACGCCGCCAGCTCACCGAGCAGCGACTCGTCGAAGTCCGCGCGCGGCTGGTTGGGGCTGCGCTCGACGCGATCGAGTGGCAGCTCGAGCACGCTCGCGTCGTCGCCGGCGCTCGGGATGAGCGCGTCGAGCCCACGGCCGAGGCCGAATGCGCGGCCGCGCGTCGGCACGCTAGCCACGCGCGGCGACCTCACCGGCGAGATCGGCATACGCGTGGGCGCCGCGCGAGCTCGGGTCGTAGAGCGCGATCGGCAGCCCGTGGCTGGGTGCCTCCGAGAGGCGAACCGAGCGAGGGACG
The DNA here is from genome assembly GCA_965652075.1 of uncultured bacterium. Taxonomy (GTDB): domain Bacteria; phylum Chloroflexota; class Limnocylindria; order QHBO01; family QHBO01; genus JACDBZ01. Next base: position 2,665 of record CBFGTN010000119.1, read on the forward strand.
ACGGTCTGGAACACGGTCCCGTTCATGTGCCGGCGGACCTCGGTGGCGACCTGCGCCGAGAGGTTCGTGCGCGCGTCGTACATCGTCAGCAGCACGCCGTCGATCTCGAGGCGCGGGTTCAGGCCCTCGCGGACGCGTCGAATCGTGTTCACCAGCTGGCTCAGGCCCTCCAGGGCGTAGTACTCCGTCTGAATCGGGATCAGCACCCCGTCGGCGGCGGTCAGCGCGTTCACCGTCAGCAGGCCGAGCGACGGCGGGCAATCGATCAGGATCCGATCGTATCGGCCGTTCATCTCGGACAGGCTGGCGGCAAGGCGCCGCTCGCGTGCCGTCACGCCCACCAGCTCGACTTCCGCGCCCGACAGGGCCGGGCTCGACGGGACCAGCTCGAGACCCTCGATCGGCGTCTCCTGCGCGAGCTCGGCCATCGGCACCCGGTCGACGAGCGCCTCGTACGAGGATCGCGGGACGGAGCGACGGTCGACGCCGAGGCCGCTCGTGGCGTTGCCTTGCGGGTCGAGATCGATGACGAGAGTTCGAGTACCGGAGAGGGCGAGGTAGGCCGCCAGGTTGATGACCGTGGTCGTCTTGCCGACGCCGCCCTTCTGGTTTGTGCAGGCCGTGACCCGGA
>CBFGTN010000120.1:0-3274 GCA_965652075.1 uncultured bacterium
CGCCGCGCCGGCCGATCTCGATCGCCTCGCGGAACGGGTCGAGGTAGCGGTCGCCGAGCGAATAGCGGACGTGGGTGTGGTAGAAGCCGGCGTGGGCCGCGGCCTCGCGCGTCAGCTGCGCAAGCTCGTCCGTGGAGGCGTACGCCCCCGGTGGGTAGTCGAGCCCGGACGAGATCCCGACGGCGCCCTCCTCCATCGCCTCGCGCAGCATCGCCCGCATGTCGGCGATCTGCCCGTTGGTCGCCTGGACCTCGTCCCAGCCGACGACCGCCATGCGCAGCGCGCTGTTGCCGACGAGGAACGCGAGGTTGACAGAAGGTCGGAGGGCATCGAGACGATCGAGGTACGACTCGACGGAGCCCCAGTCGTATTCGATGTCGGGTCGGCCGTCGAGACCGGCGTTCATATGCGCCAGGGCGTCGAGGTCGGCGGGGTCGGGGATCGGCGCATAGCTCAGCCCGTCGACGCCGATGACTTCGGTCGTGACGCCCTGGCGGACCTTCGGCTCATGGAGCGGGTCGGCGAAGAGCATCAGGCCGGAGTGCGAGTGCAGGTCGATGAAGCCGGGGCAGACGATCAACCCGGACGCGTCGATCCGGCGCTCAGCGGCGAACGTTGCCTCGGTTTCGCCGAAGAGGATCGTCAGCCGCCCGTCGCGGACGCCGACCGCCGCCGCGAACCCATCGCTCCCGCTGCCGTCGACGATCGTGCCGTTCTCGACGACGACGTCGAAGGCCGCGTCAGCCATCGGGCGGGATCGAGGCGATCTGCCGTTCGAACGAGGCACGCATGGCCCGTCGCTCGGCCTCGTCCAGCCACGTGGCATCGATGGCCTCGAGGGCGATCGCGCACATCTCCTCGAAGTCGTAGCCCATTGCATCGGCGACGTTGCGGTACTCCGAGCCGAGGTCGAGATCGGTCATCGCCGGGTCGTCGGTGTTGATCGTGACGAGGAGCCCGGCCTCGCGCATGTGCCGGAACGGGTGATCGGCCAGCGTGGGGAAGCGGTTCGCGATCACGACGTTCGAGGTCGGGCAGACGTCGAGGGGGATCCGCGCCCCCGCGACCCGAGCCATGAGCTCGGCATCCTCGACGATCGCGATGCCGTGGTCGATCCGCTCGAGGTCCAGGGCGTCGAGCGCCGCGGCGATGTTCTCCGGACCGGTGTCCTCGCCCGCATGCCCGGTGGCGCGAAGCCCGGCCGACCGGGCGACGTCGTACGCGGGCGCGAAGTCGCGCGGGTCGACGCCACGCTCGGTCGAGTCCATCCCCAGGCCGATCACGCGCTCCGCCCCGCCGCCGCGTCGCAGCTCCGCCAGGCCCTCGGCGAGCTCGGCGGCCGCCATGGCGCCGTAGGCGCGATCGATGTCGCAGATGAGGACGCAGCGCGCGCCGGTCTCGCGCTCGGCGGCCTCGATGCCCTCGCTCAGGCCGGCGACGATCTCACCGAGCGACTGGCCGGCGGCAAGATGGCGCGCCGGCGTGAAGAACATCTCGCGGTACCGAAGTCCGTGCGGGGCGGCGTCGACGATCGACTCGTACGCCACGCGCGCCCAGTCCTCTCGGTCCCCGATGAGCTCCTGCACCAGCCAGAAGATCGCGAGGAACGAATCGAGAGACTCGAACCGATAGAGCTCCGTGGGATCCTCGCTCGGCAGCGTCCGCCCGTGCTTTCGAGCCAGCTCGACGACCGTGGCCGGCCGGACGGTCCCCTCGACATGGCAGTGGAGCTCGACCTTGGGAATCGCGTCGAATCGGTCGGTCACGCAGCCGGCGCCCAGCTCTGGAGCTCGACGACGTTGCCCTCCGGATCGGTGACGTAGCACCACGTCACGCGGCGCCCGTCGGCGGTGGTGAGCGTCACCACGTCGCCCACCGGGCTGCCGTCCTCCGCGAGCACCCGCTCGCGGGCGGTCGGAACGTCGGCCACGGCGAACGCGATGTGGCCGAACCCAGGCCGATCGATGGCGGCCGGCATCCCCTCGCCGGTCGAGGCGAACGTGTAGATCTCGAGCGTCGGGCCGTTCTCGCCGTGCCCGGGCAGCCGCAGGTGGACGCCCTTCAACGCCGCGTCGGGGATGGCGGTGCCGCGCGACAGGTCCGGGCCGGCGTAGTCGCGTTCCGGCGGGACGGGCACGCACCCGAAGAGCCGTTCGTACCAGCCAGCGAGGCGGCGCCAGTCGCGCGCGATGAGGTTCGTGTGGCCGTATCGAGCGCCCTCGATCGGCCGGTCCGCTGTCTCGGTCATGCGCGCATGCTAAGCCCGCAGAATGGACCGATGACAGTGGCCGCCGTCATCCTCGCCGCCGGCGCGTCGACGCGGTTCGGCTCGCCGAAGGCAGCGGTTCGCATCGGCTCGCGGACGATGCTCCAGGTCGTCGTCGACACCGCGACGGCCGCCGGGCTGTCGCCGGTGATCGTCGTGGCCCCGTCGTCCATGGCGGTCCCCGAGTCCGCGATCGCCGTCCGCAACGATGCCCCCGAGCGCGGGATGAGCCGATCGGTCCAGCTCGGGATCACGGCCGTCCCGCCCGATGCCGAGGGCGCCGTCGTCCTGCTCGCCGACCAGCCGACGGTCAGCGTCGAGCACCTCCGGGGCCTCGACGGGTGGCGGGGCGGGACGCCCGTCGTCGCGACGCGAGCCGCCAGCGTGCTCGGCCCGCCGGTGCTCATCGAGCGCGAGGGGTTCGAGCTCGTGGCCGGGATCGGTGGCGATGCCGGCCTGCGCGACCTGCTGCGCGCCGACGCGTCGCTCGTCACCGCCGTCGACCACGCCGCCGTCCCGGATGTCGACACCGCCGCCGACCTCGTGCGAATCACCGAGCCGTGTCCGGGCTGCGGCGCGCGGTACCTGCCGCAGGTCGACGACGAGACGCACCCGTACATCGGCGCCTCGCCGGCGTGCTGGGCGACCTTCGGCGAGCTGCTTGCCCGCGAGTTCGGCGACGTCGCCTTCGGCCGGATCCACCGCCAGAGCGTCGACGTCTACGCCGTCCAGCACCCCGGCACCGATGACCGGCGCCAGCGGCAGTCGGTCGCGCTCCACCTCGTCGGGCTCTGCCACTGGCTCGAGCACGACATCGCGTTCGATCGGCTCAATGCCATGACGCGGCGCCTGGCGAACGATGATCGCGCGTGGCCGTGGCTCACGCCGCCACGTGCGTACCCGATGACCGTCGGCGACGTCCTCGTCGCGCGCGACGGACCCGAGCACGTGCGCCGGGTCACGCGCTGGGCGGAGACGACATGGGATGCCTGGTCGCAGCACCACGAC
>CBFGTN010000121.1:0-3271 GCA_965652075.1 uncultured bacterium
GTGTGGTTCTCGGTCGGCTCGTCGAAGGTGCTCGAGTAGATCTCGCCCTTCACCGAGCGCTCCATGTCGGTGACCTCCTCCGGCCGCTCACCGATGAGGGCGACCATGAGGAGGGCGTCGGGGGCGTTCTCCGTGATGCCGGCGGCGATCTGCTTGAGGACGGTCGTCTTGCCGGCCTTCGCCGGGGACAGGATCAGGCCGCGCTGGCCCTTGCCGACGGGGCTGATCAGGTTGATCAGCCGCTGGGTCAGGTTCTTCTGATCGGTCTCGAGGTCGAACATGTCGTCCGGGAAGACCGGGACGAGCGAGTCGAAGTTCGGGCGGCGCTTGGCGATCTCCGGCTCGACCCCGTTGACGCTGTCGACCCGCAGGAGGCCCCAGTACTTCTCCTGGTCCTTCGGCTGTCGCGTCTGGCCGGTGACCCGGTCACCGGTGCGCAGGCCGAAGCGGCGCACCTGCGACGAGCTGACGTAGATGTCCTGCGGCGAGGGCATGACACCGTTGACGCGCAGGAAGCCGAAGCCCTCGTCGACGATCTCGAGGATGCCCTCGGCTGCGCCGGGCTGGCCGTTCCGATCGCGTGGCTGGCTCGGGGCGAGGGGGACGACGTCGAGGAGCTTCAGCACGAGGTCCGAGTGCTCGAGCTCCTCGTGGCCCTCGATGTCGTGCTCGGCCGCCAGCTCGCGGAGCTCCTCGATCGACTTCGCCTGGAGGTCGGCGAGGTTCAGGCCGTCCTCGTCCGCATCGGTCGGGAAGGGACCGGTGTAGATCGACGAGTACTGGCCCGACGCGTAGTCGTTGCGGCGGCGTTGGCTGAACCCGCGCTGGTTCTGACGGCGAGGGGCGTTGTCGGCGCGGCGCCGCGATCGGCGACGCTGCTGCTGCTGGGGCCGCGCGTCGTCGTTCATGGCCGTCTCGCCTGCCAGCGGTGATGCATGTGGGACCTGACCTCGATGTGCTTCGGGAGCGCCGTCCGTGCGGGGCCGTGAGCCGGCGGCACGTTCGACAGTTGAATGGGGACGACCTCTGGGCGGACACGACCGTTGGTCGGGCAGTGGGGTACGGGATCGCGTAGGGTCAAACGATCAGACCTTGCGGGTCCCGGCACGGGTGGTGATGTTGGGCCCGCCATACCCGCTCATCTCGCCGATGAGCCGCGTCCGGATCTGACGCAGGACGGGTCTCCAGTCCAGCTCATCATACCCGAGTTCGGCAAGCGTGTCCGCCTTCGACGGCGCCGCGGCCACCCGATCGGCCATCGCCGCGGCATCGCCGTCGGCCCACCAGCGGGACCCATGGCGCTCCTCGAGCACCTCGACGAGCATCGCGCCGAGGATCGCGGTCTCGAGCGTGCGGACCGATCCGAACGGTCGGTCGATCGCCGCCAGGTAGCCCGACTCGGTCACCGCGGCGCCGATGAGATTGCCGACGATCCCGGCGTAGTACGCGCGCTCGAGGGCCGGGTCGTGGGCGGCATACAGGCGCAGCTCGTAGGTCAGCTCGGCCTGGGCCCGTCGCAGGCGCATGAGGCGCGCGAATGTCGCGAAGTCGACGAAGGCCGCGATCTCGTCGCCCGCCATGCCGATCTCGGAGCTGAGCCACGCAGCGTCGCCGATGACCGTGGCATAGGCCGCCCCGACGACGGCGGAGCCGAACGCCTCGCCCTCGTCGCCGCCAAGCTGGGCCTCGACCGCTCGCCAGCCGTCGACGTCGGTCACGGTCCCGGGCGCCCGACCGGCCGCCGTGAGCGCGCGACGGACCTCGCGGTCGCCGAACCAGCTCGACCAGGTGCTGCCCCGCGCGATGTACCACAGGTCCGCCTCGGCGGCGTCCCCCTGCTCGATGCCGATGAGCGCCAGGTACCGCCGCAACGTCGAGTAGTACGGCGTCTCGAGGTTGAACGAGAGGCGCTCGAGGCCGGCGGCCATTCCCGCCGGGTCGACGCCGTCCTTCGCGGCCAGCGCGGCCACGTCACCCGCGCCACGCCACGCGGCGAGCCGCTCGACGTAGAGCGGCTGGAGCGCCTCGAGCGCATCGGCGTAGGCACCATAGGCGCCATCGCGGGACAGGCGGTCGTCCAGTCGCGCGACGCGCTCGGGCAAGGCGGGCAGGAGGATTCGCTCGCCGCGCCATACGACGACCGTGCGCCCCCGAGCCTCCTCGATGCGGCGGTCGAGGTCGGGCGTCGCGAGACCCCGGCGCCTGGCCGGCGCGCGGCTCGTCACGTGGTCGTCTCGACGGCCGCGGGAGTCCCGCGCCGACGGGCGCTCCCGACTGCCTTGCCGCCCGCGGAGCCGCCCGCGGCAGCCCCCACGAAGTCGCGGAACAGCGGATGCGGCCGGTTCGGCCGGCTCTTGAGCTCCGGATGCGCCTGGGTGGCCACGAACCACGGATGGTCGCGCAGCTCGACGTACTCGACCAGCCGCCCGTCCGGCGAGACGCCGCTGAAGCGCATGCCCGCTTCGTCGAGGCGCTCGCGGTACGCGTTGTTCACCTCGAACCGGTGGCGGTGGCGCTCGTAGGCGATCTCCGTGCCGTATGCGTCGCGGACCCTCGAGCCGTCCTCGAGGCGCGCGGGGTAGAGGCCCAGGCGCATCGTGCCGCCCTTGTCGGTGACATCGGCCTGATCGGGCATGAGGTCGATGACCGGATGCTCCGTGAAGACGTTGAACTCGCTCGAGTTCGCATCCTCCGTGCCGAGCGCCTCGCGGGCGAACTCGATGACCGCGCACTGGAGCCCCAGGCACAAACCGAGGAACGGGACGTTGTTCCTCCGCGCCCATCGGATGGCCCGGATCTTCCCCTCGACGCCGCGGTAGCCGAAGCCGCCCGGCACGATGACGCCGGCGACGCCCGCCAGCTCGTCCGCGACCTGCGAGGGCTCGATCCGCTCGAGGTGCTCGGAGCGGATCCAGCGCACGTTGACGTCGACGTTGTGATGCAGCGCCGCGTGCTTCAGCGCCTCGCCGACGCTGATGTACGCGTCGGGCAGCTCGGTGTACTTGCCGACGATCGCGATCTCGACCGGCGGTCGCGGCGCCCGGATCCGGTTCACGAGCTCCTGCCAGTCGGCGAGATCGGGCTCGCTGCCGGGCAGCTCGAGCTCGCGGGTGACGAGCTTGCCGAGCCCGGCCCGTTCGAGCTGGATCGGCACCTCGTAGATGCTTCGGGCCGTCCGCAGCGGGATGACGGCGTGGACGTCGACGTCGGTGAACAGGCTGACCTTGTCGAGGATCTCCTCGTCGATCGCCTCGTCGCTGCGCAGGATGAT
>CBFGTN010000122.1:0-3267 GCA_965652075.1 uncultured bacterium
TCCTCCCAGAGCTTGTCGCTGCCCATCCGGGTCGAGCGACCGGCCGCGACGAGGATCGCCGCGTATCGGGCGTCCATCGGTCCGGCCTCCGCGGTCACTCGGTGTCGGCCCGCGGCTGCGCGAAGATCATTCGTCCCGCGACCGTCTGGAGCACGCGCGTCACGCTGATCGGCACGTCGGCATCCATGAACTTCACCCCGCCCTCGACGACGATCATCGTCCCGTCGTCCAGGTAGCCGACGCCCTGTCCGGGCTCCTTGCCCTCCTGGATGATCCGCACGCTCATCTCCTCGCCGGGATGGACGACGGCCTTCACCGCGTTCGCGAGCTCGTTGATGTTCAGGACGCGGATGCCCTGCAGGTCGGCGACGCGGTTGAGGTTGTAGTCGTTGGTCAGGATCGCGGCGGCGTGGTCCCGCGCATAGGCCATGAGCTTCGCGTCCACCTCGCCGACCTCGGGATACGTGGCCTCGTCGATCTCGACCGGCGAGACGGCGTCCTTCTGCAGCGTCGACAGCATCTCGAGCCCGCGCCGCCCACGGTTGCGACGCATCGCGTCCGGCGAGTCGGCGATGCGCTGAAGCTCATCGAGCACGAAGCGCGGGACGACGAGGGTCCCGAGAATGAAGCCGGTCCGCGCGATGTCGGCGATGCGCCCGTCGATGACGGCGCTCGTATCGACGACGACCAGGTTCGTCGCCCCCGTCCGTCTGAGCCCGGGCACGAGGCCGGCGATCGCGGGCAGCAGCACGTCGCGCTTCGACGCGGTGATGAGCAGCATCATCGACGCGAGGAAGATCGCGACGATCGGCGGGAGGAGCGATCCGGCGACCCCGCCGAGCTGGGCGAGCGGGACACCGATGAGCAGCCCCATGACGAGCCCGACGAGGACCGCCCCAACGCCGAGCGCGAACTCGCCGGCGCCGACCTCGCTCAGCTTCTCGGCCGCACGACGCGCGGGGTAGATCGTGACGTACGGGATGGCGAGGTAGCCGAACAGGAACATCGCCACCACGAAGGCGGTGAGGAACGCGGGGCCGTTCGCGGGCTCGATGAGGCCCTCGGCCGAGCGCAGCAGGGCCAGCCCCAGAGCGAACCCGAACAGGGTGCCCAGCAGGGCACCCGCAAGCTGGATGATGCGAGCCGTCATATGAACCGATGAGTGCGCTGGATGAACCGCGGGCCCGCCGGATGAATGAAGGATGAACGCGGGGCGGCCCCGACGCGCGCGCACGGTAGCACGACTCCCCCGGGGTGTCCACGCTTCGTACGGGGGTGGTACTGCCTCCGATCAGGCCTCGAGCGCGAGCCTCAGAGCGTCACCGATATCGCGCGCGACGACGAGGCCAGAGGGGCCCCGACCGTCCGAGCCGCGACCGGGACCGGTGATCACGCGCTCGAACCCGAGCCGCGTGGCCTCGAGCAGCCGTCGCTCGGCCCGCGCGGCGGCACGCAGCCGCCCCGAAAGGGCGACCTCGCCGGCGACGACCGAGGCCGGCCGAACGGCTCGCTCGCGGAAGCTCGAGGCGAGGGCTACGGCCACGGCGAGGTCCGCCGCCGGCTCGTCGATCCGCAGCCCGCCGGCGACGTTCACGTAGACGTCGTGGCCCGTCAGGTTCATGCCGGCGTGGCGAGCGAGGACGGCGATGAGCATGAGGACGCGGTTGACGTCGATCCCGGTCGTGGCGCGGCGCGGCGACCCGTAGCCCGCGGGCGCGCACAGCGCCTGGATCTCGACGGCCAGGGGACGCGTCCCCTCGAGCGCGATCGTGATCGCGGCTCCCGCGCTGGGAACCTCGTCTGACTCGAGGAAGAAGCGGCTCGGATCCTCGACGGCGACGAGGCCGTCGCCGCGCATCTCGAGCACGCCGACCTCATCGGTCGAGCCGAAGCGGTTCTTCGCGGCCCGGAGCAGCCTCGTCGCGCCGAGGCGCTCCCCTTCGAGATAGATCACCGCGTCCACGAGATGCTCGAGGGTCCGCGGGCCGGCGACCGTGCCCTCCTTCGTGACGTGGCCGACGAGCGCGACCGACGTGCCGCCGGACTTCGCCGCCTCCGCGAGGCGGGCGGCGACCTCGCGAACCTGCCCGACGCTGCCGGCCGGTCCGGCGAGCTCCGCGCTCGTGAGGGTCTGGACGCTGTCGACGACGGCGAGGTCCGGTGCGGCGGCCTCGATCGCCGCGAGCGCCGTCTCGAGCTCGGTCGTCGCCGCGAGCTGGAGACCGTCGACGACGGCGCCGACGCGCTCGGCGCGCCCGCGGACCTGTGCGGCGGATTCCTCGCCGGTCACGTACAGCACCGGCAGCCCGCGCGCGGCGAGCAGCGCCGCGACCTGCAGGAGCAGTGTCGACTTGCCGATCCCCGGATCGCCCCCGAACAGAGAGATCGAGCCGGGCACGAATCCGCCCCCCAGCACGCGATCGACCTCGCCGAGGCCCGATGCCAGGCGTGCCGCCTCCGCGCTCTCGACGACCGCGATCGGCGTGAGCGACGACATCCCGGCCATCCCGCGAGCCGCGGACGGGGCCCGGGCGCTGGACCGCGGCTGCGCCACGGTCTCGACGAGCGTGTTCCAGGCGTCACAGGACGGGCACTGGCCCGCCCACTTCGGCGAGGCCGCGCCGCATTGCTGACAGAGGTACTGCGTCTTCAGGGCCGGCACCGGAGCCTCCCGGGAGATCGTCGCACCTGCACGATTACCAGCCGCTTACCGCGGGCGGGTCGACGGGGTCAGCGCCCGGCCTTGGCCGGCTGACGCTTCGCGGGCGCGGCCCGCTCGATGCTCAGAGTCCCGTCTTCGGCGACGTCGACGACGACGGTGTCGCCGGCCTCGAAGCTGCCCTGCAGCATCCGCTCGGCGAGGGCGTCCTCGATCTGGTTCTGGATCTCGCGCCGCAGCGGCCGTGCGCCGTAGGCCTGGTCGTAGCCCTTCGTGATGATCGCGTCCTTGGCCGCATCGGTCACGACCAGCTCCATCTGCTGGCCGGCAAGCTGCTCCTTCACGCGCACGAGCATGAGGTCCACGATCTCGCGGATCTCCTCGATCGACAGCTGCCGGAAGACGATCGTGGCGTCGATGCGGTTGAGGAACTCGGGGCGGAAGGTGTTCTTCAGCTCGGTGAGCACCTTGTCCTTCATCCTCTCGTAGTCGGCCATCGCCTGCGCGTCGGCGCCCCCGGTGCGGAAGCCGATGCTCGTGTCCTTCTGCAGCTGCTGCGCGCCGACGTTGCTGGTCATGATGATGATCGTGTTGCGGAAGTCGACGCG
>CBFGTN010000123.1:0-3020 GCA_965652075.1 uncultured bacterium
GACGATGGCGGGCCCTCGCGGACCTCGCGCAGACGCAGGCCGACCCGCATGAGCGAACCGAGCCGGTCCTCGACGCGCGCGCGCTCGACGGGCGTGGCCCAGTGTCGGAGGGTGTAGTCGATCTCGTGCTTGTGGCGCGTGGCCGTGGCAAGCAGGTCGTCGACGCGCCGGCGGACGGCGTCGTCCGGCTGCATCTGGAGGACGAGCCGATGCGACTCGAGGATGTCGACGAAGTACGACGTCGCCAGCCGGTCCAGGTTGCGCTGGGCGCCGTGCTCCCATGGCTCCGGCGGTCCCCCGAATCCGTACCTGCGCCACTGGTGCGGGTGCGTCTGCTGCATCGGTCTCGCGGTCACCTGCCAACGATTGGGTTCGACGGCGCTGAAGGTAAGCGGCCGAGCGCGTTCCGACGAGTGACCGTTCCGGCTACCGCCCGGCCTTACGAACGGATGGACGCGGACGCCCACCGACCGCACCGCACCGACGCCGACCCACCGCGCTACGTCATTCGACCGAGTCATGACGCATCTCACGTCCCGTGGCACTTCGGCGTTCAAAGCGAGACAATGTCCTCGATGCCGTCCGGTTCCTCCACCCGTTTCGACTGGATCCTCTTCATCCTGCTCGGCTTCTTCTGGGGAAGCAGCTACCTGTTCATCAAGATCGGGGTCGAGGCCGGGCTGCAGCCCTTCACCCTCGTTGCCGCCCGGCTCTTCTTCGGACTGCTGCTGCTCGCGACCGTGGTCGCGCTCGCTCGCGAGGCGCTGCCGCGCGAGCCGCGGATGTACGGGCACCTGGCGGTCATGGGCTTCTTCAGCGTCGCCCTGCCGTTCATGCTCATCACCTGGGCTGAGCAGAGCGTCGACTCGAGCCTGGCCGCGGTCCTGACCGGCGCCGTCCCGCTGTTCGTGATCCCGTTCGCGGCGCTCTTCCTGCCGTCGGAGCGCATCACCGCCAACGCGATCGCCGGCATCCTCATCGGTCTGGTGGGCGTGGCCGTCGTGGTCGGCTTCAACCCGGCCAGCCTGGCGGGGACCGAGCTGACGGCGGAGCTCGCGCTCATCGGTGCGGCGGCCTCGTACGCGCTCGGTGGCGTCTATGCCAGGCGCAACGTGCAGGGCCTGCGGCCGATGATTCCGGCGCTGTTCCAGGTCGCGTTCGCGCTCGTCATGACCGCCATCCCCGCGCTGCTGTTCGAGCGGCCGTGGGAGGGAGCGCTGGGGCCGGAGGCTCTGTTCGCGGTCATCTGGCTCGGGCTTCTCGGGTCGGGCGCCGCATACCTCATCTTCTTCCGCCTGCTGCGCAGCTGGGGCGCGACGCGGACGTCGCTCGTCGCCTATCTGCTGCCGATCTGGGGGATCGTGCTCGGCGCACTCGTGCTCAGCGAGCCGATCGACGCACGGCTGATCGCGGGCACTGCCCTCGTCATCGCGGGCATCGGCCTCGTGAACATGCGCGGTTCCGTGCAGCAGCTGGTGCGGCGGCGGCCGGCTCCCGCTCCGCAGTCGCAGGGCTGACGCAACCGCTCCTCCACCGCGCGTTCACAATCTGCGCGCAATCGCCCGTCACCTTCGAGCAAGACCGATCTCGGACGCCCTGAGCTGGCGTCCTCGCTCGAAAGGAGACGCATTCACATGTTCGGAACGTTCGGCCGGGCGCTGGCCGTGATCCTCGTCGTCGTGGTGCTGGCCGGCATCGGCGTCGGCATCTACAACGCCGGCGTCAGCCAGGGGGTCGCCGAGGCGGCTCGCGCCGCACAGGCGGCGGGAAGCGACGCCGCGGTCGTGATCCCGCCGTACGCCGGGTACGGCTACGGCTGGGGCTGGGGATGGCACGGCGGCTTCGGCTTCTTCGGCATCCTGTTCGGCATCTTCTTCCTGTTCCTGCTGTTCGGGCTCATCCGCGCCGCGTTCGGCTGGGGCCGATGGAACGGCGGCGGTCGCGGCCCGGGCGGCGGCTGGGGCGGCGGCCGCGAGGAGCGGATCGCGGAGTACCACCGCGAGCTGCACAAGCGCGACACCGAGCCCTCGGCCGGCTAACGAACCGGGCGTGCCGCGGCGCTCCTGCGCGTGCCCGAGGCTATACGTCCGGCGTATGTGTCGGCCAAGAACTGGCCGGATCATGCGTCGGACGCATGCAGTGGCGAGGCAGCAGGCTTCTCGATGGCTGATCCAATCACCGCAGGTGTAAATCGGCCACTGACTGGCCGTTCCATTCGCCGACGGAGTACCGAGCCTCCGGCGCCTCCGGTCATCGGCTCGCCGGCTCCGCCGTCGCGTACGATCCGATCGCCGATGACCACCATCCTGGTCGTGGACGACGAGCCGAGAATCACCCGGCTCGTCCGCGACTATCTCGAGAACGCCGGGTTCGGCGTGACCAGTGCCGGCGACGGGCCTGAGGCGCTGATGCGCGCCCGGACCGAGCGCCCCGACCTCGTGATCCTCGATCTCGGCCTGCCGGGCCTGGACGGGCTGGACGTGACCCGTCGCCTCCGCCAGGACGGCGAGGTGCCGATCATCATGCTCACCGCCCGCGACGACGAGACCGACAAGCTCATTGGCCTCGAGCTCGGGGCCGATGACTACGTCACGAAGCCGTTCAGCCCGCGCGAGCTCGTCGCCCGGGTCCGCGCCGTCCTCCGTCGCCACGAGCGCTCCGGCGCCGACGAGCGGCTCACGGCCGGCTCCCTCGTCCTCGACGTGCCGCGGATGCGGCTGGAGGTCGAGGGGCGGCCGGTCGATCTGACCGCCACCGAGTTCGCACTGCTCGCGGCGATGGCCCGCCAGCCCGGACGGGTCTTCACGCGCTCACAGCTGCTCGACGCGATTCACGGCGTCGCCTTCGAGTCGTACGAGCGGGCGATCGACGCCCACGTCCGCAACATCCGCCGCAAGATCGAGGCGGAGCCGCACCAGCCGCGCCACCTGGTGACCGTGTACGGCGTCGGCTATCGCCTGGCCGATGCCTGACGCCGGCTCCGATCGATGGGGCGGCCGGCGTTGGGGACCGCCGGACGG
>CBFGTN010000124.1:0-2955 GCA_965652075.1 uncultured bacterium
TAGTCGGCCTTCGTCGGGATCACCTCGAGCAGGCCGTGGAAGCCGCCCTGCGGGTGCTCCTCCATGCCGAACTCGCGGAGCAGCGCGTCGTCGGCTGCCGCGTCGGGGATGATGATCGGGCCGTCGCCCGGATCGGTCGTTGCCAGCTCCGAGGTCGCGGGTTCGGTCGGTCGGTCTACTGCCATCGCAGGTCACCCTTCTTCCACGCGTAGAACTCGCCGAACATGAGGATCGCAAGGAAGATGCCGATGAGCACGATCCCCTGGAACTCCAGCGCCCGGACGGTGATGGCCCACAGGTAGACGAAGATGATCTCGACGTCGAAGGCCACGAACAGCAGGGCGTAGAGGTAGAAGGCCAGGCCGAAGCGACTCCACGTGTCGCCGATCGTGTCGACGCCCGACTCGTACGGCAGGCCCTTTTGCGGCCGCCGCCGGCGATGAGTGATCAGCCAGCTGAACAGGATCGTGCCGAAGACGAAGGTCGTCGCCGCGAACCCGAAGCCGATGACGTAGAGCAGTCCGGTGTGATCCATTTCCACTCCGGTCGCACGCGCGGTGTTCGTGCGGGCCACGGCGGCCCGCCGTGTGGTTCAGTCGTTCGAGGCGAGGCTGCTCGCCTCGATCACAGTCTAGCAGGGGCTCCGGCGCCGATTTGAGCGTGGCCCATGCTCAGCCGTCGAGCGGCCGGTGGTTGAAGACGCCCACCGGCGTCATCGGCCCTGCCAGGCGGCGGCGATGATGAGGCGCAGCCCGTCGCTGACGAGCGCGTGCCCTCCGAGCAGGAACGGCACCGATGCGGCCTCGGACGCCTCGACCAGCTCCCGCAGCCACGGCGTCTCGACGCGCGACGGATCACCGAAGTCGGAGGCGAAGCGCTCCTCCTCGGGCGGCCAGGCAGCGGAATCCGCCGAGCCGCCGACCGCCGCCATCAGCACCCGCGTGTCCAGCACGACCGCATCTCCGAGCCGCGCAAGCTCCGTGACGAGCTCGGACGGGGACGAGCGCGCCATCAGCGCGGCGAGGATCGAGCGCGGCGCTTCGCCCGTCGCGCGCGCCGAGCGCATCCCGCGCTCCTCGACCAGGGCGCGGACGCGGCAGGCGGTCTCGGTCTCGAGCATCTGCCAGGTCGTCGTCGGCACCCGCCCGGCGACGACGAGCTCGGCCGACCGATCGCGGATGACCGCGCCGAGGCGCTCGAGCTCGGGCACCTCGAGCGGCCGATCGCCGGGGAGGCGGGCCATCTCCAGGTAGCCGCGGACGGATCCGTCGAGCGGCCGCGCGCCGTCGAGGCGCGTTGCAAGGCGCAGCAGCGCGAGGTCGAGGGTGGTGTCGACGTCGAAGCGCGCCCACGCCGTCGTCCCCAGGTCGCGCCACTCCCAGCCCGCGTCATTCAACGCTCGCGGCGCACCGTTGTCGGTCGCACACCCCTCGAGCGCGGCGAGCGCGCGGTCGAGGTCGCCGGCGACCACGAATGCGTCGGCGCTGAACCGGTTGTTCGCGACGACCTCGCCCGCGATCGGCGAGAGGAGCGCGTCCAGCCCGTCATCGTCGAGCAGCGCGAGGGAACCGGCTCCCGCGTACCCGATCGCGTCCGCTGGTCCGGGGGCCGCGCCGAGCGCACGCCTGGCGGCCGCGACGAACCGCGATCCCCAGTGGAACGGCGCCCCGCCGCCGGCAGGCTCGTGCGGAAGCTCGATGACGGCTGCGCCCAGGGCTCCCAGCCGGCGCGACAGCTCGACCGACAGCAGCCGCTGGCCTTCCGCGGCGACCGCCGCGTGCGTGCCGAATGGATGCCCGCCACCCGGCGTCGCGACGAGGACGATCGGCGCCGGGCGTTCAGGCACTCGCCGGCCCGCCTGCGACATCGGCCTCGAGCAGGCGATGCAGCTGCTCGAGGTGCATGCAGTCGTGGATCCCGAGGAAGAGCAGCCACTCCCCGCATCGGAGGTGGCCGATCAGCGGGTGGTCCATCCCACAGCGCTGACGCTCGTGCCCGGCGATCCTTGCCGCCGCCTCACGGATCGCGCGACGCGACTTGTCGAGCAGCACGAGGAGCTCCTCGCGAGTCGCATCGGGCCGTCCGGGGATCGATGGTGTGACGACCGGAGCGTGCTCGTTCGGCCACTCGCCCCCGGCGTCGAGGGCGGCCCACGTCGCGAGGAAGCGGCGCCCGGCGGTCGTGTGGGCGAAGGCCTGGGCAACGTTCCAGTCCTCCTCGCCGCCCGGCGCCCGCAGCAGGCGCTCCGGCATCGCGGTCAGGACCGCCTCGAGCTCGTCGCCGACGACCTCCTGCTGGGCGAGGATCCGCGGTGTGTCGCCCTCGTGGACGCGGTCACGCAGCTCGCGGCGGAGGGCGCGGAGGCCCGAATAGCTCGAGTCGAGCGCTCGCCAGCAGGCGACGACGTCGGGCGCCCGGGCCTCCAGCCGTTCGACCCAGCCCTGGCGGGTCATCGGCCCACTAGAGACGCTCGAAGCGCTCCACCGGCACGACGAAGACCGTCGCGCCGCCGACCTCCACCTCGACCGGGTACGGCATGTAGAACTCGCCCGGCTCCATGATCGGCGGCATCGGGTTCACGAACTGCTTGCGGGAGTGGCAGTTCGCGCTGATGAGCTCCAGGACCGCGTCGACCTGGTCGTCCTCGACGCCGACGAGGATCGTCGCGTTGCCCTGCTTCAGGAACCCACCCGACGAGTTGACGCGGGTCGCGCGGTACTCCTTCTCGAGCAGGGCGTCCACGAGCGCGGCGGCATCCTCGTTGTGGACGATGGCGGTGACGAGCTTCATCGGGCGGACGCTCCTTCATGCGAGGGCACGGCGAGGAACGCGGCCAGTATGGCGCAGGGGAGCGGCCGGGGGCCACCCGCCACGGACTCCGTGCCGCTGTTCGGGCAGGGCGTGCCGTCGAGCGCGGCCCGCCACGCGAGCCACGAGCGGTATGCATCCGATGCA
>CBFGTN010000125.1:0-2932 GCA_965652075.1 uncultured bacterium
GAGACCGCGTACCAGATCGGCGACGAGGTCGAGGCCGAGGTCATCGACATCAACCACGAGCGCGGCCGGATCAGCCTCTCGATCCGGCGCCTCCAGCCCGATCCGTGGCAGGAGTCGGTCGCGAAGTACAAGATCGGCGACGTCATCGAGGGCACTGTCACGAAGCTCGTGAACTTCGGCGCCTTCGTGCGGGTGGAGGAGGGCCTCGAGGGCCTGATCCACATCAGCGAGCTGTCCCATCAGCGGGTCGCCCATCCCGGCGACGTCGTCCAGGAGGGCCAGCAGGTCAAGCTCCGCATCATCAGCCTCGACTCTGAGCGGCATCGCCTGGGCCTCAGCCTGAAGCAGGCCGAGGACCGGCCGGCGCCGGCACCGCGCGAGGAGCGTCCACGGCGCGACCGTCCGCAGCGCCGCGACCGGTTCGAGTACCGCCCCGAGGACGCGACGGCCGAGCCGGAGGGCGGCATCGACAACACGATGGCCGCCGCCTTCGCAAGCTCCGGACTGCTCGACCAGCTCCGCGCCGGTGACGACGCCGAGACGGCCGAGTCGGAGGAGGAGCCCGCGGCCGCGGCGACCGAGCCCGAGACGGCCCCCGAGCCCGAGGAGCCAGCGGAGGCTGAGCCGGCAACGGCGGCCGCCGACGAGGAGGCTCCGGCCGCGGACGCCGAGCCGGCGGCCGAAGAGGACGAGGCCAAGGCCTAGCCCAGGACCTCGGCGATCCCACCGCCCCGCGCCGGCGACGATCGGCGCGGGCATCCCCTGTGGCCGCCGATCGTACGGGATGCGTTGCCGCCCTCCACGCGGAACAGTGAGCGAATCCGCCTCGTCAACCGTATCTAGGTAGCCGGGATTGGCCGCGCGAGCGGGCGAAACGCCCCCCGCATGTGCCAGTACACTGCGAAACAGACCCACTCCAGCGGAAGGCCGCGAGCCATGGACCGATTCGACAAGTTCACCGATCGAGCGCGGAAGGTGCTGACCCTCGCCCAGGACGAGGCGCAGCGCTTCAACCACAACTACATCGGGACAGAGCACCTGCTCCTCGGCCTCGTGCGCGAGGGCGAGGGCGTCGCCGCCCGCGTGCTCGAGAACATGAACGTCGAGCTCTCCAAGGTCCGAACCGCGGTGGAGTTCATCATCGGCCGCGGCGACCGCCCGGTCGTCGGCGACGTCGGGCTCACCCCGCGCGCGAAGCGCGTGATCGAGCTCGCCATCGACGAGGCGCGGCGGCTCGGCCACAACTACATCGGCACCGAGCACCTGCTCCTGGGGCTCGTGCGCGAGGGCGAGGGCATCGCCGCCGGCGTGCTGGAGAGCCTCGGCGTGAACCTCGACAAGGTCCGCCACCAGGTCATTCACGTGCTCAGCCAGAGCTCGAGCACCGCGCCGGCCCAGGAGACGAAGCGGCCCTCCAAGACCCCGACGCTCGACCAGCTCGGCATCAACCTGACCGAGGCCGCCCGCGCCGGCACCCTCGACCCGGTCATCGGCCGGGAGAAGGAGATCGAGCGCGTCATCCAGATCCTGGGGCGCAAGACGAAGAACAATCCCGCGCTCATCGGTGAGCCCGGCGTCGGCAAGACGGCGATCGCGGAGGCGCTCGCCCAGCGAATCGTGGCCGGCGACGTCCCCGAGACCCTGACCGACAAGCGCGTCCTGACGCTCGACATCGGATCGCTCGTGGCCGGCACGAAGTACCGCGGCGAGTTCGAGGAGCGCCTGAAGAAGATCATCGAGGAGCTGCGCAGCTCCCACGACAGCGTCCTCTTCATCGACGAGCTCCACACGCTCGTCGGTGCCGGCGCGGCCGAAGGGGCCATCGACGCGGCGAACATCCTCAAGCCGCCGCTGTCCCGTGGCGAGCTGCAGTGCATCGGAGCCACGACCCTCGACGAGTACCGCAAGTACATCGAGAAGGACGCCGCTCTCGAGCGGCGCTTCCAGCCGGTCATGGTCGAGGAGCCGACCGTCGACGAGGCGATCGACATCCTGTTCGGCATCCGCGAGCGGTACGAGCAGCACCACCACGTGAAGATCAGCGACGAGGCGCTCCACGCCGCGGTGAACCTCTCGGTTCGCTACGTCGCGGATCGCGCGCTGCCCGACAAGGCGATCGACCTCGTCGACGAGGCGGGGTCGCGGGTCCGGCTGCGGTCCGCATCGGCCCCGGCGGAGATCAAGGAGGCCCAGCTGGCGCTCGAGGAGATCACGCGCCAGAAGGACGAGGCGATCGCCGGCCAGGACTACGAGGCCGCGGCGCGGCTGCGCGACGAGGAGGCGCAGGGCAAGGAGGCGATCGAGGAGCTCCGGGCGAAGTGGCACGAGGACCAGTCGAAGGACGTGCCGGTCGTCACCGACGAGGACATCGCCCAGGTCGTCAGCATGTGGACCGGCATCCCGGTCGTGCGGCTCTCGACCGAGGAGACCGAGCGGCTGCTGCACATGGAGGAGGCCCTCCACAAGCGCTACATCGGCCAGGAGGAGGGGATCCAGACCATCAGCCGTGCCGTCCGTCGGGCGCGCGCGGGGATCAAGGATCCGCGCCGGCCGATCGGGTCGTTCATCTTCAGCGGGCCGACGGGCGTCGGCAAGACCGAGCTGGCGCGGGCGCTGGCGGAGTTCATGTTCGGCAGCGAGGACGCGCTCATCAAGATCGACATGAGCGAGTTCATGGAGCGCCACAACGTGTCGCGTCTCGTCGGCGCGCCACCCGGCTACGTCGGTTTCGACGAGGGCGGCCAGCTGACGGAGGCGGTCCGCCGCAAGAGCTACTCGGTCGTGCTCCTCGACGAGATCGAGAAGGCGCATCCCGAGGTCTTCAACATCCTGCTCCAGATCCTCGAGGACGGCCACCTGACCGATGCGAAGGGCCGACGCGTCGACTTCCGCAACACGATCATCATCATGACCAGCAACGTCGGCGCGCAGC
>CBFGTN010000126.1:0-2692 GCA_965652075.1 uncultured bacterium
GGTGCGTCGTCCTCTGTCCCCGGTGCGGGGTTCCGTTCCAGCATTGCGATCTCGATCGTCGTCGCCGGAAACACGGCGTGAACCTCGAGTGCCTCGTCGCCGTCGTTGATCGTTCCATGCGGGACTCCGGCGGGGATGAACACGACGGCCCCGGCCTCCACGCGTCGTCGAGCGTCGCCGAGCCGACCGATGCCGGTCCCTGCGAGGATCGTGATCGCCTCGTCGACATCGTGGGTGTGCAGCGGGATCGCGTCGCCAACGGCGATCGCCTCACGGATGACGGCGAGGTGCTCGACGCGGCCGTGCTCGTCGCCGGGGTCGGTGAGGAGGGTCCACATCGTGTTCGGCCGATGGTCGTCGGGGTCGCCGACCATCGGCTCCATCGTGAACCCGGGGACGATGCTCATTGGAAGCGCATGAGGATCATGCAGGTGAAGACGACGCCGAAGATCCCGAGGTCGATGCGGCTGACCGCGCGAAGGCGCTGGACCGCGGCAGGGTAGTCGGGCGCGTCCTTCAGGCCCTCGGTCATCGGCCCGATGTACCGCGCGCCGGTGAAGACCAGCGCGGCCGTGAGCACGAGGGCGAGCAGCCACAGGATCCCGTACGTGGTGAGCAGCGCGTCGATCGAGTCGATTCGCCCGAAGACCGTGCCGCGCAGGATGCCGAGCAGGATGACGAGCACGCTGACGATCGGGAAGACCCGCTTCCCGATCTGACCGAGTCGCGAGTTCGCGATGCGCCCCTGGTTCTCGGGAAGCTCGGCGAGGGCGGGCGCCACCAGGAAGTAGATCGAGATCGCATACCCGAACCACACGATGCCGAGCAGCACGTGCAGCCACTGGACGCCGAACGTCAACCAGTCCACCTCAACACTCCGTGATGCCGCCGATGGCCTCGGACGCGATCGGTCGGCGGCCGAAGGGTAGCGGACCGAGCAGGCCGGGCGTGCCCGAGTCTACGTCGGCGCCTTGCGCTCCTCGAACGCGCGGAGGCCGGCCGGATGCATCCGACCGGCCCTGGTGAGCTCGGCGACCTTCGCGATGTTCGGCGCGCTCCAGTTCGACGTCCGCCGCCGCGGCGTGAACCGTGTCGCGTAGACCTCGTCGTCGATCCTGAACGTGATCCCGTCGATCCAGCCGTAGCAGAGCGCCTCCTCGACGGACTCGGCGTAGCTCATCGCCGACGTGCCTGACGCTGCGCGGTAGTACCCCACGAACACCTCAGGGGCGGTGTCGTGGTTCGCGTCGAGCCAGGCACGGAAGCCGGCGGCCGTGTCGAAGATCGTGACCTGCTCGCGCGTGGGCCGCTGGACGGGCGACATCGGCCGCTCACCAGCCTCCGGCATCGCGGATGAGCCGATGCAGGACACGGCCGGCGACGGCGCGCCGGTAGTCCGCCGTCGAGCGGACATCGTCGATCGGGGCAATCTCGCCGACAAGCGCCGCCGCGGCCGCATCGGCGGTTTCGCGCGTGGGCCGGGCGCCCTCGAGGACTGCCTCGGTCGCCGGAGCGCGGACCGTCGTGGCGGCAACCGAGCCGAGGGCGAGGCGCACGTCGGCCCACGGATCGGAGTCCGCCGGCGCACGCCAGGCGAGGGCCATGACGACCTTGCTGATCGCCTGCGCCCGTCGGGTGCCGACCTTGCGGAAGCGCACCTGGCGGTCGGGCACGAGCGGGATCCGGATCCGGATGAGCAGCTCGTCGTCCCGCCGCGCGGTCGTCCGATACGACGGCCAGAAGGCGTCCGCCGGCACCGTCCGCTCTCCCTCGGCGGAGCCGAGCACCATCTCGGCGCCGCAGGCAAGGAGGAGCGGCAGCGTATCGCCGGCTGGGGAGGCGTTGACGACGTTGCCGCCGATCGTGCCGCGGTTCTGGATCTGCGCCGCGCCGATCGTCGCGGCCGCCTCGACGAGCGCCGGCAGGAACTCGGCAACGACCGGTGAGCCGCGAATCTCGGTGTACGTCGTCAGGGCGCCGAGCACGAGCGCATCGGACTCGACCCCGATCCCGCGCAGCTCGTCGAGTGCCCAGATGTCGAGGACGCGCTCGGGCGCCTCGCCGATCTCGCCGGTGACCTGGACCATGAGGTCGGTGCCGCCGGCGACAGGGCGCCATGGCGCGCCATCCGCATCGGCCAGGAGCGCGTACGCCGCCTGCAGCCGAGTCGGGGACTCGGAGGCCGGCTCGACAGCGTTCGGCATCGGTCGACTTCGTCAGCGACGCATCGCGCGAATGACACGGATCAGCAGCCACAGGCCGAGCACGACCAGGATCAGCTGGGCCGGCGTCAGCGCCAGCGTGATGTCGCGCTCCTCGAGCGCATCGGCGAAGCTCTCGCGTTCGGCGGTCATGCGTGCGTCCTCCGTTCGGCGGCCAGGGCGATCGCATCGATGATCTTCGTGTAGCCGGTGCAGCGACACAGGTTGCCGGCGATCGCCTCGCGGATGTTCTCCTCGGTCGGGCTCGCGCCGGAGGCCAGGAACGCCTCGCCGGCGACGAGCATCCCCGGCGTGCAGATCCCGCACTGGGCGCCGCCGGTCTCCAGGAACGCCTGCTGCAGCACGCCGAGCGTGCCCTCCGGCGCCAGTCCCTCGACGGTCAGGACCGATGCCCCGGCCGCCTGGCTCACGGGCACGAGGCAGGCGTCGACGACCGCGCCGTCGACCAGGACCGAGCATGCGCCGCACTC
>CBFGTN010000127.1:0-2470 GCA_965652075.1 uncultured bacterium
GCCACGGTTTGGGCTTCTCCGCTTTCGCTCGCCACTACTCACGGAATGTTCTCTGCTCCTCGAGGTACTTAGATGTTTCAGTTCCCTCGGTGTCCTCAACGCGATCTATGGATTCAATCGCGCGTCCCTGGGCATTACCCCAGGGGGGTTTCCCCATTCGGAGATCTCCGGATCAACGCTTGCTCGCAACTCCCCGAAGCATTTCGCTGCCTGCCACGTCCTTCGTCGGCTCTTGGCGCCAAGGCATCCACCGCATGCTCTTAGTAGCTTGACCTACAGCGTTCACGCGGCTAGCACGGTGCTGGCCTGCGCCACGACTGCGGTCGCGTCGGATTCATCCTCGACGAAATCGATGCTTCCACTCTTCGATTGGTAAGGTCGTGACGGTCGCTCGCGCGTCCGCCCAGCGGCTTCCGCTGACCGATGGGTGCAACACGCGGTTGCACGCAGCGGTCAACGGACCGATGTCCACATGTGGGGCTTGTCACAACGATCGCGAGGAGATGGCGGTCTCCCCGCGAGAGCCGCGATACTGTATCACCCGCCGTGCGAGACGGTCAACCGGACCGTTTTCACCGCCGCGGCGACGGCTGCGGGACGAACAGAATAGCACATCTGTTCGGTGGTGGAACCTGGTGGAGATGAGGGGACTCGAACCCCTGACCCCCTCCTTGCAAAGGAGGTGCTCTCCCAGCTGAGCTACATCCCCACGCGCGGCTGCATGCTACCGGAAAACGACCGTCCGGTCGCCGTGCAGCAGGACCCGGTGCTCGACGTGCCAGCGCACCGCCCGCGCGAGCGCCACGCACTCGACGTCCCGGCCGACACGGGCGAGCTCGGCGACGCTGTGGGCGTGGTCGACGCGCGCGACCTCCTGCTCGATGATCGGCCCCTCGTCGAGATCCTCCGTCACGTAGTGCGCGGTTGCGCCGATCAGCTTCACGCCGCGGGCGTGGGCCTGCGCGTAGGGCCGCGCGCCCTTGAACGAGGGCAGGAACGAGTGGTGGATGTTGATCGCCCGACCGCGGAGGGCGCGGCACGCCTCTGGCCCGAGGATCTGCATGTAGCGGGCGAGGACGACGAGCTCGACGCGCTCGTCCTCGACGAGCTGCAGGAATCGTCGGTCGCGCTCGGCACGGTCGGCGTCCGGAGTGGGCAGGCGGTGCACCGGCAGGCCGTAGCCGGCCACGAGCGCGTCGTGGTCGATCCGTGCCGACGCGACGCCCACGACGTCGCCGGCGATCGCCCCGGAGCGCCATCGGTACAGCAGGTCGTTGAGGCAGTGATCCTCACGCGAGACGGCGACGAGGATCCGCGGACGGTGGCCCGTGTCGTGGAGCTCCCAGCGCATCGCGAACTCGTCGGCGACCGGGCCGATGGCGTCGCGCCAGGCGCCGACACCGGCATCGGCCTCGTCGGCGAAGTGAACGCGCATGAAGAACGCCCCCGCATCGGGGTCGCCGAACTGCTGGCTGTCGAGGATGTTGCCGCCTCCATCGGCGATGAGGCGCGCGACGGCGTGGACGATCCCGCGCCGATCGGGACACGACAGGGTGAGGATCAGCTCGGGAGGGCGCATGCCGTCCTCAGGGAGGGGTGAGACGCCGTCGCGGCTCCGGCGGCAGCTCGCGCCCGGCCGGCCACTCGACCTCGCGGACGACGGCGATCGGCGTCTGCTCGCGCGCCTGCCCGAGCGGGTTGTCGGCGAAGAGCCGCTCGACGAAGCCGCGGTCGACGCCCGGGCTCGCGCCGAGGACCGCGCAGCCCGCGTCGTTGGCGTCGATGATGGCGACCGGGACGTCGATGGCGGCGGCGATGGCCCGCGCTGCGGCGTCGGGATCCCGGGGACCGAGCGTGGCGGCCTGGTTGTACGGCGGGATCGTGTAGCTCGTCGGGCCGTCGATCGCCTTCGCCTGGGGACCCGCGAGGCGGTAGAAGACGCCGTGGACGCCGAACGGCTTCGTCACGGCCGACGCGGCCGCCGCGAACAGGATGCGCGGTGCACCGACCTCGCGGATCGCGAGCTCCATCGTCTCGGCGGATCCGAGCCCGATGCCATAGCCGGGCCGCGTCACGAATCGCTCGAGCAGGCGCGCCAGGCGACCCGGCCGGATGTCCGCGATCGGGTAGGAACGACCCTGGGTGATCGCGACCATCCGCTCGCTGACGGCCACCAGGCGGACGTCGTCGCCCAGCGGCGCCGCATACCGCGCGACGAGGGCGCTCGCGTCCGGATCCGCGGCCGTCACCAGATGCGTGCGCACGGGGTGTCGAGCGTAGACGGCGCCTGCGAGCGAGGCGTACAGCTCACGGCCCTCGTTCGGCTCGTCGAGGACGCCGGTCGCGCGCGCGTCGCTCGCCGGGATGCCGGTTGCGGCCCGTTCAGAGGACACGGCGCTCCATCGGTCGAGGGAGGAGGTGGTGGGCGTTTCTGGACTCGAACCAGAGACCTCTGCCTTATCAGGGCAGT
>CBFGTN010000128.1:0-2203 GCA_965652075.1 uncultured bacterium
GCGGCGCGCTTGCGGAGCCAGACCGGCTTCCACTCGTCCGACTCGGCCTCGACCGACTCCTCGGGATCGGCGTTGGCCTCGAACACGTGCTTCTCGTTGACCTCGGAGACGCTCGGGATCGTGGCCGTGATGTCCGCGGCCCGCACTGCCTTCGGCGCCGGCGGCGCGGCCGATGAGATGGTCGGCTCGGCCGTCTTCGCCTCTGGCTCGGGCAGCGCGGTGGCCGTGGTGGTCGCCGCGGTGGTTTCCGCCACCGGCGTGGGTTCCGTCTTCGAGGCGGATGCCCATGCCGCTCCACGGGTCGCGACGATCGTGACCTGCAGCTCATCGGCGAGCTTGGGTCGGACGCCGACACCGAAGATCAGGTTCGTCTCGCGGCCCGTGGCCTCGAGGACCGTCTCGGCCACCGCGTCGAGCTCGGACAGCCGCAGTCGCCGCGAGCCGCTGACGTTCACGAGGACCGATCGCGCGCCACGGATGCCGTCGTTCAGGCGGGTGGCGACGATCGCCGAGCGTGCCGCATCGGCCGCGCGGTTCTCGCCGGAGGCGCGGCCGGAGCCCATCGCCGCGGCACCGCCACCGTGAAGGACGGCACGGGCATCGGCGAAGTCGAGGTTGATGCGGCCGGGAACGGCGACCATCTCGACGATCTCGGCGACGTTGCGATGGACGGCCTCGTCGATCGCGCGGAACGCGTCCTCCACGGTGACGTCGGCCGGCGTGGTGGTGCGGACGTCGTCGTTCGGGATCGTGGCGACCGCATCGACGAGTCCCGCCAGCGCCGCCTCCGCGTCCTGCGCGGCGCGCGCCTTGCGCGAGCCCTCGAACGCGAACGGCTTCGTGACGACCGCCAGGGTCAGCATGCCCTTCCCGCCGGCGATCTCGGCAACGACCGGGGCTGCTCCCGAGCCGGTGCCGCCGCCGAGGCCGGCGACGATCACGACGAGATCCGACCCGTCGATCGCCTGACCGATCGCCTCCGCGGCTTCCCGCGCCGCCGACTCCCCGGCGCTGACGTCACCGCCGGCACCCAGGCCAGCGGTCGTCGAGCGACCGATGACGATCTTCGTCCCCGCCGTCGATCGGTTCAGCGCCCCGACATCGGTGTTGACCGCGACGAAGTCGACGTCGCTCATGCCGGCGCGCTTCATCGCGTCAATGGCGTTGGCTCCAGCACCGCCGACGCCCACGACGCGGACCCGCCGTCGAGGCCCGGTCTGCGTGCGCCGGATCATCCAGAGGGTCCCCGCGACCAGCGCGGCGGCCAGGGCGAGGACCACGACCCGACCGGCGACGGAGCCGAAGAATTCCATGCAGCCAACCTAGCAGCGCGGGCTGCCATTGCCTTCCCGCACGGAAGTACCGCGAGCGTGGGGGACCGATCGTTCGCGGCTGTGATAGCAGAGATGCTATCATACGGCCGATGGACACAGGCAGGATGCTCCGGGCAGCACGCCGGCGGGCGCGCATGTCGCAGCGCGAGCTGGCACTGGCTGCATCGGTGCCCCAGGCGACCGTCGGCCGTATCGAGGCCGGCTTGGTGTCGCCGCGCGCCGCCACCCTGAGCAAGCTGCTCGGCGCGACTGGCCACGAGCTGGCCGTCGAACGGCGGCTTGGCGAGGGTGTCGACCGGTCCCTCATCCGCGAGCGGCTGCGGCTGACACCAGAGGAGCGCATCCTCCTCGCCGCAGCAGAGGCGAACGCGATGCCATCGATCCGCGTGCGAACGTGACCGGTCCGCGTTTCGACCCAGTCCACATCCTTCGCCGGCTGCAGGCTCACGAGGTCCGATTCGTCCTGATCGGTGGACTGGCCGCGAAGGCTCACGGGTCGCCGACGCTGACCGCCGACATCGACATCTGCTACGCCCGCGATCGGGACAACCTCGAACGCCTGGCCGCGGTGCTCGGCGAGCTGGGGACCGTGCTGCGAGGCGCGCCGCGCGACCTGCCGTTCCACCCGGATCGCCGCACGCTCGAGCGCGGCGATACGTTCACGTTCAGCACCGACTTTGGTGCGCTCGACATCCTCGGGACACCGGCGGGTGTCGACGGTTTCGACGATCTGGCCGCCAACGCCGTCGACGCCGAGTTGGACGACGGCCTCGTCGTCCGGGTCGCATCGTTGGAGGACCTGATCCGGATGAAGCGCGCCGCGGGTCGCCCGAAGGACCGCGTCGAGCTCGAGATCCTCGGGGCGCTCC
>CBFGTN010000129.1:0-2151 GCA_965652075.1 uncultured bacterium
GTGCTCAGTGCTCGGTGCGCTGTCGGCGAAGGACGGCCATGAAGTCCGGCAGTGGCTCGCCGGTGTGACTCTCCGCCCACCAGCCAGCCGGAGCCGGGAGGAGGGTGTCCGGATGGAGCGCGTCCAGGTCAGCCTCCTCGACGAAATGCTGGGTTCCAACCTTCGTGGACCGCAGGCGACCCTCGCGAATCCAGCGCCGAACCGTCTCGGGGTTGCGGCGGAGGCGTCGTGCCGCCTCGGGGACCGTCAGCATCGTTGTAGGCATACCACTACGAATCGGCAGGCAGGAGGGTGAAGGTGCCGCCGGCGATGGGCGTGATCGCGCGGAACGCACGCTCGTCGAACGTCAGCAGCCGGGTTGTCCGGTACCGGTCGGCAAGGACGGCGATCGACGCATCGGCCAGACCGATGCGAAGGTCGCGATAGCGCTCGACCAGTCCGCGAGCGATCCGCATCTCCTCGCGGCTCAAACACTCGACGATGAACGTCCCCTCGGCGAGGTCGTCGATGAACGCCAGCTCGACGTCCACGCCGAGCCGCTGGAGGATGAGGTAATCCGCCTCGGCGACGGCGAGCTCGGTGGTCACGAGCGCGTCGCGCTCGCCCTGGAGCGCCGCGGCCACCGATGCATGGCGCGGCTCGTCGGCATCGGCTTGCGCGTAGAGCGCTCCGGCGTCGATCACCAAGGCCATCAGCGCTCGCCCATCGACTTGTCGTAGACGTCGCCGGGTGGCCAGGGCGCGTATGGCTCCCCGCCGCCGCGTCCCCTGCCGAGGCTGCGGTACCGCCGGCGCGCCGGGTCGGCCTCCGCGATGACCCGCCGCACCCCCTCGCGGATCAGCTCGGCCTGGGGACGGCCCTCACGAAGCGACAGCAGCCGCAGCTGCTCCGCCTCCCGCTCGCTCAGGTAGACCGATGTCTTGCGCATACCCTACGTAGGGTACCATACCGCGAACCGGGTCTCACGACGAGGTGTACTGACGACACTGCTCGCCCAGGGCCTTCGGTCCTACCATGGGCGCATGGCCCGACGGAGGCGGTCGTCCGACTGCGGTTCGCTCCTGGAGTTCGAGGAAGTGCGGCGCCGGCTGCAGCTCGGAACGCGTGTCGATATCGGCGTCCAGGAGATCGCGATCGACCAGATCATCGGTTCGATGGGCCGGGCGCACGAGTTCGACGGCTGCTTTCGGCCGCGAACGCAGCGGCTGCGCAAGGTGCTCGCGCAGATCAAGGCGGCCCGACCGGACGCGGCGGACACGGCGATCAGCGTCTACCAGGTCGACCATGCCTACTTCGTCGTTGACGGGCACAAACGCCTGTCGCTGGCCGTTGCCGAAGGCCGGGAGCAGATCGACGCGGAGGTCGGGCGCTTCGCCAGCCGCTTCCACCTCGCCGGCGGAACCACGATGCAGGAGATCCAGAACACCGCGCGGGAGGACCGATTCCGCCGGGTGACCGGGCTCGACGTGGCCGTTCCCGACGCCCGGTTCCCACTTGGCGACGTCGACGGCTACATCGATCTCGAGGAGTCCATGAAGGCCCACGCCTACGACCTCTCGAGGCAGGAGGGCCGGCTGGTGCCGCCGCCGGAGGCGGCCCGCCACTGGTACGACCACATCTACCGAGCGGCGGTCGGGATCGCGCAGAGCTCGGGGATCGCGCGGCTGCTCGACTCCAGCACGGAGCCGGAGCTGTTCCTCATGGTCCGCAGCGGCATCGACCGACCGCTGGATCCCGGCTGGCAGGTTCCGCCGGGCTTCGTCGACTACTCGGTCGACCGCCTGCGCGCGTCCGAGCCCCGCGGGGTCGCCTCAGCGCTGTCGCGCGTCACCCGCCGCCGTCGGAGGCCGCCCGACATCCTGCCGAAGGGCGACGTCGAGCACTAGCGACGAGTCGCCGCCCGTCCCATCAGGACTCCCATCGCCATCATCCAGACAACGATCACCGTCGGGCCGACGATCGTGAGGACAAGAGACGTCGTCGTCGGCTGACCGCTCAGCGCCTGGAAGCCGCCGGCGAGGACCGAGAACGTCCCCGCAACGACCGCGATCCAGCCCAGCCATCGGGGAAACGCGTCGCTTCGGGCGACGGCGAGCCCGTAGGCGATGAACGTCAGCCCCGCGTACGTCGCGTTGAAGGCGCCGGCGAGCG
>CBFGTN010000130.1:0-1805 GCA_965652075.1 uncultured bacterium
TTCGGGCCGAGCTGCATCGCCTTCGCGATGTGGCGGGTGCCGAAGTCGTCGTTCGGGCCGAGCTGCATCGCCTTCGCGATGTGGCGGGTGCCGAAGTCGTCGTTCGTCGTGAGCTTGACCTGCGCCGCCGCCAGGATGCGGGTGCCGTAGTCGTCGTTCGTCGTGAGGCGCGGAGCCTGGGCCACGACGGGATGGCGCGTGCCGAAGTCGTCGGCCACGCCCAGCGGGACGCTGCCCGCCGTCGCGCCACGGATCGCGAGGCCCGCGGCCACGAGGGCCAGGAGCGCGATGGCGAGGAATGCCGACTTGAGGGGAGAGATGGTGCTGACCGGGTACATCGGGGACCTCCTGATCGGTTCTGAGTCGCCGTCGTGTGGCGGCGTCTGAACCAAGGATTGGTCCGGTCGACCCTCCCGATCATCGGGTGGATACCGTATTTCGCGGCTGGCGGGTGCCTTATTCCTCGGCGCGCCGCCGTGGGCGAGGATGCAGCGAGGAGCCGGGCGCCTCGAGCGATCCGAGCTCGTCGTCCGTCTGCTGGGAGATCTCCGCGGCGCAGCGACCGAACGACATCACTCGTTTCGAGGCGGCTCCTCGATGCGCAGGCGCAGCTCGTCGAGCTGCTCGGGCGCGATCGGTGACGGGGCGTCCATCATCAGGTCGGCGCCGGACTGGGTCTTCGGGAACGCCATGACCTCGCGGATGTTGTCGACCTCGGCGTAGAGCGCGGCCCACCGGTCGAGCCCGATCGCGATCCCGCCGTGCGGCGGCGCCCCGTACTCGAGCGCGTCGAGCAGCGCTCCGAACTGGTCGCGCATCCCGTCGAGGGTGTGCCCCTGGAGCGCGAACGCCTTCTCCAGCAACGGCCGCTGATGGATCCGGATCGATCCGCCGCCGGACTCCCAGCCGTTGAGCGCGAGGTCGTACTGCTGCGCGCGGACGGCTCCGGGGTCCGTGTCGAGCAGCGGCACGTCCTCCGGAACGGGGGCGCTGAACGGATTGTGGGTCGCGTCCCAGCGCTGCCCGACCTCGTCCCAGCTGAACATCGGGAAGCGGTGGACCCAGACGTACGAGAGGACGCCGGGCTGGCGGAGGCCGAGTCGATCCCCCATCTCGACGCGCACGTGCCCGAGCGCCTCGGCCGCGGCGATCCTGTCCGCGTCGGCGACGATGAGCAGGAGGTCACCGGCCTCGGCACCGGTCGCTGCGAGGACCGCCGACTCGTGGCCCTCCAGGAACTTCGCTGCCGGGCCGTGGAACGAGCCGTCCGCCTGCACGGCGAGGTGGACGAGGCCCTTCGCGCCGTGGCGCTTGGCCAGGTCGGTCAGCTCGTCCAGCTGCCTGCGTGAGTCGTCTGCCCTGCCGGGCGCGGTGATCGCGAAGACGGCGCCGCCGGCAGCGATCGGCTCGGCGAAGACCCGGAAGTCGACGTCTCGGACGGCATCGGTCAGCTCGGTCAGTTCCATGCCGAAGCGGATGTCGGGCTTGTCCGACCCGTATCGGTCCATGGCCTCGGTGAAGGTCAGGCGCGGAAAGGGCTCGTTCAGGAGCGGCCGATCCGGGAGCACCTCCTTGGCGACGCGCGTGACGACGCGCTCGACGGTCGAGATGACGTCGTCCTCCGAGACGAAGCTCATCTCGAGGTCGACCTGCGTGTGCTCCGGCTGCCGGTCGCCGCGCAGGTCCTCGTCGCGGTACGCGTGGGCGAGCTGGTAGTAGCGGTCGTAGCCGGCGACCATCAGCAGCTGCTTGAGCTGCTGCGGCGACTGGGGCAGCGCGAAGAACTCGCCCGGCCGCAGCCGCGA
>CBFGTN010000131.1:0-1798 GCA_965652075.1 uncultured bacterium
ATCGGCGACGAGGCGTCGGGATGGACCTTCCGGGCGAGCACGCGGTAGGCGGCACGGACGACGTCCGGGTCGGCATCCGGCTGGACCTGGAGGATTCGCCAGGGGTCGCGTCGGTCGACCATCGCCCTACGTCAGCGTCCGCTCGACGACGCCGCGCAGGACCGGCATCGGCAGGGCGCCCTGCTCCAGCACGCTGTCGTGGAACCCGCGAATGTCGAAGCGGTCGCCCTGCCGATCGCGTGCCTCCGAGCGCAGCCGCAGGAGCTCGAGCTGGCCGAGCTTGTACGCGAGGGCCTGCCCGGCGTAGCTGATGTATCGGTCCACCTCGTTGGCGATGTTGTTCTCGCCGAGCGCGGTGTGCTCGGTCATGAAGTCGATCGCCTGCTGCCGCGTCCAGCCGAGCGCATGCATGCCGGTGTCGACCACCAGCCGCGAGGCACGCCAGGCGTCGAAGCTCAGGACCCCGAACCGATCCATCTCGCCGGACAGCAGCCCCATCTCCTCGGACAGACGCTCGGCGTACAGGCCCCAGCCCTCGACGTAGGCGGTGCTGCCGTTGAAGCGGCGGAATGCCGGCAGCTCGGTGACCTCCTGCGCGATCGCGAGCTGGAGGTGGTGTCCAGGAACCGACTCGTGGAAGGCGAGCGTCTCCGCCTCGTAGCGTGGCCGCGTCTCCGGCGCATACGTGTTGATGTAGTACTGGCCGGGCCGGCTGCCGTCGGCGGCGGGATCTCGGTAGTACGCGATCGTCGAATGTTTCTCCTCGTGCTCGGGCATGACGACGACCTCGCAGGCCGCCTTCGGCAGTCGTCCGAACCAGTCGCCGATGGCGGCGTTCGCCCGCTCGAGCGACGCCCGCGCGCTCGCCTCGATCTCGTCGCGGGTGCTGAAGTGCAGCGCGGGGTCCTCGCGGAGCGCGCGAAGGGTCGCCGCGAGCCCGTCGGTCCGGAGCAGGCGAGTGCCGAGCTCGACGAACTCAGCGTCGATCCGGCGGATCTCCTCGAGTCCGATCGCATGGACCTCTTCCGCCCCAAGCTCCAGCGAGGTGTGCGCCCGGACGAGGTGACGGTACGACTCGTCGCCGCCGGGGATGTGCGTCAGCCCGGGCCGCTCGTCGGGACGCGCGACCGGCGCCAGCTCGTCGACGATGACTGCGCGATAGCGCTCGAATGCCGGCCGGATCTCGCCGCCGATGATCTCGATGAGCCGATCGCGAATCTCCGGCATCTCGAGCCCGGGGCCGGCGAGGGGCCACTCCTCGTCGGGCTTCGCCAGGATCTCGTCGAGCTGCTGGACGACCTTTGTGCAGAGCATCTT
Organism: uncultured bacterium; assembly: GCA_965652075.1. GTDB lineage: Bacteria > Chloroflexota > Limnocylindria > QHBO01 > QHBO01 > JACDBZ01. Next base: position 1,318 of record CBFGTN010000131.1, read on the forward strand.
GACCGGCGTCCGCCCCTCGGCGGCACCTCGGCGCAGGTCGGCGACCGCCTGGTCGAGATAGGCGGGCATCGCCCGCCAGCGCTCGAGGAGCGCCGCCGCCTCCCTGGTCGAGCGCAGCGGCTGGTAGGACGGGATATTCAGGAGCTCGACCTGAGGCCCGTTCATCGGGTCGACCGTGAACGCGGGCGCGTCCGCGTCGAGCATGGCCCGGTCGACGCCCAGCGCGTCGTCGAGCGCGGCGCGAGTCGTCAGGTCGCCGTCGTCACCGACGTCCGCCAGCTCCCGCTCGAAGCCGTCGAGCAGCGCGCGCCATGCGTCTCTCGCGGCCGACGATTCGTCCTCGAGGCGATCGTCGAAGCGTCGATCGCCGATGGCCGTCGCGAACGTCGGATGGCGGCCGAGCCACGCCTCCCAGTAGGCCTCGGAGAGCCGGTCGAGCGCGGTTGGAGCGGCTGCGGTCGTCACGCCGCCATGCTAGCGA
>CBFGTN010000132.1:0-1609 GCA_965652075.1 uncultured bacterium
GCGACGGCTTCCAGTCGATCCAGTACCAGAACGCCAACAACTCGGTCCGCGTCACGGACGAGTTCATGCACGCGGTCGAGCAGGACGAGGAGTGGCGCCTGCTCTCGCGCTCGACCGGCGAGCCGGTCGGCGAGCCGGTCCCCGCGCGCGAGCTGATGCGCGAGATCTCCGAGGCGGCGTGGCGCTGCGCCGACCCGGGCGTCCAGTACGACACGACGATCAACCAGTGGCACACGTGCCCGAACTCGGGGCGCATCAACGCGTCGAACCCGTGCTCGGAGTACATGCACGTCGACGACTCGGCGTGCAACCTGGCGTCGCTCAACCTGATGAAGTTCCGGCGCGCCGACGGCACGCTCGACGTCAAGCGCTTCAACCACGCGGTCGACATCGTCTTCCTCGCGCAGGAGATCATCGTCGGCCCGTCGAGCTACCCGACGAAGGAGATCGGGGAGAACGCGCGCGCGTTCCGCCAGCTCGGCCTCGGCTACGCCAACCTCGGCGCCTACCTGATGGCGAACGGAGTGCCCTACGACTCGGACGCCGGCCGCGGCACCGCCGCCGCCATCACGGCGCTGATGACCGGCCGCGCCTACCTGCAGTCGGCCAAGGTCGCCGCGGGCATCGGGCCGTACGACCGCTACCAGGACAACCGCGAGGCGCACAACAACGTCATGCGGATGCACCGGGACGCGTCGTACGCGATCCCGGACGCCACCTGCGAGGACGGCTCGCTGCTGGCCGCCGCGCGCGAGAGCTGGAACGAGGCGGTCGCGGTCGGCGAGCTCTACGGCTACCGCAACGCGCAGGCGACGGTGCTCGCGCCCACGGGCACGATCTCGTTCCTGATGGACTGCGACACGACCGGCATCGAGCCGGACTTCTCGCTCGTCAAGTACAAGGAGCTCGTCGGCGGCGGCACGATGGTGATCGCCAACCGCACGATCCCGATGGCGCTGGACACGCTGGGCTACTCCGCCGAGCAGGTCAAGGCGATCGAGGCGCACATCACCGACAACGGGACGATCGTGGGGGCGCCGGGGCTCAACCCCGACCACCTCGAGGTGTTCGACGTGGCGGTCGGCGAGCGCGCGATCTCGCACAAGGGCCACATCAAGATGATGGGCGCGGTGCAGCCGTTCCTGTCCGGCGCGATCTCCAAGACCGTCAACCTGCCGCAGACGGCGACGGTGGAGGACATCGCGGAGGCCTACATCCAGTCGTGGAAGCTCGGCGTCAAGGCGCTGGCGATCTACCGCGACGGGTCGAAGACCGCGCAGGCGCTGCGCACCGACGCGCAGAAGGAGAAGTCGATCCCGGCGGCGGTCGAGGCCGGTGAGGGCGGCTATGTGACGCCCGACGGCGAGAAGCTCGTGCCGGAGGCGCAGATCGCCGCGATCGTCGACGAGGCGGTGTCCGAGGCGGTCAAGCAGGCGCGCGAGGACGCGGGCCCGCAGCGGCGCCGGATGCCGCGCGAGCGCCAGTCGATCACGCACAAGTTCTCGCTCGGCGGCCACGAGGGCTACATCACGGCCGGCATGTACGACGACGGCTCGGTCGGCGAGATCTTCCTCACCGACATCGGCAAGGAGGGCTCGACCCTCCGCGG
>CBFGTN010000133.1:0-1565 GCA_965652075.1 uncultured bacterium
CGCTCCCGGTCGGACATCTCGAGGATGTCGAGCATCGGCAGGTCGCGCTGGTACTCGCTGAACTCGAACTCGGGGCCGCAGCGCAGGGCGTCGTACGGGCAGGCATCGGCGCAGATGCCGCAGAAGATGCAGCGCGACACGTCGAGCTGGTAGGTCTCGAGGATGCGCGGCCGCGGCATGAGCGCGCCGACCGGGCAGGTCTCGGCGCATCGGCCGCAGGAGACGCACGGCGTCTCGTTGAGCGACACGAAGTCGGCGGTCGTGACGAGCGAGTCGAAGCCCTTGCCGATGAAGTCGTAGCAGCCGGCGCCGACGATGTCCTTGCAGACCTGGGCGCACCGGCCGCAGTCGATGCAGCGGCTGTAGTCGCGCAGGATGAACGAGTGCGTCTCGTCGCGGCCGTAGCCGTGGTTGACGCCGACGTACGGGTTGTCCTGGATCGAGCGCTCGTCGATCGCCATGTTCAGCGTCGTCTCGTACTCGATCGCCGCCTCGCGCAGGTCGCAGTGGCCGATCGCCTCGCACGTGCACTGCAGGCAGCGCGACGCCTCCGCCATCGCCTGCTCGTGCGTGTAGCCGAACTCGTACTCGTTGAAGTTCGTCTTGCGCTCGGCCGCGCCGAGCTTGCCCATGACCGCCTGCGGCTCCTTCACGTCGTCGGTGAACGGGACGATCGTCAGGAAGTTCGGCTGTGGCTCGGTGACGATGCGGCGGACCTGCGGGTCGTCGAGGTCGTGGCCGCGCAGCCAGTAGTCCATGGCGTACGAGGCGCGTCGCGCCTCGCCAATCGCCTCGACCACCGTCGCGGCGCCGGTTCGCACGTCCCCGGAGGCGAACACCTTCGGGACGTCGGTGCGGAAGATGTGCTCCTCCGCCTCGAGCGTGCCGCGGCGGCTGACGACGAGCCTCGAACGGATCTCCTCCGGCTCCGACTCGATCCACCCCAGGTCCGGGCCCTGGCCGATCGCGCCCAGGACGGTGTCGCACTCGACGATGAACTCCGTCCCGGCCATCGGCTCCGGGCGGCGGCGGCCCTGCTCGTCCGGCGCGCCGAGCTTCATGCGCTGGAACTCGACGCCGGTCACCTTGTCGTTCTCGTCGGTCACGATCCGGACCGGCGCCGCCTGGAAGATCAGCCGCGCGCCCTCCTCGATCGCCTCGTGGGCCTCGTCAGCGGCGGGCATGTCCTTGAGGTCGCGGCGGTAGACGAGGGTGACCTCGGCGGCGCCCTGGCGAACCGAGGTCCGGGTGCAGTCGATGGCCGTGAAGCCGCCGCCGATGACGACCACCCGCGCGCCCTTCAGGCGCGGGACGGGGATGCCGCGGGTCGAGTTGTAGAGATTCTCGAGCGCGTTGACCGTTCCATCGGCGAACTCGCCGGGGATGCCGAGCTCGTTCGGCTTGTAGCAGCCGATGCCGACATAGACCGCGTCGTAGTCGTCGATGATGTCGCCGATGTGGAAGTCGCGCCCGAGCCGCATGTTCGGCCTGAGCGTCGCGCCGAGCTCCCACACGTGGTTCAGCTCGCGGTCCATCCAGCCCTTCGGCAGGCGGTACTGCGGGAT